>JAICOJ010000017.1 GCA_025930755.1 Gemmatimonadaceae bacterium
ACGAGGATGTCGCGGTCCGACGCGCCGGCGTTGTTCAGCCCCTCGTAGGACAGCCCGCAGGTGAGCGCACCGTCGCCGACGACGGCGACGACCTTGAACTTCTCCCCGCGGATGTCGCGTGCCGCCGCCATGCCCAGCGCGGCGGAAATTGCGGTGGCGGCGTGGCCAGCGCCGAAGGTGTCGTACTCGCTCTCGGCACGCTTGAGGAAGCCGGAGATCCCACCTTCCTGGCGCAACGTCTCCATGCGATCGCGTCGGCCAGTGAGGAGCTTGTGCGGGTAGCCCTGGTGCCCGACGTCCCACACCACTTGATCGAGGGGCGTGTCGAACACGTGGTGCAGCGCCACCGCGAGCTCGACGACGCCGAGTCCGGCACCGATGTGTCCGCCGGTGCGCGAGCACGTGTCGATGAGCTGCTCGCGGATCTCCACGGCGAGGGTGCGAAGCTCGTCACGAGAGAGGGACTTCAGGTCGGCGGTCGAGTGCAGGCGAGCGAGGATCGACATGGGTGACGTCGCGTCTGGGATCGTGCGTGAAATCTAGTGTTCTGACCATTGGAACCGCAGCGGTCTGGAACGAGACTCCGAACTGCGAAGTGCGAACTGCGAAGTGCGAACTGCGAACTGCGAACTGTTGCGAGCCGCGAGCTGCGATGTCAGCCCTACGGCTCCACCAGCGATCGAGTGTCGGTGTTCAAGGGAGGCGGCGTCCTCGCCGTGCGGTTCGCAGTTCGCAGTTCGCATCAGCTCGCAGTTCGCAGTTCGCAGTTCGCAGTTCGCAGTTCGCAGCCTTCTTTTCCACATGCCCCGGTTCAAAGTGTCTCAGCTTCGTCTGGAGACCGAAAATCGAGCGAGATGCTCCAGCTCAGGTGTCAACAAGCGCACCGGCTCGAGCGCCCGGCAGGCCTCGTCCGCCAACTCGCTCGCCCTCGCGATGGCACCCTCGACGCCGAGCACGGCGGGATACGTGACCTTTCCGAGCGCGGCGTCACGCCCGGCGGTTTTGCCGAGCTGCTCCGAGGTCGCGGTGGCGTCGAGCACATCGTCGGCGATCTGGAAGGCCAGCCCGACGGACTCCCCATAACGATCGAGCGCTTGCGCATGAGGGCCGCTCGCGCCGGCTGCCGTGGCGCCAATGCGCACTGACGCGGCGATGAGGGCGCCCGTCTTCGCGCGGTGAATGCGCTCGAGATCGGCAAGGGACAGCGCCTTCCCTTCACCCTCGAGGTCCAGTAGCTGGCCACCCACCATCCCTCCGGCGCCCGATGCCCGCATCAACTGTCGAACGATGCTGCCGCACGCTTCCAGAGGCAACCCGAGCGCCTGCGCGCCCTCGAGTGCCGTACGAGCGGCGAATGGGACCATGGTCACACCAGCGATGGTCGCGACCGTCACCCCGAAGACACGGTGCAGTGTCGGACGGCCTCGGCGCACGCTGTCGTTGTCCATGCACGGCAGGTCGTCGTGCACGAGCGAATATGCGTGCACGATCTCGACGGAGGCGGCCAGCAGGCTCGCGTCTCCCGTCCCGCCGGCGGCCCGATAGACGGCGAGCACCAGCTGAGGCCGGAGCCGCTTTCCGCCTCCGAGCATGCTGTAGCGAACGGCGTCGGCAATCGGCGCCGAGACGTCGAGGAGCCCCCGATCGCAGACGTGAACGAGCGCCTCCTCGATCGCGCGCTGCGCTGTCGCCAGCGATGCGGGAACGTCGTCAGCCGCCAAGCGGATCGAGTCGGAACGTGCCGTCGGATTGCTCGAGCAGCTGCTGTACCTGTGCCTCGGCCTGGGAGAGCTGATTCGAGGCGCTCCGCACGCAAGCGACACCCTCCTCGAACAGCTTGAGCGCCCGATCGAGCGGGAGGTCGCTGTGCTCGAGCTCGGCGACGATGGCTTCGAGCCGCGTGAGATCGGAGTCGAACGTCATCGGTCAGGGTGCTCGGGGTCCTCGGGGGCCTCGCGGTCCTCAGGGGAACGGCGAGTGACGTTCTGGGCTCGAGCATCCACTTCGCCGTCGCGCACACGCAACGTGAACGGTTGACCGATCGTGAAGTCGTCCACTCTCGACAGCATTCGACCATCCCCGTCGCGCGCGACGGCGTAGCCTCGTGCGAGCGTCGACAGTGGGCTCAGCGCCTCGAGGCGCGCCGTCACGAGTTGCAATTGCGCACGTCGTCGCTCGAGGGAGATCTGCGCCGTTCGGCGCACGTCGCGCGCGACACGGGTGAGTCGAGCGCGCGCATCGAGGAGCGACCGCTCAGCCGTACTGCGTAGCGCCAACGTCGCGCTCTCCAGTGCGGCGCGCATGTCGTCCAGCACCGGCACCGCCGCTTCGGCGGCAGCCGACGGCGTCGCCGCACGAAGATCCGCGACGAGATCGCAGAGCGTGATATCCACTTCGTGACCGACTGCCGAAATAGTCGGCACCGGGCACGCCGCGAGCGCGCGTGCGACCCGCTCGTCGTTGAACGCCCAAAGATCGTCGCGGGCACCACCCCCGCGCCCGATGATCAGGGTGTCGCAGTTCTTCCAGCGCGATGCGCGCTCGATGGCGGCCACCAGCTCTTCGACCGCGCCGTCGCCCTGGACTTTGGCCGGGACCACGACGAGCTCGACCGATGGACACCGGCGCCGCGCGACGGCGATGATGTCCCGCAACGCCGCGCCGTCGGGGCTGGTCACGATCGCCACACGACGGGGATAGCGCGCGAGTGGTCGCTTCCGCTCGGGCGCGAGCAGACCGTCGCCCCGAAGACGCGCGATCGCGACGTCGAGCGCCTTCCGCCACAGTCCATCGCCCTCCGCCGCCATCTTCGTGACGACGAACCGCATGTCACCGCGCGACGGGTAGACCGTGAGGCGCCCGAACGCCAGCACCTGCATTCCCTCGTCAGGCGGCGCCGGAATCCGGTACTGATGCGTGTTCCACACGACGCATCGCACCTGAGCGCTCGCGTCGCGCAGGCAGAAGTACCAATGGCCGTTGCGGTGCGCCTTGAAGTCCGTGACCTCGCCGCGGATCCAGAGCGGGACGAACGCGCCCTCGACGATCTCACGCGCCAGGTTGGTGAGCGTGCTGACACTGATCGCGAGGTGCTCGACGTCCTCGCGCAGGCGACCGGGCGTGCGGCGGCTGGGTGTCGGCGAACGCGACGGCGCCGGGAGGGCATCCCCGAACAGGGACGGCTCGGTCCCCGGCTCGGCGACGCGGGCGGGGGCACGCCGATGGTGCGGCTTCACGCGTGCCTGCGCTCGGCGGCGCGGAGGGTGTTCGACAACAGCATGGCGATCGTCATGGGTCCAACTCCGCCGGGCACGGGCGTGATCCTCGACGCGACCTTGCGCACCCCCTCGAAGTCCACGTCGCCGACGAGCGAATAGCCCTTCTTCGACGAGGGATCATCCACGCGGTTGACCCCGACGTCGATCACGACCGCACCCGGCTTCACCATGTCGGCGGTCACCATGCGCGGACGCCCGATCGCCACGATGAGGATGTCGGCGCGTTTCGCGTGCTCGGCCAGGTCGCGCGTGTGCGAGTGGCACACGGTCACCGTGGCGTTCCCACCGGGCCCGTTCTGGACCATCAGGGAGGCCATCGGTTTGCCGACGATGTTGCTGCGCCCGATGATGACGCAATGCTTGCCGGCCGTATCGACCGAGCTGCGAAGCAGCAGCTGCTGTACCCCCGCCGGGGTCGCGGGAGAAAACCCGTCGCGCTCTCCGATGAACACCTTCCCTACGTTGATGGGATGGAACCCATCGACATCCTTCTCCGGACGAATGCGGCGCACCACGGCGTCGGCATCGATCTGCTTCGGGACGGGCATCTGCACCAGGATACCATGCACGAGGGGATCGGCGTTGAGCGCATCGATCTCGGTGAGCAGCTCCTCCTGCGACGTCGACGGATCGAGCCGCATCGTGACCGAATGCATCCCCGCTTCCTCACATGCCTTCCCTTTCATCCGTACGTACACCTGACTCGCGGGGTCGTCGCCGACGAGGATGACCGCGAGCCCGGGCCGCACGCCCCGCGCGCCTAGCGCCTTGACCTTGCGTGCCACGTCGGCGCGGATCGACGCGGCGATCGCGGCGCCGTCGATGATCTCAGCGGGCAAAATCCACCGCCCGCGTCTCGCGGATCACCACGACCTTGATTTGACCGGGATACTGAAGCTCCGACTCGATGCGCCGAGCGATCTCCTCGGACAGGGACGTCATCCGGACGTCGTCGACCTCGTCCGGCCGGACGACGACACGAACCTCGCGGCCCGCCTGGATGGCAAAGACTTTCTCCACCCCGCGGTAGCTGCCGGCGATCTTCTCGATCCCCTCCAGACGCTTCACGTACGTCTCGAAGGCCTCGCGCCGCGCGCCCGGACGCGAACCGGAGATCGCATCGGCAGCCTGCACCAGCACGGAGATTTCGCTCTCGTGCGGGACGTCGTCGTGGTGAGCCGCGATGCAGTTCACGACCAGCGGATTCTCGCCGTATTTCGTCGCGACCTCGACGCCGAGCTGCACGTGCGTCCCCTCGTGCTCGTGGGTGAGCACCTTGCCGATGTCGTGCAGGAGGGCCCCACGCCGCGCCATCACGGCGTCGAGCGCGAGCTCCTGCGCCATGATGCCGGCGAGGTGCGCGACCTCCTTGGAGTGCAGCAGGATGTTCTGGCCGTAGCTCGTACGATAGTGCATCCGGCCCACGAGCTTCACGAGCTCTGGGTGCAGCCCGTTGACCCCGGATTCATAGGCCGCCTGCTCGCCCATCTCCTGAATCGACTGCTCGACTTCCTTGCGCGACTTCGCGACGACTTCCTCGATGCGCCCGGGGTGGATCCGCCCGTCGGCGACGAGCTTCTGAAGCGACAGGCGCGCGATCTCCCGGCGCACCGGGTCGAATCCCGAGACGACCACCGTGTCAGGGGTGTCATCGATGATCACGTCGACACCGGTCGCCAGCTCGAACGCGCGGATGTTGCGACCTTCGCGGCCGATGATCCGCCCCTTCATTTCATCGTTGGGCAGCGCCACCGACGACACGGTGATCTCCGCTGTGTGATCGGCGGCAACACGCTGGACCGCCAGGGCGACGATCTTCTTGGCCTCCCGTTCGGCATTGCGGCGGGCGCTCTCGCGAATTTCCCGGAGGCTGTTGGCGGCGTCGGCGCGGGCCTGCTCCTCCAACCGTCCGATGAGCTCCGCCTTCGCCTGCTCCGCCGACATCCCGGCCAACGCTTCGAGGCGTCGCCGCTCGTCGGCCAGCATGCGGTCAAGCTCGGCATCCCGCTCCGAAACCGTCTTCTCCTTTCGACCCAGCTCGCTGGCGCGGCGTCCGATTTCCTTGTCGCGCTGCTCGAGGATGTCGAACTTCCGGTCGAGCGCCGTCTCTCGCTCCTGAACGCGCTTCTCGGCCCGCTCGATCTCCTCGCGCCGGCGTGAGGCCTCGCCTTCCCACGATTCGCGAAGCCTGATCGTCTCCTCCTTCCCGGCCACCACCGCCGATTTGCGCAGCGTATCGGCTTCACGCTGCGCCTCGTCGAGGATCCGCTTCGCCGTCTCCTCCGCCCCCGCGCGGGCCGTTGCCGCCGCCTTGCGCTCCGCCGTCCGCCCGGCCGCCCGTCCCACAAAGAAAAAGGCCGCGGAGGCGAGGATGACGAGCACGCCCAACGCGGCATAGATCGCGATTTCGTTCATGTATGTATGCTCCAACGCGGCAGTAACCCGCCGCGGAGTCAGGAAGAACACCGTTGGGCCGACCCAGTCCCTCGGAAGTGCGTCGCTCGATCGAGCGCCGGCGAAGGGCGCGTGACGGAACGGCTAACTACAAAGGGCGCTTGGGCCTACGCCAAACGCGGTGACTGCGGAGAAACTACGTCCCGGCGGGACAAAAGGCAACGCGCGTCATCGTTCAGCGGTTTCCCCGCTTACGCGCTTCGCCGGCGGGAGCCGGCGCCGGATCTCGGAGCTGAGCTGCTGCATCCCTTCCGCGATCTCCTCGGACTGCGCGCGCGCCTGGAAGAGATCGTCGGTAATCTGAAGGGCGGCCAGGATGGCGGCCTTCCGAGTCTCGGCGACCGCTCCGCTGTTCATGATCTCGCGAATCGCACGATCGACGTGCTCGGCCACGGCGCGCGTATGCTCGGGTGAGGCATCGCTCCGAATGGTGTATTCCTCGCCGACGATCGTGACACGCACGCTGCTCTTCCGGCCGTTCATCGGGTCGCCCCCTTCTCTCCCTGCTGGCGCAGGAACCGGGTCCGATCGAGAAGGTGCTGCACGCGGTCCCGGGCCGCATCGAGGCGGGCGCGCAGCTCCGCGTTTTCCTTTTCGAGGGAGGCGGTGTGCCTGGTGCCCTTGGTCTGCGGTGCCGCCGACTCGAGCTCCTTCACGCGCGCTTCCGCCGTTTGTGCACGGCGGCGCCATCCCGCCATCTCTTCGCCGAGCTGCCCGATGAGATGAGCAAGCTCGCGAAACGCGACCAGGTCAGGCCGTTCGCTGTCGGACACCCAATTCCTCCTCGAGCGCGCGCAGCAGCTTCTCCCTGCGACCGGAGACTTCCTTGTCGCGAAGGGTGCGCTCGGGATGACGGAACGTCAACCGCCAGGCCACGCTCCGCATGCCCGTCGGAAGGCCGGCACCGCGGAATTCGTCGAAAAGAGCAAGTCGCTCGAGCAGTTCCCCCGCATTCCTGCGGATGACTTCCTCGACTTTCGCGGCGGGCATGTCATTCGGTACGAGAAGCGCGAGATCGAACTCGGCTGCCGGCGTTACCGGAAGCGAGCGGAACGGCGTTACAGGCGCAGGGCCGCGCGCCGCGTCCTCGCGCCCGTACGCCGCGCGCCCCGGAGCCGCCACGTCGGCCGACGCGACCGTCTCGAGCGCCACCTCGATGCCGAACGCCGGCGATGCCCATACCGGCGCGTCGAGCCGCACTCGAGTCACGTCGCCCACGCGGCGACCATCCAGCTGCGCCTCCCACAGCGTATCGCCCTCGCCGGGAACGAGGGTGAACGAGCGACCGCGGAACGCGGTCTCCCCGATGACCTCGGCGATTGCCTTCGCATCCCACTCATCGAACGCGGGAGGCTTGGGCTCGGTGAAATGCGGGGGGCGTCGCGCGCCCATGATCAACGCGCCGACGCGCACCTCCTCGTGAGGCAGGCGTCCACCCGAGGGCGAGAAGACGTTGCCGATCTCGAACAGGCGAATGTTGCCCTGCATGTGCGACAGGTTATGCTCCGCGCGTCTGGCCAGAGACTCCATGACCGCCCGCCGCAGAAATGCCTCGTTTTCGGCAAGTGGGTTACGCACCCGCACGTAGCCCTCCCCCCCGCTCACGAACGGCATCGGGCGCACCTCGTACAGTCCCGCGTTGGCGAGCACGCTGCGCAGGCGACTGGCGACCAGCTCGATCGGCGCATCAGGCACCGTACCGATCCGGAAGGGCCGCAGCTCGCTCGAGAACGCGTCATAGCCGTGGAGACGGGCGACCTCCTCGATGAGATCGACCTCGTGCCCGATATCGAGGCGCCACGACGGCGGGATGACGTGCAGCTCCTGGTCGCCGTGGAGCATCTCCGTACCGGGCACCCATTCCACGACGAACCCGATCGCGCGAAGCAGCGAGAGGGTTTCCTGAGCGGTGATCGGCGCACCGAGGAGTTGCGCAATCCGCGCCACGCGCAGCTTCAGCGGCGCCGGTGTCCGCGGCTCGGGATACAGGTCGACGTCCTCCTCGGCGCTGCCGCCCGCGAGACTCGTGATGAGCGCAACGGCATGCGAGAGCCAGAACGGAGCCCATTCGATGTCGACGCCGCGCTCGAAGCGATAGCTCGCATCGGTCGACAGACCTAACGCGCGCCGAGCCGCGCGAGTCGCGCGCGGATCGAAGTTTGCGACCTCGAGGAAGATGTCGGTCGTGGTCTCGGTTACTTCGCTGTCACGCCCACCCATGATGCCGGCGAGGGCCTGGGCGCGCTCGGCGTCGGCGATCACGGTGGTCGAAGGATTGAGGGTCCGCTCGACGCCATCGAGCGTCACCAGACGCTCACCGGGGCGTGCTCGCCTGACGATCACCGAGCTGCCCGCCAGCTTGTCGACGTCGAAGGCGTGCATCGGTTGTCCGAACCCGTGCAGCATGAAGTTCGTGGCATCGACGACGTTGTTGATCGGACGCCCGCCAACGGAGGTGATCCGGTCGACGAGCCATTGTGGGCTGGGCGCGATCTTCACGCCCCGGATGACGACACCGCAATAGCGGGGCGCCCCCTCCGCATCCTCGAGGACAACGCGCACGTTGCCGGTGTTCCCTTCCGTAACGCCCTTGTGGCGCGGTCGGTCGGGCATGCTTCGCACGGCGTCGATGAGCGACGCCGCAACTCCGCTCTCGTCGCCGACGACGGTCGTGACGGCCTCCGCGATCGCTGTAGCGTCGAAGCGCTCGCCGGCAATCGCCGTCGGCAGCTCATCGAGGAGGCGGCGTGTCATCGACTCCTGCTCGGGCGATGGTGCGCCGAGGAAATCGTGAGCGCCGGTCCAGATGAGCGGGCGGATGTCTTTCCCGAGGGCCGCGGCGATCTCGCGAGCGACCCCCAGGTGGGAGAGAAGGTCCGGTCGACTGGGTGACACGTCGAGCACGAGCCGCGTGTCTCCGACCGGATAGACGTCGAGAAAGCGGGTGCCAGGCGTCGCCTCGATGTCGAGCTCCATGATGCCTTCGTGCTCGTCGCCGAGCCCAAGCTCGCGCGCGGAGCAGAGCATCCCCGCGCTGACGGCGCCCCGGATCTTCCGCCGCTCGATTCTCATCCCGCCAGGCATCGTGGTGCCGACCGGCGCGAACGGATAGAATTTTCCGGCCCGCACGTTCGGTGCGCCGCACACGACATCGAGCAATTCCCCAGTGCCGGCATCGACCTTCGTGACGCTGAGGTGATCGGAGTCCGGATGGCGGGCGCACTCCACCACGCGACCGATGACGATCGGCGCGAGGTCGGGTCGGAGTGGCAGCACCTCGTCGACCGTCACGACCCGCTGGGTCAGCAAGTCGCGCAGCGCATTCGGCTCGAGATCGAAGTCGACGAACGTCTTGAGCCAGGCGTACGAGGCGTTCATTGCGCCAGCTGCTCCAGGAAGCGGACGTCCGAGTCGTACAGCAATCGGATGTCGGGAATGCCCCAGCGACTGAGCGCGACGCGCGCCGGTCCCATGCCGAATGCCCAGCCGGTGTACCGCTCGCTGTCGACTCCACATGCCTCGAGCACGGCGGGATGCACCATGCCAGAGCCGAGGATCTCGACCCATCCCGTCTGCTTGCACGTTGGGCAGCCCGATCCGCCGCACACCCCGCACTGCACATCGAGCTCGGCCGATGGCTCGGTGAAGGGGAAATAGCTCGGCCGAAAGCGCGTCGGCCGTCTTCCGAAGAAGCGGTTCGCGAAATTCACGAGCGTCGCCTTGAGGTCGACGAAGCCGATACCCTCGTCAACGGCGAGCCCCTCGATCTGGGAGAACATGGGCGCGTGCGAGGGGTCGAAGAAGTCGCGGCGGTACACGTTGCCCGGCACGATCACCCGCACGGGTGGGGGATACGATTGGAGCGTGCGAACCTGAACGGGCGACGTGTGCGTGCGGAGCAGCGTGTCGTCGCTCAGGTAGAGCGTGTCGTGCATGTCCATCGCCGGGTGATCCACGGGAAAGTTCAGGGCGCCGAAGTTGTACCACTCCGTCTCGGCCTCCGGCCCCACGGCGACGGTGAAGCCGAGCTCACGGAAGATGTCGCGGATCTCGTCGATCACGCGCGTGACCGGGTGGACGGCGCCGCGCCATGTGCGGCGCGCGGGCATGGTCAGATCGAGCCGCGGTTCAGCGGGGGCGGTGTGTCGCAGCTCCGCCTCACGAGCGTCGAGCGCAGCCTCGAGGGCTTCCTTGGCGCGATTGACGGCGGCCCCCGCCTCACGACGCGCGTCGGGAGCGAGCGCGGGTAGCGCTTTCATGAGCTCCGTGAGGCGGCCACTCTTGCGACCGACCAGCGTGGTGCGCGCCGTCGCGAGCTCGTCGCCCGACGAGGCGCGCGCGATGAGGTCGCGGCCCTCGCGCGCGAGAGAGCGGGCTGCCTCCACCAATTCGTCCAGCGTCACGTGCGAGTGGGGGTAGGAGTGAAACGAAGCGGGCGACGGCTGCGCCTTCCGAAGAGTGCGCGGCCGTCGCCCGTGTCGAGCATCGCCCCGATGGGGCGGGGACTCACGCCGCGTTCAGCGCGGACCGCGCCTTGTCGGCGAGCTCGCCAAACGCCTGCGGGTCGCGCACGGCGAGATCGGCCAGAATCTTCCGGTCCACCTCGATGCCCGCCTTCCGCAGTCCGCTGATCAGCGCGTTGTAGCTCATCTCGTGCTGCCGAGCGGCGGCATTGATCCGGATGATCCACAGCCGCCGGAAATCGCGCTTCTTGTTTTTGCGGTCGCGATAGGCGTAGCGCCAACCGCGCTCGACGGTCTCCTTGGCCGCCTTCCACAGCTTGCTGCGGCCGCCGAACGCGCCGCGAGCGGCCTTCATGACCTGCTTTTTGCGCTTCAGGCGCGCGACGTTCGATCTGACGCGAGGCATGGGACGATCTCCTTACGCCGAAAGCAGGCGCTTGATGTTCTTCGCTTCGCCACGGGTGCTGATCAGTCCGGGACGACGCAGGCGGCGCTTCCGCTTCGCGCTCTTCTTGGTGAGGATGTGACTCTTGTTCGCTTTATACCGCTTCACCTTGCCGGAGCCGGTGATCTTGAAGCGCTTCACGGCGCCGCGGTGGGTTTTCATCTTCGGCATGCGATTCCACTCGTTATGGTCGAGCCGTTATTTCGGCGCGAGGATCATGGTCATGTTCTTCCCTTCCAGCTTCGCGTCCGTCTCGATCTTCCCGATCTCGGCAAGCTCGTTGGCGACGCGGTCGAGCACTTCCTTGCCCAGCTCGGGGTGGGCGACCTGCCGGCCACGAAACATCATCGTGACCTTCACCTTGTTTCCTTCCTCGAGGAAGCGCCGGGCGTGGCGCGTCTTCGTGTCGAAGTCGTGGTCATCGATGCCCGGGCGATACTTGACTTCCTTGAGCAGGATGACGTGCTGCTTCTTCTTGGCGAGGCGCGCCTGCTTGGCCTGCTCGAACTTGAACTTCCCGTAATCCATGATGCGAACGACGGGGGGGCGCGCCGTGGGGGCCACTTCGACCAGATCCAACCCTTCTTCCTGAGCCCTGGCGAGCGCGACATCCACTTCGAGAATGCCGAGCTGCGAGCCATCTGGAGCGATCACGCGCACCGGGCTAATGCGAATTTGCCGATTCACGCGGACTCGCTTGGTACTGTCCTGAATAGTTGGTGCTCCTCCGAGAAGGAAAACGAAAATCGCGGACCCTCTGGAGTCCGCGATGGGAGCACGCGCCCCCACTCGTGGGCTCGTGCCTCTCTCAGGAACTCCTACAGCACGCCCGCCTGCGCGGGGCCGAAGGGTGAGGGCGGGTTCGCCCTACTTAGCTAGTTGTCGGAGCGAAACTTAGCGGTGCCGGGGTGAAGCGTCAACCGTACCGGCAACTGCAACGGCGAAGTGCTGCGACCTGCGAACTGCGACCTAAAACCCTCGGGATGCTACTGTTGGCGGTAGTAGCTTCCCCGAGGTTCTAGGTCGCCGTTCGCAGCTCGCAGCTCGCAGTTCGCAGTCCGCAGTTCGCAGTCCGCAGCTCGCAGTCCGCAGTCCGCAGTTCGCAGTTCGCAGTCCGCAGTCACTCTCCCTCGAGCCTGTAGGACTTCCCATCGTGCACCACCCGTCCCCACGACACGGCGGCATCGTGCTCGAAGACGAGAAGCCACCCCTCGTCCGCGGCGAGCCGGAGGTATTTCCGCTTCGTCTCCAGCGTGACGAGCGGCTCCACGTCGTAGCCCATGATCCACGGAAGGGGCAAGTGCGCCGCCGTCGGGACGAGGTCGCCAAGGAAGAACGCGATTTCGCCATGTGACTCGAGCACGATGCTCTGGTGATGCGGGGTGTGCCCCGGCGTGCGGACAACGCGGATCCCGGGAACCAGCTCCCGGTCGCCCTCGACGAGGTCGAGCAGCCCCGCCGCCTTCACCGGCTCGAAGTTGTTCGGGAAATAGCTCGCCGCGGTGCGCTCGTTCGTGCGCGTCGCCCACTCGTATTCTCCGCGCTGCACGATGTAGCGCGCGTTGGGAAATGCCGGCAGGATCCGCCCCTCGGCATCGCGATACGTGTTGCCGCCGGCGTGATCGAAATGCAAGTGCGTGTCGATCATGAGCGCCACCTCCTCCGGCCGGTGCCCCAGCGATCGGAGACCATCCTCGAGCAACGTGCGTCCGTCGGCTCCGGCGTTCTCGATGCCGTAGATGTCGAGGAACTTCGCGCTCTCCTTGTTGCCCGCGCCGTTGTCGATCAACACGAGCCCAATGTCGTGCTCGACGAGCAGACAGCGCATGCCGAGCGGGATGCGGTTGCGGGCGTCGGCGGGGATGCGGCGCTCCCAGAGCGGCTTTGGAACGACGCCGAACATCGCGCCCCCGTCGAGCGCCTGCCCCCCCGCTTGAATCGCGTGCACGGTCCACGCGCCCAGCGTTCGCGTTTCGACCAGCGGTTGTGGGACGGTCACGCCGTCGTGTCTCGATCGACGGGACGCGGCATCGCGCTTCGGCGGCGCTTGCGCGATCGCACGATCAGGCGGCCCAGGAGCGCCTCGAGATCGGGCCAACAATGGCACTCTCGGGACCGCGCATCCCGGAGGAGCCTGACGAGAACCTCCGCCGTCGCGACCGCGTCTCCGCCGGCGCGGTGACGTGCGGTAATGGTGACCCCGTAATGCATCGCGAGGTAGTCGAGCCGTCGGGAGCGCAAGTGCGGGAGCAGCTTGCGCGCGAGGCGGACCGTGCACAGGCGGCGGCCGTCGAGCTGGCGTCCCGTCGCTCGCTCCACCTCGGTCGTGACGAAGCGCCAATCGAACTGCGCGTTATGCGCGACGAAGATCGCGCCATCCATCGCGCGCACGACATCGTCGCAAATGTCCCGGAAGCGGGGCGCGTCCTTGACCATGTCCCATGAGATGTTGGTGAGCCTGCTGATCCACGGCGGGATCGGACGCTCGGGATTCACCAACGTCTCGAACGTGTCCGCGACGACGCCGCCTCGCACGGCGACCACCGCGATCTCCGTGATACGATCGCCTGCCCAGCAGCGCGTACCCGTGGTTTCGACGTCGACCACGGCATAGTCGAGGGACAGGAGATCGGGATGCGGAACGACCGGCGCATCGTGTCGCGGTAGGACGTCGACCGCGTAGGGGGCTGGCGCTCGATCCGCCAGTCGCCAGCGACCGTCGACGTCGCGGACGAACTCCGTGCGTTCCCCGAGCAGCGCCCGCGCCATGTGCTCGGCGACGACCCGCGGCGCGCCCGGGATCTGACACACGTGCTCGATGAGCGGTACCACGTCGGCCGGGCCGGCGGCCAGGAAGTCGCGCGCCCGCGAGGCCAGGAACGTCTCGGCGGGTCGAAGCACGACGCCACCATCTCTGCGAAACGATGCCGGGGCAGTCATCCCGTCAGCTCCACGGATCGTCGCGCGAGATCGGGAGCGTCATGCATCGCGGCCCGCCGCCGCCGCGCACCAGCTCCCCACCCTCGAAAGTGATCGCGGCGCGCTCCCCTTCCCGAATCGGAGCGTCGCCGGTGAGAAATTCGTTCGCGGGAATGACGCGAAACCCCATCTTCTCCAGCTCCCGAAGCGTGGCCTCATTGCGGCCATATGACGTGACGACTCCCGGCCGCATCGCACAAAAGTTACAGCCGGAGGACCATTGCTCCCGTTCCTGGTAGACTCGACGCTCACCGCCGCAGAAGATCGGCTCCAGGGGCAGATTCACCGCCTGCAGTGCCGCGAACACGTTCGGCATCTCGCGCATTTGCGCCTGCCCTTTGCGGCGATGCAGCACCGCGAGCCGCTCCGGGCCGACGAAATGCGGCGGGTATACGACGCAGAGCTCGTGATCCACCTGCGTGAAAATCATGTCGAGATGGATCGCGGTGTTCTCCTTCGGCATCACGACGATGATCACATCCTCGATCGGCGTGTGCTCGAACAACAGCGACGTCAGGTGATCGATCGCGGCCGGGCTCGAGCGCTCGCTGAACCCGATCATGACGAGGTCGCGCCGCAGCGGGTGGATGTCACCGCCCTCGAGCGTGTAATTGAGTCGTCGCTCCGCCGACCCGTCGTACAGCAGCCCGTTGTTGGCGAGCTGCGGATGATGGAGAAAGAGCGCCTTCATGATGAGCTCCTCCGACCACCGCGCGCCGTATCGCATCGAGCCGATCATCACGTGCTGTCCGATCGCCATCGCGACGTCGCGCGTGAAGTAGAGATTCGGGAGCGGCGGCAGCTCGTAGCCCCACTCGTTGAGCGTGAGCGCGAGCGGACCCTGCTGCTCCTCTTTTCCCTCGATCAGCATCCGTACGATGGTCTCAGGCGGCTCTTCGCCCAGGCTCCGCGCCAGTGGCGTGGAGGGAACGACGTCCATCGTCTCCTGGATCAACAGCTTGCGGACCGCATCGCTCTGCACGACCTCACCGAGCAGATCGCGGACGTAGTAGACCTGGGCGAACCGCTCGAGGATGGCAACGAACCGCCGGTGCTCCCGCTGCGCGATCTCGACGTCGATGATGTCGTCGTAGAGGTAGTCTTCGCGTGTGGAAGGCGTTACGGCGAGGAGCTCGGGGCCGGGCGTGTGCACCAGGACGGAGCGCAGCCGGCCGATTTCGGAGGTGACGTTGACCGGCATGATACCGAAAGGTGGTCAGGGAGGCCAAGGTTGTCGAGGTCGCCGAGGTCGTCGACGTCGTCTGGGGAACCGCAACGGCCCGGATCGTCTGCCTCGACACCCTCGACTACCGGGACGGCATCGATGACCTCAGCTCGAGGCTTCGCGAACCAACCCAGGCCGATTAGGATTGTGAAGGAATTCACAAGCCAGTCTGCCCACGTGAAACGGATCGCTGAATCCACCGTCCGCCGTCTGTCGCTCTACCTTCGCTTCCTCGAGGATTTCGAGGAGCGCGGACTCGCCACCATCTCGAGCGATGAGCTCGCCGCGCGCGGAGGCACCACCTCGGCGCAGGTCCGGAAAGACCTCTCCTTCTTCGGCTCGTTCGGGAAGCGCGGCCTCGGATACGCCGTCCCCGAGCTCGCCGCGCGCCTCCGCGACATCCTCGGCCTCGGCCGCGAATGGCGTGTGATCATCATCGGCGCCGGCAAGATCGGAAGCGCCCTCGCCCAGTATCGAGGGTTCACGCAACGCGGCTTTCACGTCGTGGGCGTCTATGACAGCGATCCGGGAAAGATCGGGAAGCGGATCGACGGCTTCACCGTTCGCGATCTCTCCACCCTGGAGAAAGATGTCGCGCGCGAGGAGGTCGACATCGCGGTGTTGACGGTGCCCGCGGAGGCGGCGCAGCAGGTCGTGACGCGGGTGGTGAAGTCGGGGATTGCCGCGGTGATGAACTTCGCTCCCGTGCAGCTTCAGGTGCCCGACCACATCGCGCTCAAGAACGTGAACATGGCGATGGAGCTGGAGGGGCTGTCGTTCGCGCTCGCCAATCGTACGGGACTCGACGAATAAGGGGTCAGGAGTCAGGAGTCAGGGGGATCAGGGTCGAGGTGTCAGGATATCGGCGCGGCATTCTCCTCTCACCCAGCCCCCGACGCCCCCTGATCCCTGACCCCTGATTCCCGCCCCCTAAGCAGGGCCGCGAACTGTCCCGCCGTAAGCGTCTCGGGCCTCGCCTCCGCCTCGATTCCCGCCCCCGCCAGCAACTCTTCCGCGCGTTCCGGCGAAACCGAGAGAATGGACCGTACCACGCGGCGCATCTGCTTGCGGCGCATCCCGAACGCCTGCTGCACGAAGACCCGGAAGCGCTCCTCCTCGTCGGAGGTCACGACGGGTTCGGCTCGCGGCGTAATGCGCACGACCGCGGAATCGACGGAGGGCGGTGGTGAGAACGCTCCGGGAGAAACGCGGAACAGCGTCTCGGCTGACGCGAGCGCGTTCACGTTCACCGTCAGCGCACCATAGGCCTTCGTGCCGGGGGACGCCGACAGGCGGTCGGCGACCTCCTTCTGAACGAGATACACCGCCCGCGTGGGCCGTGGCGGCCGGAGTGCATGAAAGAGGATCGGCGTCGTGATGTAGTACGGCACGTTGCCGACGAGCGCGAAGTCCTCGCCCGCGAGCACACCCAGATTCGTCTCGAGCACATCGCGCTCGACGACGTCCAGTCGCGGGTCGCCGGCGTGACGCTCTCGCAGCCTCGCCGCGAGCATGCGATCGACCTCGATCGCGATCACCCGCCCCGCGCGCGAGAGAAGCTGTTCGGTGAGGCCACCTCGTCCCGGACCGATCTCAATGACCGTCTCGTCGCTCCTGAGATCGAGCGCGTCAGCTATTCGCGCGAGAATGCGCGGGTCACTGAGAAAGTGCTGCCCGAGGCTTTTTCGCACCGGCGGGAAGGCACGGGCATTGCCCTTCTGAGGGCCGCTCATTTCAGGAATCGGAGCTCCCGCATGCGTCTCCCCTGGCAGCCGAAGGAACCCCCACTCGCGCTCCGGATTGCCCGCACCCTCGAGCGCCGGGGCGTGGGCATCGAAGGACTCGCGGTCGAGACGCACGGCGGTCGCGCGACGCTCCGCGGTGTGGTGACGAGCGACCTCGCGCACGACCGCGCCATCGAGATCGCGCGAACCGTGGACGGGGTGGAGAGCATCGATGATCTGCTCTCGGTCATCGACCCGCAAACGGTGCGTCCGCGCCGCATCATCCGCAACGAGGATTGCACCGCGATCTACATCTCCCGCGCCGGCGACACGCTGCCCGTCATCGCGGAACGTGTGCTGGGCGACCGGACTCGATGGCGCGAGATTCGGGACATGAATCGCGGGGTGGTGAGTCGCGGCGTAATGGCTCCGGGGCTGCGGATCAAGATTCCGAAGAGCGAATGAGGACAGAGGAACGAGGAAGTGCGGCTAGGGCAAGCGCGCCGGACCATGCGTGCCTCTTCCTCGTTCCTCGTTCCTCGTTCCAGTTCAGCTCCTCACCAGCACCATCGTGAGATCGTCTCTCCGCACCGCGCCCGCGGTATGCTCTTCCACCGTTGCGAGCACACGCTCGAGGATCGCGCTCGGCTCCTCTTTGCGATGCTCCACGATTACCTCGATGATACGCGGCTCTCCGAGTCGGGTGTCGCGACGGTCGCGGGCATCGCTCACGCCATCCGTAAAGAGCACGAGCAGATCGTTGTTGCGGGTCCAGCGAACGGTGCGCGCGGCGGGAGGCTCGTCCACCATACCGAGCGGTGGGTCGAGCGCTGCCAGACGCTTCATCGTTCCCTCGGTCGTGATGATGTACGCGTGCGGATGCCCGGTGTTCGCGTACCGGAGCGTGCCCTTTTCGCGATCGATCACCCCGTAGAACGCCGAGATGAACATCTCCGTCGACTCGAGCTCCTCGGTGAGCGAAGCGAGCAGCGCATTGAGCACTTCCCCCGGATCGTTGGATGTCTGGGCGTGAATCGCCGTGGCGCTCATGGCCAGCGCCATGATGAGCGCGGCGCGGTAGCCGTGACTGGACACGTCGGCGATCATGACGCCGGTTCGGCCGGCACCCAGCCGAAAGAGATTGTAGAAATCGCCCCCCACACTCTCGGCCGGGACGACGCGAGCCGCCACGATGGCGTCGGGCGCAACGATCTCGGCGCGCGGGAGCAGCCGCATCTGAAGATCGTGGGCCAGCTCCATCTCGTGAACGAGCCGCTGCTGGGTCAGCGACTCGCGCACGAGCCGTGCGTTCTGGATGGCGGAACCGATTTGCGTCGCGATGGCGGTGATCAGCTTCTGGTCGCCGGCGGTGAAGGGTTGTCTCGACGCCCGGTCCGAGAGGTTGACGACGCCTAACGGCTGCATGCCCCCGCCGGGAGGCGTCCACATGATCGGGACGGACAGCATGGTGCCGCGGCGATACATCTCCTCCTCGCGGCAGGGGCTTACGCCGTCCTCGACGATCAGCGCTCGACGCTCGCGAAAGACCCTCGCCGATACGCTGCAGGCATCCGCCACCGTGATCGCGGGCACCGTCGCTTCGCCGACGCCGAGCGAGGCGACGGGGTGCAGCACGTCCCGCTCGGGGTCGTGCACGAGGATGGACGCGCGGCGCGCGCCGACCGTCTCCGAGATCTCCTTCAGGATGAGCCCCGCCGCCGCCTCCATGGAGACCGTGCGGCCGAGGATCTCGCTGATCGTGTAGAGAAGATTGATCTCCTCGTAGCGCTCGGCAAGCTCACTCGCCGCGTGCTCGACCTCGAGCGAGGCCTGCAGCGAGTGTGTGACGACGGGCAGGAGGAACTTGAGAAAGATTTCGAGGGGCGGATCCGGTCGGGTGCAAGGTCCAACGACCACCCAGGCGCGACGTGCTCCCGCGATCGGCTGCACGAGGACGGGGCCGCCGGGCGACGTGGCACGGCCGGGGGGGCCCTCGAGGGGAGGCGTCCATGTCGCGAGCACCGAGTCGTCACGTGAGACCGTCTCGAGGGTTGCGGGACCGTTCGGCTCGCTTGCCCAGAGACCAGCATCGCATCCCGTCGCGGTCGTGAATGCCCGCAGGACCTCCAGCAGGTCGCTCACGAGCGCCGCAGCGTCATCCGGATGACGTTGCCTCGGTCATCGAACCGTTCCACCGAGTCCATGAGACGGCGCATCAGGAACAGCCCGCGGCCGTCCTCGCGCAGGAGGTTCTCGGGACTCGTGGGGTCGATCTCGGAGGTCTCGAGATCGAAGCCGGTGCCCTCGTCCGACACCTCGACGACGAGCCGTTCGCGATCCACCTCAGCGCGGACGTGGACGTGTCGATCGGGGCGCTCGCGATTCCCGTACAGGATGGCGTTCGACAGCGCCTCGGTGAGCGCCACCGGCACGTTCAGCGCGAGCTGGCGCGGCGCATAGGAGAGTTGCGCACATTGCCGCGTGACCATGGCGACAATGTCTTCGATGTATCGAACGTCGCTGGGGATGTCCAGCTCGACCGCCAGGCGCACGTGCTCCACGGAAAGGGTTTCGTCGCCTGGAACTGGGACGCTGGCGTTTTCTTCGACGCGCTGAACGTGCGCGGGGGTCGAGGCAACCGCGTTCCGACGGCGGGCCGCGCCGCCACGACCGCCACGCGCAGGCACGCTAGAAGCTCTCGAGAGCGCGCTCGCGCGTGTCGGCGATTTGGAAGAGCGTGTCTAGCTTCGTGAGCTCGAAGAGCGTCTTCAGGTCGTCGTTGAGATTCGCGAGCCGAAGCTCCCCGCCCTGTTCGCGAATCTTCTTGGAGAGCGAGACGAGGACACCGAGGCCCGAGCTGTCGATGTATCCGGTCTGGCTGAAGTCGATCAGGAACTTGCGCTCCCCCTTCTCCAGCTCGTCGAGGACCTTCTGCTTCAACTCCTGTCGGTTGCCGACGATGAGCTGCCCCTCCACATCCACCACGACGACATCGCCCTGCTTCCTGATCGAGAAGCTCATGTGTGGTTCTCCAGAAGGATCACGTCTGAATCAGCCGTCATGCCGCCGCGGCCTGCAACGCGGTTATGGCGGCGACATTGATAATGTCATCCACGGACGCGCCGCGCGAGAGATCGGAGCAGGGTCGCGCCAGCCCTTGGAGAATCGGGCCGACGGCGCTCGCGCCAGCGAGCCGTTCGACGAGCTTGTAGCCGATATTGCCGGCGTCCAACGAAGGAAAGATGAGGACGTTCGCGCGCCCAGCGACGGAGCTGCCCGGAGCCTTGCGCATACCCACCGCTGCGATGAGCGCAGCATCACTCTGCAATTCTCCGTCCACCGCCAGGGCGGGATCGCGGCGGCGGACCTCGTCGAGCGCCTCACGCATCTTTTCCACAGAGGGTCCGGATCCACTGCCCTTTGTGCTGAAGGAAAGCAGCGCAACGCGTGGCTCATCCCCGACAATACGCCGACGGTCGCGCGCCGCCGCCACCGCGATATCTGCAATCTGGGTCACAGTCGGCTCGGGGATGACCGCGCAATCGGCGAAGGTGAGTACCTCGGGCGACGCACCTCGAAAGGGCGGGATCGTCATGTAGAACGCGCTCGAGACGGTCGTCACCCCGGCCGCCGGTCCCACCGTCCAGAAGGCGGCGCGCAAGACGTCGGCAGTGGTGGTCGCGGCGCCGGCGACGCAGGCATCTGCCTCGCCCAACGCGAGCAGACCATCGGCGAAGTAGAGCGGCTGGGTCGAGAGCGCTCCGGCACGTGAGGGCTCCAGTCCCTTCGCCCGCCGCCTGACGAGCAGGTGCTCGGCGATACGCGGAGCACGGGGATCATGTGCGGGATCGACCACGGGAACTCCGATGGCGCGCGCCGCCGCGTGGGAGCCCGGGCGCTCCGAATCGAGGATGAGGATGGGGTTGGCAATACGATCGTGATCGAGGACCCGCACCGCTTCGAGCGTGCGGGCGTCCCATGACTCTGGAAACACGATCCGCATCGGCGTCGCGGCGGCACGGCGCCGCACGCCTTCGAGAAAGGTCACTTCCGTGCGAACCGGGCGCGGAGGGCGGCCTCGACCGTCGGATGCACCAGATCCGAGGTGGCTCCGCCGAACCGCGCGACCTCACGCACCAGGCTCGAGCTCACGAAGGTGAGATCGATCGAAGGCACCATGAAGAGCGTTTCGAGCACGGGGTGGAGGTGGCGGTTCATGAGCGCCATCTGATACTCGTACTCGAAGTCACTCACCGCCCGCAACCCACGAATCGCGACGGTCGCACCCACGGTGCGCGCAAAGTCGACGAGAAGCCCTTCGAACTCGCGAATCTCGATGCGCGGGTCGTCCCCGACCGCGGCGCGAATGAAGTGTTTGCGCTCCTCGATGGTGAACAAGGGTTGCTTCGCGACGTTGATCGCCAGCGCCACGATGAGTCGATCGACGAACCCGAGACTCCGCCGGATGAGATCCTCGTGACCGCGAGTGATCGGGTCGAAGGACCCTGCGTAGAGCGCGATTCTGGACATGGTGCGGGAGTTTGGCGGCCTCTGGAGAATGACGCAAGTAATCGCGGGGAAGAACGGCAAAGAAGAACGGCAACGATGACGGAATTCAGAATACAGACTTCAGAATGCAGAAACCACGACGGGGAGCCAGCTTGGGCTCCCCGTTCCGGGTTTTCTGCATTCTGAAGTCTGTATTCTGAATTCCGTCATCGTTGCCGTTCCCGGAGGGCGTGATAGAACGTGATCGCCGTGTCTCCGTACTTCCTCAGGTCCCCTCCCTCGGGCATGTGCTCCTTCGCCCCGTGCTCCACTCCGAGGACGTGAGCGAACGGAACCGCCAGCCATCGCTCGGCGATACGGGTCGCCAGGTTCAAGCCATAGGGCGGATCGGCGAAGGCGATATCGTACGCGTCGCGCTCGAGGCGTTCGACGAACTTGAGCGCGTCCCCGCGAACGATGCGGGCGGCGTCCTCCGCCCCGAGCTTGTCGACGTTCGCGCGCACCGCGGCGAGGCTCTTCGCGGCGATCTCGACGAAGTCACAGTGCGCCGCGCCGCGCGACAGCGCTTCCAGACCGAGCGCGCCAGAACCGGCGAAGAGGTCGACCACGCGGGCGCCAGGGATGAGTGGCTGGATGATGCTCATCCACGCTTCGCGAACGCGATCGGCCGTGGGACGCACGCGATCGTCCGGAGGTGCCTTGATGGTGCGACCGCGCCATTGCCCCGCGACTATGCGCACGCGTGAGCTGTCATTCGCGCGAGGAGTCTATGAAACAACTGCGAACTGCGAACTGCGAACTGCGAACTGCGAGCCACTCCTGGCTGAGCACAGTGCCGGTTTTCGCATAGTTTTTTTCGCAGTTCGCAGTTCGCAGTTCGCAGTTCGCAGTTCGCAGTTCGCATCACTTTAGACGTGTCGACGAATATCCGCGATCTTCGCCTGGAGCCGCGGTTGCCCGTTCCACTCGTCGCGCTCGAGACGAAACGCGACGTCGAGCGAGCCCCAATTCTCCAGCTCCGGGATGAGCGACCCCATTCCCCAGCCGATCGCATCGATGTGCGTGTCATCGTGGCTGAGCCAGAGCTTCAAGTGGCCCTGACCAACCATCCGTGGAGTAGCTCCTAACCGGGCGTCGGTAATCGCGAAGACCGGCGACGCATTCCCGATGCCGTGGGGCTCGAAGTGCCGAAGCAGTGTTTCGAGATCGCCATTGAGCGCGCTCAACGGCACCACGACGTCCACCTTCACCTCGGGCACCAGGTCGTCGATCGTCAGTCGCTCATGGGCGACAGCGTCGAACCGCTGCTCGAACTCCTCCAGCCGCGAGCGCTCGATGGTGAGGCCGGCCGCGGTGCGGTGCCCCCCGAATCGGACGAAGAGATCGCGGCAGGCGAGCAGCCCGGCGTGCAGGTCGAACGCCGGGATCGAGCGGCCCGAGCCTTTCCCCTCGTGGCCATCCAGGGAGATCATCACTACCGGCCGGCATGTCTCCTCGACGATGCGCGACGCAACGATACCGATCACCCCCGGATGCCAGCCTTCCTGCGCGAGGACGAGCCCCCACCGTACATCGAGGTCCGTCTGCTCGAGGAGCTTGCGGGCATCGGCCAGCGTTGCACGATCCACTTGCTGCCGCTGCTGATTGAGCTCCTCGAGCTCGCGCGCAATCGCGTTCGCCTCGTGCTCATCCTCGGTCGTGAGCAGCTGCACACCACGTAACGCGTGGCCCAGGCGGCCGGCGGCATTGAGGCGCGGCGCGAGCGTGAAGCCGACGCGACCCGCTGTCAGCGGTTTCCCCGCCAGGCCGGCAGCGCGAATGAGCGCACGGAGCCCGAGCGTCGGCGAGTTCATCATCAGGCGAAGCCCGTATCGCGCGAAGATCCGGTTCTCCCCGCGGAGTGGGGCGACGTCGGCAATCGTCGCCATCGCCACCAGGTCGAGCATGTTGTGCACGACGTTCACGTCGCCGCCGAGCCGCTTCGCCAGCGCGATCGCGATCTTGTACGCGATCCCTGCCGCCGCCAGGTCCTTGTCCGGGTACTCGCACCCGGATTGTTTGGGATTGATCACCGCCAGGCAATCGGGCAGCGGGCCGCCGGGAAGGTGGTGGTCGCTGACGATCACGTCGATGCCCGCGGCGCACGCCGCCGCGACCGGCTCGCGTGCGCTCGTCCCGCAATCGCACGTAATGATCACACGTGCGTGCTCGTCGATCGCCGCGCGCACGCCGGCCATGGTCAGATCGTATCCATCCTCGAGCCGCCGGGGAATGAACGGCACGACCGTTCCACCGAGCGAGCGAATGGTGCGAACGAGAATCGTCGTCGAGCAGATCCCGTCGACATCATAGTCGCCGTGCACGAGGATGGTCTCACCATCGGTGATCGCGCGCGCCAGGCGTTCGACGGCGACGGGGAGGCCGAGCAGCCGCTCCGGATCGTGGAGCTGATCGAGGCGCGGGCGCAGATAGCGCTTTGCGGGATCGACGTCGAGATACCCCCTGCGGCAGAGGAGCTCGCAGACGATCGGCGGAAGGTGCAGCTCCGCCGCGAGGGCGGCGATGACGGCGGGATCGACGGGGGTGGGCATGACCCACCGCGCCTGCGGGCGCGCGCGTGCTACGGGTGCGGTCACGCCTGAAAGTTACCGGCGTACCGCATGGCCAACAAGCATCATCCTGATGCGTAGAGGAGCACTCCGCACCCCTCGCAGGCGTCGATCGTCAACCCGGACATGATCTGGTTTCGGCGCTGCATGGGGATGGCCGTGTTGCAGGCGCTGCACGACGCGCCTCGAATCTCCGCGAGCGGCGTTCCACGCCCGCGACGACGCAGGCGATCGTAGGCCGTGAGAAGGCGAGGACTCACCTCCCGCGACGACGCCTCGCGCTTGGCCTGCGCCGCCGCGATTTCCCGCTCGATGATCTCCCGCTCGCCGGCCGTGCTCGCCCGCGTATCCCGAATCCGCTCATCGACCTCCAGCAAGACGAGCTCGCGAGCCACGACCTGGTCACGCAGCGAACGCGCACGCTGCTCGGCGGTCTGGAGGTCGTTTTCGTCCTGCATCAATGCGCGTCGGGTGATGTCGATCTGGGACATCGCCGCCGTGGCCTCGCGCGCCTTCTTCACGGCGTCGAGCTGCGCGAGGTTTTTTTCCTGCAGCTGCTTGTGCTCGGAGAACTTCGACTGCAGCTCGCGTTGGCGCTTCTCTTCCCCCGCCAGGTCGGCGCGCGCCTTGTCGAGGTTCGCCGCCGCTTCCGCGCGCTCCCGCTCGAGCGCGCGCACTCCCGCATCAAGATCGTGTAATCGACGATTGAGCCCATCCAGCTCCGCGTCGTCCCGCTGCAGTGTCAACAACCGTTCAATGTCCGGGTTCACTCATCCTCCCTTTACGATCGCGATTTACCGAAGTGTCGAAATCCCTGGCCGCCGAGCGCTTGCACGTCGCGTCGCAGCTTGATCTTTTCGACGATGAGAACGTCCTTTTCCTCCCCGGCTGCCAGCGGCAGCAGCCGGTCGATCTCCGCCAGCCTGGTCTCCATCTCCCGCACACGAAGTGCCGCCAACGAATCGTCGATCGTACGGCGGATGTCCACCAGGGCCTCGGGCTCCTCGAGCAACGCCTGCATTTCCTCTACCGCGGCCGGCGTCAGGGCGCTGGACACGTCTTCGATGGTGGCGCCATCGCCGAGCTGAACCAGCGTCTGAAAGATCTCGCGTAACTCGGCATTGCGAAACTCCGCCGGGTCCACGCGCTCCGCCAACCCGTCCACCTCGCCGCGCTCGTGCACCATGACTCGCACGAGCTCTCGCTCTGCACTCTCCCCCCGCGCCCGGTTTCGGCGGTCTCGCGTGCGCCGATCGCGCGTTCTCGGCCGACTCGGCTCCTCGGTCGAGGGAGGAGCTTCCCGCGCATCACGACGCGCCGGAGGCCCGGCGTAGCGGGTACGGCCGCTCGCGGCACCGGTGGCGGCATCGACCTCCCTCGCCAGCAAGTCCTTGGCGACCCCCGCCGCGTCGCTCGCCCGGGTGAGGTACATGTCGCGCGTGAGTGCATCGGCCGTCGCGCGAATCGTCGGCAGGAGGCGATCGAGCGCCCGGCGCTTCCTGCTCAGATCCCCGAACCACCCCGCGCGATCCAGCAATTGAACCTTTCGCTCGAAGACATCGACCGACCGATCGAGCTGCTCACGCAGCGCATCGGCGCCGTGCGTATCGACGAAGCTGTCGGGATCCTCCCCTTCGGGTAGGGTCACGACCTGCACGGCGAATCCGTGCCGCAGCAGCTCATCGCCAGCGCGGAAGGTCGCCTTGAGACCGGCGCGATCGCTGTCGTACAGCAGGAATGCCGTTCGCGTGTATCGACCGAGAAGTGCGGCCTGCTGCTCGGTGAGCGCGGTCCCCAACGGAGCCACCACCGGCTCGAGGCCCGCCGACCAGAGCCGCACGGCGTCGAAGTATCCCTCGACGACGACGACACGGTCCTCGCGGCGAATCGCGTGCTTCGCCCAGTTCAATCCGTAGAGAAGCCGCGACTTCGAGAAAATGGGCGAATCGGCCGAATTCAGATACTTGGGCTCGCCGGGGCCGAGCAACCGACCGCCAAATCCGACGTGATGACCGGACGCATCGTGAATCGGGAAGATCAGGCGGTTCCGGAAGCGCGGCCGCTGCTCGTTCGTCTCTTCGCGAGTGACGAGGAGGCCCGCTTCGGCGAGGCGCGCGTCGGGATAGCCTAACGCGTTCAGATGCTCGCGCATCGCGTCGAGATCGCGGGGGGCATAGCCAAGCCCGAAGCGATCCGCGACCTCGCGCGAGACGCGCCGCAATGCGAGGTAATCGCGCGCCGGCTTTCCGAGGTTCTCGTCCCACAGCATGTCGCGAAAATACGCGGCCGCGGCCGCATTCAGCTCCCAGAAGGGCTCGCGCGCGTCCTTTTCCTGCGTGCGTGTCTCGACCTCTCTGACCTCGATGCCAACGCGGTCGGCGACGAGTCGCACCGCCGCGGGCCACTCCATGCCCAACCGCTTCTGCAGGAAGGTGAAGACGTCGCCTCCCTCGTGGCAGACGAAGCAGTAATAAATTCCCTTCTTCGGAGACACGGAGAAGTTCCGGTGCGTGCCCTGATGGAACGGACAGGGCCCGCGGAAATCGGCGCCGGATCGCTTGAGGTTCACGTGCTCCCCGATGATCTGCACGATGTCGGCGGCTTCGCGCACGCGCTCGATCGTCTCGTCGCTGATCATCGCATCAGTCCAGGTGGGCGACTGTCACGCCATTCCCGCCCTCGTTCCAGGCGCCGAGGCGAAACTCCCGCACGCGACCGTCGGACTTGAGCATTTCTGCCACGCGCTGGCGCAGCGCGCCGGTGCCCTTTCCATGGATGATGCGAAGCTGCTTCAGCTCGGCTCGCACCGCGCTGTCGAGCGCGGGGAGCAGCACGGCGTCGATTTCGTCGGCGCGCATGCCGCGGAGGTCGATTTCGCTCGCGGCCTCGACCTCGGGAAGGTCGCCGCGGATCGGGATCACGACCTCGGGCGTGGGATCCTTTCGCGTCGATCGACGAAGGGATGCGAGCTTTACCGCCAGCTTCATCGCGCCGACGCTGACGATTCCTTCGTCGCCGCGGACGTCGAGCAATCGCCCGAGACGGCCGCCGAGCGTATCCACCTCGACGACGTCGCCTTCAGCCAGTGGCGCCGCGCCCGCTCCTCCGTTCTCCCGCGCCTCCTCGGCCTCGATCGCCGAAAGCGCGTCGGCCTGCTCCTGGGCCAGAGCTTCCACGCGACGCCGAGCGTCCCGCGCCGCGTCCGCCGGATCTGCGGCTCCCTGCCGCAGCGACTTGATCGTCTCCTCGATCTCGGTGCGTGCATCGAGGAGGAACCGTCGCGCGTCCTGGCGTGCGCGCTTCTCCTGGGTGCGCTCGGCCTCGCGCATCGTCCGTTCGCGCGCTTCGACGGACTCCCGCCGCGCATCGAGATTCTCGCGATCGAGCGCCGCGTGCCGCTCGCGCTGGGTGAGCTCCGCCTCACGACGCTCGATCTCGGCGAGCAGCACGGCGAGGTCGCGCTCCTGCGTTGGCACGCGCTGCTCCGCGCGCGCCAGGACGTGCTCCGGCAACCCGAGCCGTCGCGCGATGCCCAGCCCATAGGACCGCCCGGGAATGCCCTTGATCAGGCGATACGTCGGCGCGAGCGCGACAGCGTCGAACTGGAGCGAGGCGTTGACGATGGCGGGATTCTCCGTCGACAGCTGTTTGAGCGCACCCAGATGCGTCGTCGCGATGGTGAGCCCGCCGCGCGCGGTCAACTCCTCGAGGATGGCGCCTCCGAGCGCCGCTCCCTCCGTGGGATCGGTGCCGGCGCCGAGCTCATCCATCAGGACGACTGACTGGCTCGTCGCGCGCTCGAGGATCTCGGCGAGGTTTCGCAGATGCGCGCTGAACGTCGAGAGACTCGCCTCGATCGACTGCTCATCGCCGATGTCGGCGAAGATGTCGTCGAACAGCGCGATTCGACTCTCGGGTCCAACAGGAGCGGGGATGCCACATTGCGTCATCGCCGCGATGAGGCCAAGCGCCTTGAGCAGGACCGTCTTGCCACCGGTGTTGGGGCCGGAGATGAGGAGCGTGCGCTCCTCGCCGCCAAGCTCGAGATCGAACGGGACGACGGCGCCGCCGCGCGCGAGAAGGAGCGGATGCCGGCCGTCGCGAATCGCGAAGCCCGCACTCGGCGTCGCGAGGGCCGCCGGCGCGCAGCGGAACTCATCGGCGAACCGCGCGCGCGCGAAGAGGGCGTCGATCTCGATCAGGGCCTCGAGCGCAGCGGCGATCTCCTCCCGGAGGGGGCGAATGGTGTCGGTGAGCTCGCGGAGCACCCGCAGGACTTCGCGCGCCTCGTCCGCCTCGAGCTCGCGGATGCGATTCCCGAACTCGATCGCCGCCGGCGGCTCGACAAAGAGCGTATTCTTCGTGGCGGACTCGTCATGCACGATTCCGCCGATCGCTCCGCGTGCCTCACGACGGATCGGAATGACGTAGCGCCCATTGCGCACGGTGACCGACATGTCGGGCACGCGCTGATGCGCATCGAGCCGCGCCATGTGGCGCTCGAGGAGCGCGACAAGCTCGCCTTCGGCGCCACGCAGGTCGCGTCGGATCCTGCGCAGTGCCGGAGAGGCTTCATCCTTCACCAGACCCTCGTCGTCGATGGCGCGCTCGATCGCGGTCTCCTGCGGACGAGCGACGACGAGCTGCTCGACGAGCGGATCCAGGACGGCGGTAGCCACATCACGGCGCTCCCCGCTCCCCAGCGCTTCGTGCGTGCGGCGAGACGATCGAAGCAGCTTGCACGCCGCCAGCAGCTCTGCGGCCATCCACACGGTTCCTTCCACACGCAGCTTCGGGAGCGAGTCGCCCATCTCGGGGATGGGCTCGGGACGAAAGCCGTCGTTGCCGGCGGTCAGCGCGCGCATGGCCGAGACGCGCATGAGCTCCCGCTCGATCCAGCCGCGGTCGGTCGTGGGCGTCAATGCGCGAACGCGTTCGGCGCCGGGCGCGGTGGCGGCTCGGCCCGCGACGACGGCAAGCACCTCAGGCAGCTCGAGAACGCGGAGGGCGTGGGTGTTCATGAGGAGCTCGCGCGCTGAAAAAGCGCTGGAGAAGCGCTGAGGGCGCTGAACGTCATCGTAGTTCAGCGCCCCCGGCGCTTCTCCAGCGCTTTTCCGGCGCCTCGGCCTTACGCACGCCCCGCGAGCTCCTCTCGAGCGATGGCGTTGATCGTTCCCCCCTCGGCGCGCCCCTTGAACTGAGGCATCACCTTCCCCATGACCGCGCCGATGTTGGCAGCGCCGGCCGCGATGGCGGCTCGGACCGCCGCGCGAATCTCATCGTCCCCCACCTGGGCTGGGAGATACTGCTCGAGCGCTGTGACCTCAGCGCGCTCCTTGGCCGACAAGTCGGCGCGATTCCCTTTGTCGTACGCTTCGATGGACTCGCGCCGTCGCTTGATACCCTTCCGCAGGACCTCGATGACATCCTCGTCGGTGGGATCGCGGCGGAGCTCGATCTTCCGATTCTTGATGTCGGCCAGAATCGTCCCGAGAAGCAGCGTTCTCGGCTTGTCCTGGGCCTTGCGAGCGGTTGTGAGATCGGCCTGAAGGCGGACGAGGAGAGCGGACACAGAGTCAGGCAAGGCGGCGGGTCTCGAGCCGTACGGGGTCCATGAACAGTATCAGGGAAACCCTCGCTTCGGAATCACACAGACGCTCCTTGCGCCTCCATTCGGCGCGCCACCGCCGTGGGTCGAGCCCACCTCGAGAAGATCTCGTGCATTCCCTCCACCTGCTGCGTGACGCTCAACTCGGCGTGGGCCCGCTCGAACGCCGCATGGCCCATCGAGTCCCGGAGAGTCGGGTTCGCGAGAGCCTGGGCGATGGCGTCGCGCAGAGCCCCGACGCTACCCTCCGGAACCACGACGCCGGCTTCGCCGACGAGCTCCGGGAGCGCGCCGCAGTTGGAGGTTATGACCATCCTGCCGCAGGCCATGGCCTCCGGGGCAACGCGGCCATACTGCTCCTTCCACGCGGGGTTGGACTCGGACGGGACGACCACGATGTCCGCCGCATTCATGAACATCGGCATCTCGTCGTGTCTGGCGTCGAAGTACACGATACGGTCCGCGAGGCCGACCCGCCCGATCTGCTCCCGGATCTGTCGCACGTACGGGTGGTCGTACTCCTTGAACTCGTCGATCATCATCTGCCATCGCTCGTTCTTGAGCTCGGCGAGTGCATCGATCAGATGATGCACGCCCTTTTCCGGAATCAGACGACCGAAGTAGGCAACGGTCGTTTCGCGAAGTCCCAGCGATTCCCTCACACGACGTCGAGCAGCTGGATCCGGACGGAACAGCTTGGGGTCGAAGCCTAACGGGATCACCGAGACGCGGTCGCCGAATCCCACCGTTTTCATCACCGCCTCGATGTCGTGGCTGATGGCGAAGACGTGATCGACCACGCCCCGAGCCGCAGTTCCGAGAGCACGCGTGACGAGGAACCGGGCCGCGCTTCCGGGTGACCGTTTCAGCTCTCCCCGAAGCGTCCGCGGCATGTTGTCGCACGAGAGGCAAGCGAGCCGTCCGCCGTTGCGCTTCGCCCACCATCCGAGCTGCAGCGCGAGACGGCTGCCGGGATCGACATCGGTGTAAAGGATGCGCGGGCGTCGCTGATCCAGCAGCTCATCCAGCCCGTCGTACGTCCACAGCCGCGGGTGACTGCTGCGAATGGGCAGAAAATGAATGGGCGGATCCTCGCTGGTACGAGGGTCTGCCGGCCGATCGAATCCCGCCGCCCGAAACCGGGTGGGCACGACGAGCTCGACATTCCATCCCAGGTCGCGGAGCAGTCGAAACGGCACGCGGTTTATCGCGGTCAGGCAGGACTGCGAGACGACCAATACGTCGATCACGGCCGCGCCTCAGTCGCCGGCTGACCGTTCAACAGGTTCAGCTGATCGACAGTGTCGACCGAAATCCATGTCTTGGGATATACCGACGACACCCTCAGCATCCGTTGGTCGATGAGCTGGGACCACACGGAATAGAAGTCTCCTTCATCGCGCGTGAGCTCGTTGACTCGCCGCGGATTCAGGACCTGGATGCCCGAGCAATAGATGTCAGCGGGCCGGTGTCGATTCACTTCGGTGACGACCTGTGCTTCGTGGAAGATGTAGTCGCCCTCCAGACCAGCCACGGGCCGCACGGGGACGAGCATACAGGGAGGATTGCCGAGGGATTGATAGTCACTGTCGAGCCGGTCGAAGTCGAGCTCGATGATGTTGTCGCACGTGAGGACGCACACGGGCTCGTCGAGCGTCCTCAGGAGCGTGTTGTAGATCCACCACGAGTTCGAGTGACCTTCCGTGTTGAACACCGAGCTGGCCCCGTGCTCGATCACGTGCTGGGCCAGCATGGCCTTCTTGTACCCGACCGTGATGTGCACGCTCTCGAGGTGCGACTTCAGCTTCTCGATCCCCTGAGCGATCAGGGTAGTGGCGCCGAACGGCGCCATCGGCTTCGGGACGTGCTCCGTCAGCGGCATCATCCGCTGGCCACGACCTGCGGCCATGATCAGCGCATGCCGAATTCCACGCATCACCGTTCCTCGGGAGGCGGATTCTCGATCAGCTCGATGATCTGCTGCTCGGTGAGCCGGACGGCGTTCTCGGACGAAAGCGCTTCCGTGAGCGGCTTCTCCGAGCGGCGGTTGAAGGCAATCGCGTAATGCGGCACACCGTCATATTCGATTTCGTATGCGTGCGGAAGCTCCAGGTCGCCAACGAGAAACTCGTCGTTGCGCTCGCCGGGACGCCCTTCCATCCGCTCCCATTTCCCTCCCTTTCGCTTCACCCAGATTTCCAGGATGTCGCGAATGAGCGCAGAGCGCATTTGACGCGAAACGACCTCACCGTGATGCCGTTCGATATTGTCGAGCAGCGTGACGATCAGCTGCACGGCCTCGTCGACCGTGAAGAAGAAGCGCCGCATCTCGGGTCCGGTGGTGCGAATGACGCCCGTCGTCTGATGCATCTTGTTCCACATCGGAAGCACGGAGCCCGTCGACCACGCGACGTTGCCGTACCGGGCACAGGCGAATCGCGTCTGGGTTTTTCCGTCCATGCCGCAGAACACGCGCTCCATCAGGGCTTTCGACAGGCCGTACGTATTCCTCACGGGAGGCGTGGCCTTGTCGGTCGAGATGCCGATCACCGTCTCGACGCCCTTCTCGACCGCCACGCGGGCGACGTTTTGTGACCCAACCACGTTGACGTCGACGCACTCCATCGGCTGTCGTTCCGCCAGATCGACGAACTTGGTGGCGGCGGCATGGATGACGACACTCGGCCGCGTCTCGGTGAACGTGTCCCGCACGGCCTCGATGTTCGCCACGTCCATCGGCAGCACCCGGCATCCCGAGAACTGCTCGGCGTGCATGTTCTGCTTGTTGTTGCGTCCCGTGAGAACGACGTCGTACTGATCGCGCAGGGTGACGCCCAGGCGTTTGCCGAGAAACCCGGTCCCGCCGGTGATGAGGAGCGTTTGCTTCACGGGCGCGTCCGGGCGCCCTTCAACTGGCGGCTACTCGAGTCGGGCGTAGTCATTTCCAGGGTGGATGTCGGTAAAAGGGCGGGCGCGAGGCGACGTGGGCACTGACCAGAGGTCCATGCCGGCCATCAACGTCTCCGTCCGCGATCGCGGTTTGCAACCCTCATGCCCGCCCTTACCCTGGTGGCCAGCCCATGCCGCGCCCGCCGAGCAGGTGCATGTGGATGTGAAAGACGGTCTGCCCCGCGTCGGCGTTGGTATTGATGACCGTGCGATACCCGCTGTCGGCGATCCCCTCCTGCTTGGCGATCTCCGCGGCGAGCATGGCCATGCGACCCACGACGTCGGGATCGCGGAGCTGGTTCAGCGAGGGCACGTGCTCTCGTGGGATGATCAGCACGTGCGACGGCGCCTGCGGGTTGATGTCGCGAAACGCGATGCAGTCGTCGGTCTTCGCCACGACCTTCGCGGGAATCTCGTTGCGGATGATGCGGCAGAACAGACAATCGTCAGCCACGTGTGCTCTCCACGTTGGCGGCGAACGCGGCGCGCGCGATGGCGAGCGCCGCCGTGCCGGCGGTTTCGAACCGTAAGGTAGTGACGCCGAGCGAAACGGGCATCCAGGCGGCCGCCACGAGGCGTTCGCGCTCATCGTCGGCGAGGCCGCCCTCCGGTCCCATCGCGATGGTGAGAGGAGCGCTGACCGGCACGGTCAGGATCGGTTCGCCGGTCACATCGAGCAGGAGATGCAGACCGGGCTCCGCGGTCTCACAGACGTCCTCACCGGTCGCATCGGGAAGAATTGCGGGTAACCATGCGCCCCCGGACTGCGTGAGCGCGGCGATCATGCGCGCACGCACCCTGGCCCGGAACGACTCGCCTTCCCCGCGTGGCGATACCCCGCGAGACCGTCGCCATGAGACGGCCCGCCAACTCGTTAGGCCGAGCTCGGTCGTCTTTTCGGCGAGCCAGAGCATGCGGTCCCGGTCGGCAACCGGGGCGAGCAGGTGCACCGGTGGCAGCGGCGCGACGCGCGAGACCGCGTGGACGTCGACGGTAGCGCCGCCCTTCGTCAGACGCGTGAGGGTTCCCGCCGCGACGCTGCCGGCGCCGTCCACCAGCCGCACGCTTTCACCCGGCTCCAATCGGCGGACGCGCGCGTGATGCGCCTCGCCCTCGCCAAGCGCCGCAGCGCGGCCCGGCTCGAGCGCCTGCTCGCAGAAGAAGGTCGCTATGACGGACGAGCGACTACCGTCCACCACGCGTCCTCGATGTCTTCCCGCTCCACCCGCCATCCGGCGGCGGCCAGGGCCGACATGAAGGCCTCACGCTCCTCGCGCAGGATTCCCGAGAAGATCGCGGCGCCATCCGGCGTGAGTGCAGACCGAACCTCCGGAAGCAGCGAGATCAGCACCGAGGAGATGATGTTCGCGACCACCACGCGCACCGGGGCGACGTGCGGGAGGAGTGTCTCCGCGTCACCTTCGATGACGACGACGCGATCGCTCACTCCATTCACGCGGACATTCTCCTCCGCGTTCCCGATGGCGTCGGCATCCATCTCGATTGCAGCGACTCTCGACGCACCGAGCATCGCCGCTCCGATGGAGAGTACCGCACTCCCCGCGCCCAGGTCGGCCACACGATCGCCCGGCGTGACGACCTGGGGCATGAGGCGGAGCACTCCGCGCGTCGTCGGGTGCTCGCCCGTGCCGAAGGCCATCGCGGGATCGATGACGATCACCAGGTCGCCGTCGTTGCCCGGCGCGTCGAGCCAGGGCGGCACGACCACGAAGCGGCCTGCACGCGAGGCGCCGACCGTCGATGGCCAGGGACGGTCGATCTCGGTCGCGGCGGCCTCACGCACCTCGAGAATCGCCGCGTCATCCTCGGCGACGGCGTTTCGCACCCCGTCGAGCGCTGCGTCGTCAGGCAGGTAGGTCACGAGGGCTTCACGCTCTTCCTGGACGCACGCGGCGCCCGCCTCGATGAGCGCCGCGGCGATGGCATTGCGTGTCGTCTCGTTCGCGCCGGCCACGCGTATCGCGAGCCACGACATCAGGCGCCGAGGGCCTCCTTCACCTTCGACCAGAAGCCCTTCTCCCGGGAGGCGGGTGGTTTTGCCCCCTGCTCAGCGAGCTGCCGAACCAGGGCCAGCTCCTCCGCCGACATCTCCTGCGGTGTCCAGAGCTGCACGCGCACGTTCAGGTCGCCCACGCCCGACGCGTTCACACGGGGGAGGCCGCGGCCGCGAAGCTTGAAGACCTGACCGCTTTGCGTTCCCGCAGGGAGACGCAGACTCACGGCACCGCTGACGGTCGGGACCTGGACGTCGCCGCCGAGGACAAGCTGCGGATAAGCGACCAGGGCCTCGGTGAAGAGATCCTCGCCGTCGCGCTCGAACCGCGGATCTTCCTCGACATCGAAGACGACGAGGATGTCACCGCGAGCTCCGCCTCGCGGTCCAACGCTGCCGGCTCCCCGCAGTGTCATGTACTGACCCGTCGACACTCCGGGAGGGACGCTCACCGGAATGCTGTGCTCGCCGCGCACGCGCCCCTCACCCTTGCACTTCTTGCACGGCTGGGCGATGACCTTTCCCTGGCCTGCGCACGTGGGACAGGGCGCGACACTCACGAATTGTCCGAAGAAGGACTGTTGCGCGCGGCGCACCTCTCCGCTGCCATGACAGGTGGGGCACCGTGTCGGCGCGCTTCCCGCCTCCGCGCCACTGCCGCGGCACTTGTCGCAGGGATCGAGCAGCTTCGCGACGATCGTCTTCTCGACGCCCGTCGCCACCTCGGCGAGGGTCAACGAGATCGTAACTTTGACGTCGGCGCCGGTGCGCGGCGTCCCGCGTGCGCGTCCGCCGCCGAATAGCTCCTCGAAGCCGCCGAGCCCACCGATGTCGCGCATGAAAATGCTCAGCGCCTCGGAGAGATCGACGTGATGGAATCCACCCATGCCGCCACCGCGAAGCCCGGCCTCCCCGTACCGGTCATACATGGCGCGCTTGTCCGGATTGCGGAGAACGTCGTACGCCTCGGTGATTTCCTTGAACTTCTCTTCCGCGTCCTTGGACCCGTTGTTCCGGTCCGGATGGTACGTCATCGCCAGCTTCCGATAGGCCTTCTTGATTTCCTCATCGGAGGCCGAGCGGTCCACACCGAGCGTTTGATAGAAATCAGACATGGATCAATTTGGACGACGGGTCAGTCTTGAACTGCGAACTGCGAACTGCGAACTGCGAACCCTAAGGAGTCGAGCTCGGGTCGCAGCTCGCAGTTCGCAGTTGTCTCCAGCCATTCAATCAAGGAGCTCCGTCAACATTCGCGAGGTGTGATTCACGAGCGAAACAACCTTGTCGTACGGCATCCGCGTGGGACCGATCACGCCGATCACGCCCGACAGAGCCCCCGCGTGATACTCCGACGTCACGACCGTGAACGACGCCAGCGCCGGGTCATTGTGCTCGTTGCCGATCGTGATCGTCAGGCCGGGCGTTTCACTTCGGCCGCGGAGCAGCATCGCCAGCTCACCGGGCATGTCCGTCAGCTGAAGCAGGCGGCGCATGTTCTCGCCGCTGGCGAATTCGGGCTGCTCGACGAGCTTCGATGTCCCGCTCAGGAGCACGCTCTCCGGACCGGACGTCCCGGCAACGTCGAAGAGGTGATCTCCTTCCTGCACGAAAATGTTGAGGAGCTCGCGCGCTTCCGCCGGCGTCGGCGCGTCCCGCAAGCGATCGGGGATCGTTTGGCGGATCTGGCGCAACGTGAGGCCACCCAGCCGCTCATTGAGAACCAACGCCACCGCGGCAAGGGCGGTTTCGGCCATCTCCGACCGGACCTCGACGAAGATGCTGTGGACGGCCCCACCGCGAAGACGCAACACCAGCAGCATGCGCTCCGACGACACGCGAATGAGCTCGAGCCGCTCGAGAACCGCTTCCTCGATTCTCGGACCGACCGCCACTCCGAGCTCTTGCGTGAGTACACCGAGCATCTGCGCGGCGCGTCGGAGGATCGACTCGATGGCCGTACCGCCCGAGGAGACGTGCTCGTAGAGCCGATCCTTCTCCTGCGTCGAGACCGGCGACACGCGCATCAGCGAATCGACGTAGACCCGATACGCCATGTCGGTCGGGACTCTGCCGGCAGACGTGTGCGGGTGGAAGAGATAACCCTTCTCCTCCAGGTCGCTCATCGTATTCCGGATGGTCGCGGGGGACACGCCAAGCCCAAACCGCCGCGAGATCGTGCGAGAACCCGCGGGCTCGGCGGTCTCGACGTACGATTGAATCACCGCTTCCAGTACGCGGCGCTCCCGTTCCGTAAGCGGCTGTTGTGCCATAAGTTCAAATATCGTAATAACTTGCCGTCAGGTCAAGGCGGCGGCCAGTGTGTCCAGCCGCAGCCAGCCCTCCGGGGTAAGCCGGAGCATGTCGCCGTCCAGCGAAGCCCAGCCTTCCTCCACCCAGCGCCCCGCCTTCGACCGCTCGGCCGCGGTCGCGGCGAGACCAGATGACGTTCGCAAGCCGAGATACACGCGCTCGGCATCCCGGTTCTCCTCGGTCAGTAGTTCTTCCCCCGCCACCGGGTCCCGGCCGGCGCCAACGAGCGCGAGCCATTGGGCATAGGGGCCGACGTTCCACCGCCGTCGAACGCCGTCGAACTCGTGAGCGGCCGGACCGACCCCCGCCCATGGCCGGCCCGACCAATAGCTGGCGTTGTGCCGAGAGCGCGCGCCCTGCCGTGCGTAGCTCGACACCTCGTAGTGATCGAAGCCTGCGCTCGTCAGCGCGGCGTGCGCGACCAGGAACTCGGTAGCGTAGGTCTCGTCCGGTGCCTCGGCGACATCGCCGCGATCCCTCCATCGCGCAAGCGGCGTTCTCTCGTGTACGGTCAGCCCGTACAGGGAAACGTGCGAGGGCTCCAGCGCGATCGCCCGGTGCAGGTCGTCATTCCACTCGCGACCGATCGCGGGGGGAAGCGCGAAGATGAGATCGATCGAGATGTTCTCGATGCCGGCACGGCGTGCGGCGTCGAAGGCGGTGACGACTTGTTCGCTCGTGTGCGTCCGATGCATCCATGCGAGCGCGTTCGGATCGAAGGACTGCGCGCCTAACGACAGGCGGCTGATGCCGGCGTTCCGCCACACCCGAGCCGCGCCGGACGAGACGTCATCGGGGTTCGCCTCGATGGTGACCTCGGCGTCGTCCGCGAGGCGCAGTCGCCGTCGGAGCGCCTCCATGAGCGACGCGATTCCCCCAGCTCCAAGTCGCGAGGGAGTGCCGCCGCCGAGGTAGAGCGTGTCGACTGTCCAACGCTCCGGCGTGCTCCCCGGGAAACGCAGATCGAGCTCGCCGAGAAGCGCCCGGGTGAACCCCTCGACAGGGACCTCACGACGAACGGCAATCGAGAAGTCGCAGTACGAGCATCGTCGCGCGCAGAAGGGGACGTGGATGTAGAGGTGACGCGCGAATTCATGACCAGCCACTGCGCTATCGCACCGCCACGGCGAGAAGGTTCTGCGTAAAGATAGCCGAGCCTCCCGAGTTTCCGGTTTCCGCCGCAAGGTAGAAGCGCAGCATCCCCCGAATGACTTTCCACGCCGCGAACCTGAAGCCGCTGGCCAGGCCGTGTATCACCGGAGTGTCCTCATAACATTCGAGCGATCGAAACCCGGACGAAAGCAGGAGCTGCCCAAGAGAGGTTCGTGTGAACGCTTGCTCGTGCGTGAGATCCCCGTAGCGGATGCGGTTGGACATTGGGGACTCGCCGTTGGGAGTGTGAATGATCCAGCGTCCGCCCTCCTTGAGCACGCGCCGCACCTCGTCCACGAACGGCAGGAGCTCATCCCGCGTGAAGTGCTCGATGACGTCGAAGCTGATAACGACATCCTGACTCGCGTCCGCGACTGAGTCGAGGTACTCGAGGATGTCCCCCTCCACGATTCCCTCAATGCCTAACCGCTGAGCCTCGACCAGCTGTTGAGGGGATCGGTCCACGCCGACGACGTTGACGTAGCCGGCCTGACGAGCGTGGTAGATGAGCGAACCGTACCCACATCCGAGATCAAGGATGGTCGCATTGCGATTCTCGGGAAAATGCCGCTGGACGACGCGGCGAAGATAGGCGCCCCCACGACGGATGGATTCCGTATCGGCTGGAGCCAGCGACTCGAGCCGCGAGTGGACGTAGTAGTCGTAGATGCGAGATCGATAGTCCGACGCCGGCATGTCGATTCAGTGTGTAGGGAGCAATCAATTTCGTCCCGAGCGCCGGAAAATCCAATGCGTCGGTGGTGTGCCCTAAAACCGGCGACGAATCTCGCCGGTGAGCGCACATTCTATCGCGCCGTTGAGCTCGAGCGTCGTCACTGCCGCCAGGCAGTCCCGCGCCGGCAACCCCGCACGGGCGGTGAGAGTATCGACGTCGAGCGCGCCATCGCGGAGCGCCATCCAGACCGCCAGCTCCGCCGTGCTCGTTACATCCGGATCGGGGGTCCGCGCCGGCCGGGTGAGGCCGGCAAGCTGGAGCGCATCCGCAACCTCCGCGATCAGCGTCGCCCCGTCTCGCAACAGCGCGTTGGTTCCCGCACTCTGCGGCGCGTCGATCGGGCCCGGTACGGCCGCCACCGTGCGGCCGAGCTCGAGCGCATGGTTTGCGGTAATGAGCGCGCCGCTCTTCACGCCGGCCTCGACCACGAGCGTGATCGATGCCAGCGCGGCGATGAGCCGATTCCGCTTCGGGAATGATCCTGGCCCCGCGTGCGCCCCGGGCAGCTCCTCGGACAGCAGTAGCCCGTGCTCACGAAGGCGCGCATGCAGCGGACGGTGACCGGCGGGATAGGCAACGTCGACACCGGTGCCCAGCACGGCGGCCGTTCGGCCGTGAACGTCGAGCGCGGCGGTGTGGGCGATCCCGTCGATCCCGCGGGCCATGCCACTCACGATGCACGCGCCCGCACGCGCGAGCGCGCCCGCAATTTCGTGCGTCGCGCGAGCCCCGTACGGCGTCGCCTTACGCGTTCCGACGATCGCGACGACCGGGGGTCGGAGCGCGCCGAGGTCTCCGATCGCCCACAGGACGCGCGGCGGGGACCGAAGGTCGAGCAGCGCTGTGGGATAGCACTCGTCGCCAAGTTCGATACGACGCATCGGCGCTCTCGCTCACGGCAGCGGAGCTTCGGCCGCCCGACGGCGCTCTTCCTTTTTCATGTCGAGCAGGCGCGCCCACAGGCCCGCCTTGAGCTCCTCCAGACCCTCACGACTGGCGGCGCTGATCGCGAACGTCGCGAATGCCTCACTCGCCTCGAGCGGCGGTGGCTCGAGGTCGCCCATGAGATCCATCTTCGTGAACACCACCGCGTGTGGCTTTCCGGCCAGCTCCTCCGAGTAGCTTCGCACTTCGCGCCGCAACGTGTCGTACTCGGCCTGCCAATCCATCGAATCGACGGGAATCAAGAACGCCAGCACTCGCGTGCGTTCGATGTGCCGCAAGAACTGCAGGCCCAGCCCACGCCCTTCGTGTGCACCCTCGATAATCCCCGGAATGTCGGCGACCACGAATGTGCGGTGGTCGGTGAGCTGCACGACTCCCAGGTTGGGGGAAAGCGTGGTGAATGGGTAGTCGGCGATCTTGGGACGGGCGGCGGAGATCACGGACAGGAGCGTCGACTTTCCCGCGTTAGGCTGGCCGACCAGACCCACATCCGCGATGAGCTTGAGCACCAGCTCGAGGTTCCGCCGCTCGCCTTCCTCGCCGGGTTGCCATTCTCGTGGTGCCTGATGCGTGGCCGATGCGAACGCCGCATTGCCCCGACCGCCACGGCCGCCGCGCGCGACGAGAATCTCATCGCCCTCCTGGAGAATCTCGCCAAGGAATTCCCCGGTGTCCGCATCGCGAATGACGGTCCCCGGAGGCACCGGGAGCACGACGCCCTGACCTGAGCGCCCGGTCTTGTTGGATCCCATTCCGTGCTCGCCGCGCTCCGCCTGCCAGAAATCGCGATAGGTGAAATCGAGCAGCGTCGCGAGATTCGAGTCCCCTCGCACGATCACGTCACCGCCGCGTCCCCCATCGCCGCCGTCGGGACCGCCCATGGGAACGAACTTCTCGCGACGGAACGACGACGCCCCGGAGCCGCCGGTGCCGGCTTCCACTTTCACCACGACGCGATCGATGAACATGCTGATCCCCTTGGAGAGGTGATCGAGGGTGTCCAGGTGGTCGAGGGGAGCAACGACGGTCCCTCGACCACCTCGATCACCTGAACACCCTCGCTACCTCTGTCTCACCCGCGACCACAAGTGCATGACCCGCTCCCGCGCCCCGTCGGCCAGCATTTCGTGAACGACGGCGAGCGTGTCGTCGACCTCACCCTGGGTCGCCCCGGCGTTGAGGGCCCCATGCAAATGCGAGTGGAGCTGGCGCTCCTGCTCGAGCACCGCACACGCCGCGACGACGCAGAGCTCACGGCGCTTCAAGTCGAGCCCCGAACGCGACAGCACTTTCCCGTACCCCTCGACGATCATCCACGTATCCAGCGCCGGATGCAGTGCCCGAATGTTGAGTCGGAGGCGGTCATACATCGCGCCATACACAGTGCGGCAGGTGCGCTCGCCCTGCTGCATCCATTCGGCCGTTGCGTCGAGCCGTTCGCCATCGTCGCTCGCCGGCGCCGGTTGGCCCGATACCCGTCGCCATTCTCGCATGGCATTCAGCCCCCGGGGGAAGCCGGCGAACAGGTACGTCTGAAGGATGAGCTCCTCGATCCAGATCGCCGGCACCGACCCATCGGCCACCTGCGCCATCGCGGCGCGGATCTCCGACTCCGTCCCCGACGATATCACGGCGGCGAGACGCACCAGCGCGCGAGTCGCCTCGTCCAGCGCCGGCACGGTACTCGTGAGGCGCGCGCGTTCTGCCATCAATGTGTTTCGCGGGAGGCCGGACCGTTGCAATTCACGCGAGCGGCGCGAGCTCGCCGACCGTTTCACCACGCGTGTTCACGACTGGAGTCCGCGCGAACGCAGCGAGTCTGGCCGGCAGGTCCTCCGGAAACACGCCGAGGACCTGGAGGAGCCGAATGACCGCCACATGCTGTGCTCGTTGCCCGCCATCCTCGACCTTGATCGCCAGCCCGAGCCCGCGCGCCGGCACAGCCACCGAATGCATTCCCTCCGCACCCACCTTGGCAATGACGGCGCCGCCAGTCTCTTCGAGCACGACCGTGTCGAATCGATCCGTTCCGCCAATCAGGAAGGGGCGGCTACGCATCGCGGCGAAGATTCGAGCTGGAACCTCCTCCCCACGCTCGGCGGCGATGGCGAAGCGAGCGAATGCCGTCGCCATCGCATCCAGGGGGAGGCCGAAAGTCGTCACTCCGCACCCGTCGACGGCGACGAGCACGCGCTGCGCGGGGATCCCCGCCCATCGCGAGACCGTCGCGAGCACCGCGCGTTGCACCATATGCTCCGCTCGCTGATATCCGAGCGCGCCTTCACCGCAGCGGACCGCATAAGCGAGCATCGCGGCATGCTTGCCCGAACAGTTGTTGTGAAGGCGCGTCGGGTGCAGTCCGGATTCGCGCAGAAGCTTCGAGCCACGTTTCGAGAGAGGCTCATGCGGCCCGCACGCAAGGTCTCCTTCCTCCAGCCCGAGGGACTCGAGCATGCGCGATGCGATGGCCACGTGCTCCGGCTCTCCGGCATGCGAGGCACACGCGAGCGCCACCTCGTCATCGCCCCAGCCGACCGCGTCGGGAATCCCGGCCTCGACGAACGGCGCCGCCTGCATCGGCTTCGCGCCGGAGCGCCACGCGGTGATGAGGGATGGGTCTCCCGCGATGCCGATCAGCTCACCGCGACCATCGACGACCGCTGCATGCACGCGGTGCCGCGATTCCAGGATACCGCCTCGCGTGACCACCACATCGAGCTCGTACTGCACGGCGCGGCGTGCGCCTGAAGGACTTCTCGTCGGGGCCGACATGCTTCAACGCTAACTAGGTGCCTCCCGTCGCGGCAGCGCCATCAGAATGCCCGCGATGACGACGGTCCCCGCGACCAGCACGGCAACGCTCGGGATCTCCTGAATCCCCGGGAGCAGCGCTCCCAGCAGGATGGCGCCGACCGGCTCGCCGAGCACCGTGATGTTCACTACGTACGCGGGCAGGTGACCGAGTGCCCAGTTCATCCCGGTGTGGCCGAGCAGCATGGGTCCAAGGGCGAGGCCGGCGAATATGGACCACTCGCGTGCGGGCTGCGGCAGGAGCGGGGCGTCGACAACGAACGCGATCACGAGCAGGGAGACGAGGCAGGCACCGTACACGAGCGTGACGTATGGCAGGACATCGAGCTTCGTTCGCAACCGGCGCCCGCTCAGGTAATACAGCGCCGCGGTGATGGCGCCGACGAGTGCGAGGCCGTTTCCGAGGAGTGGGAGGGCGCCGCGCCCCGCGGCGTTCGCTCCACTGGCGAATGCGACGCCGGCGGCGCCACCCATCGCCACCGCGATGCCAAGCCACTGCCGCCGCGTCGGCGTCTCCCGAAGCCAGACCGAGGAAAGGACGGCCACGATCGCCGGCTGCAGGTTCACGAGAATCACGGACGCGGCGATGCTCGTGTACAGCAGCGACGTGTTCCACGACCAGAAGTGAATCGCGAGCATGGCGCCGGCGGCCACCGCGAGCCCCACGTCCCGCGCGGAGAGAGTGCCCCACGCGCGCCACCCTCGCGTGATGGCAAGCGCCGCACCGAGCAGCACGAGAGCGATGACGACGCGCCAGACCGCGATCGCGACCGGATGCGCACTCGATAGGCGAACGAGCGGCGCGGCGAAGGAGATGCCGACGATCGCGAGGAGGAGGACGAGACCGGGACGCGCTCGTGGCATGTGCAGTTCAGCGCCTCCAGCGCCTCCAGCGCCTTCAGCGCCTTCAGCGCCTCCAGCGCCTTCAGCGCCTTCAGCGCCTTCAGCGCCTTCTAAAAGACCTTGATCATCCCCTTCGTGTACTTCCCCGGGTCCGCCCGCACGTCCTCGAGAATGGCCGACAGATCGGTGAGCGTCTTGTTGAGGCGGTCGTACAGTGCCTGGTCATTGAGCATCCGCGCCGCAAACCCCTGACCCTGCGTCATGAGCCGCAGGGCCGAGTCGGCGCTGGCCGCGATGCTCGTGAGGCGCACGTACAGGGTGTCATCACGCATCAGCTTGCCCAGGGTACCCTCCGACGACGCCATCGCGCGGGTGAGGGTGTCGAGCGACCCCGTGAGGCGGACCATGCGCTCGTAGAGTGCGGGATCGTCGAGGAGTCGGCCGAACGTCCCGTTAGGCTGCTGCAGGCGTGTCAGAAGCGTATTCGTTCGGGTCAACGTGCCGGCGAGCTCGTCGTACAACGTGCGATTCGAGAGCAGCTGCCCCATCGTGCCCTCGCCGCGCACCAGCCCCCCCGTGATCGCCCGAAGGTCGGCGGTGAGCTGCACCATGTCGCCGACGGCGCCCGCCGCCTGCGCGAGGACCTGCTCGTAATCGAGCGACGGCTCGACCTCGAGTGTGTCCCCTGGCTCGAGGATGGCATTCGGTACCGTCCCCGGCGTGATGTCGAGCGTCTTGTCCCCGAGCAGTCCCATCGTGCGCACCTTGACGCGGGAGTCGGAGCGGATCTGCTCGCGAATCCGCTCGTCGACTTTCATGGTCACCTTCAGATTCTGCGTCGTATCGCCGTCGGCCGGGAGGAAGTCGATGCTCTCGACGATCCCCGAGAGCTGACCTGCGACCATCACCGAGCCGCCTTCCCGCAGGCCGCCGGCGTTCGGCAGCAACGCGACGAGCTCGTACCGCTCCGTGAACAGGTTCGCGGCCTGACCGAGCTTTACCGCGGCCACGCCGAGCACCACGAGCGACAGCAGAATCAACAGCCCGACCTTGAGCTGATCCCACGTAATGAACGTTGAACGTTTCATAGGCGAGCCCCCAACGGCCGCACGTCAGAATCCACCGAGAAAATCGCGAATGTATTCGTTGTCGCTTCCCGCCATCTCTTCCGGCGTGCCAAAGAACACGATGTGGTGCTCGTAGAGCAAGGCGACTCGCGTCGCCATGCGGAAGGCCGAGCGAATGTCGTGCGACACGACGAGGCTCGTGACGCCGAGCTCGCGCTGGAGCTTCATGATGAGGCGAGTGATCGTCCCCGTCGTGAGCGGATCGAGGCCCGACGTCGGCTCGTCGTAGAGCATGAGCTCCGGATTGTTCGCCATCCCACGCGCAATACCAACGCGCTTCCGCATCCCGCCCGACAACTCAGCGGGCATCTGCTGCATCACCTTGTCCGGCTCGAGATCCACGAACTCCAGCTTTTCGCGTACGCGCGCCTCGATCTCCTCCTCGTTCAGATCGGTGTGCTCGCGCAGCGGGTAGGCGATGTTCTCGAAGACCGTCATCGAGTCGAACAGCGCCGCCCCCTGAAACACCATGCCCATCTTCTGCCGAACCTGGAGCGCCTCCTCGAACGAGAGGTGCGTGATGTCCTCCCCGTCGATCAGGACGCGGCCTTTGTCGGGGACGAGAAGGCGCAGGATGAGCTTGAGGATGGTGGACTTTCCCGTCCCCGACTCGCCCACGACGACCACGGTTTCTCCTTCGTTGGCGGCAAAGGAGATCTCCTCGAGCACCGGCTCGTCGAAGGCAAGCGAGACGTGGTCGAGCTCGATGACGGGCGTGCCCGCATTCTCGCGGCGCACCCGCATCTCCGTCGTCGTGGGAGCGTCGGCGGCGATCTCGCTGCGGATGGCCTCGCGCACGGCCGTCCTGGTCGTGACGCGGTCCCCCGCGCGCCGCGGCTGCCCGCGCCGGTCCGCGGTATCGTCGCTCGTCATTCCGCGAACACCGCCAGCATCACCTGCGTCATGAAGTAGTCGATGATCAGGATCAGGATGCTTGCCGTCACCACGGTCCGTGTCGTCGCCTGGCCCACGCCTTCTGTCCCCCCGGTCGTCTTCAGGCCATAGTGGCAGGCCGTGACCGCGATGATCCCGCCGAAGACGAAGGGCTTCGCGATCCCCTGGATGAAGTCGTTCGGGATGTAGCGGAAGGTGAATCCGCCAGCCGCGATCTGCTCCCACACCGTTCGCCAGTAGAGCGACGTCGGCAGACCGACGTAGGCGCTGGCGATGACGTTGCCGCCGATGATGCCGACCAGATCGTTGATGATGGTCAACACCGGGAGCATGATGAGCGCGGCGAGCACGCGCGGGGTCACGAGCTTCTTGATCGGGTCGGTGCCGAGCGTATTCAGCGCGTCGATCTGCTCGGTGACCTTCATGGAGCCCAGCTGGGCGGCAATGCCGGAGCCCACCCGCCCCGCAACCATGAGACCGGCAAGCACCGGTCCGAGCTCGCGGATCATGGACGCCGAGACCAGGCGTCCGATGTAGATCGTCGCGCCAAACGTCTTCAGCTGCACCGACGACTGAAGCGCCAGCACCATCCCGGTGAAGAATCCCGTGAGCAACACGATGCCGAGCGACTGCACACCGATGGCGTCCATCTGCTGAGCCAGATCCGAGCCATAGAAGGGGCGGGCAAAAATGAAGCGGATCGCTTTCCAGGCGAGCGTGAAATACTCCTGGATGGCCAGGACGATACCCTTCGCCCAGTCGTTAAACCGCTGGAGAACGTTCGCCAATCGGATCGGGGTGGAGAGATCGTCGGGCCGGAAACCTACGGGAAAGGCAAGGCTTATGCCTTGGACCAGGCTGCGAACTGCGAACTGCGAACTGCGAACTGCGAACGGCGAACGGCGAACTGCGAACGGCGAGCTGCGAATGGCCGAGCTGCGTTGACCGCTGTCACTGAGGCCTCTAGCTTCCCGCGCCGAATGCCCAACCACCTTTCGAGGGAACGACTTGTCGCGCTCCTCGATGCGGCGCGCGGCAAGCGCGTCGTAATCGTAGGCGATGCAATGCTCGACGTCTACCTGCGGGGCGACGTAGAGCGCATTTCGCCGGAGGCGCCGGTGCCGGTCGTCCGGGTGCGCGAGCGGCGCGATGCGCTGGGCGGGGCGGCCAACGTCGCGCAGAACGTTTCGGCGCTGGGAGGGACTCCGCGACTCGTGGCCGCGGTGGGCCGCGATGCCGCCGGCCTCCGCCTTCACGGCATGCTCAACGACATCGGCGCCGGGACGGACCGGCTGGTGGAGGTCGACCGCCCGACCACCACGAAGACGCGTATCCTCGCCCGGGTGCAGCAGGTCGTACGGGTGGACGAGGAAGAGGACGAGGATCTTCCCGCGACCGACGCCGATCGCATCGCCACGGCGGTCGAGGAGGCTCTCACCGATGCCGACGCGCTGGTGCTCGAGGACTACAACAAGGGCGTCCTGACCACCCCGGTGATCACCCGAGCCATCGCGCGCGCGCGTGGACGCCAGCTACCGGTGGTCGTCGATCCCAAGTATCGCAACTTCTTCGCGTACCAGGGGGCGACGATCTTCAAGCCCAACCGTCGCGAGCTCGAGGCCGCGTTGGGAGCCGCGATGGACCTCGACCATCCCGAAACGCTGCCGGCAACCGTGGCCCGGCTCGAGGTCGAGCACCTGCTGTTGACGTTAGGCGAGCGCGGGATGCTGCTGATCCCGGCGCGAGGCGAGGTTACACGCGTTCCGACGACGGCGCGGGAGGTGTACGACGTGGTCGGTGCGGGGGACACGGTGACGGCGTATCTGGCGGCGATGCTGGCGGCGGGGTCGACGGCTCGTGAGGCGGCGGTGATCGCGAACTTCGCGGCCGGGGTGGAGGTCGGGAAGCTCGGGGCGGCGACGGTGGCTCGCGACGAGGTCCTCGACGCCTTCGATCGGCTCGCCCGGGAGCCCGCCTGAAGAGGGACGCGCTTCCTCTCGTCGCGGGCCCATTGTACCCTTAGAGCCTCGGGCCCTTAGCTCAGCCGGTTAGAGCAGCGGACTCATAATCCGACGGTCGCAGGTTCGAGCCCTGCAGGGCCCATTGCGACGTTCCACTCCACATCGAGGATCGGCGCGATTAAGTTGAGGGCTGTCCTGGTCGCGTAGCTCAGCTGGTTAGAGCGCTGGTCTCACATACCAGAGGTCCGGGGTTCGAGTCCCTGCGCGACCATGCCAATCGCCCTCACACTCGGGACGCCAGTGTGAGGGCGATTCGTTCCGCGGCCTTCCCGTCCCACCCGGCCGGGCGCCGCCCCTTCCCGTTAGGTCGGATCTCGAGCGCCAGCCGGGCGAATTCCTCGGGATCGGCGGCGAGACGATTCGTACCCTCGGTGATCGTGACCGGCCGCTCCGTGTTCTCGCGAACGGTCAGACAGGGAATCCCCAGCGCGGTCGTCTCCTCCTGCAAGCCTCCCGAATCGGTGATGATGATCCGTGCACCCGCCGTCAGATCGAGCATCGCGTGATACGGAAGCGGATCGAGCAGCCGAACCTCACCGAGCGCACTCCGGTCACGCGCCGTGAGCCGGCTCCTGGTGCGCGGATGAATCGGGAAGACCACCGGCATCGCCTGCGCGATTCGTCCCAGGGCTGACGCGATCGCGGTGAGACGGTCGGGCGAGTCGACGTTCGATGGCCGATGCAGCGTGACTAACGCGTACGCGCCCCTCTGCACGTCGACCTGCTCCAGCATTCGCGCTTCACGAGCGCGTGCCAAGCCGTGAAGCAGGGTGTCAACCATCACGTTGCCGACGAACACGATCTTGTCGTGCTCTATGCCTTCGCGGCGCAGATTATCGTCGGCATCGGTGGAGGGCGTGAGCAA
>JAICOJ010000157.1 GCA_025930755.1 Gemmatimonadaceae bacterium
GGGATAACCACAGAGACACCGAGGGCACGGAGAACGGCCAGCTGCAGCGCTGCAGCTGGCCGTTCTCGGTGCCCTCGGTGTCTCTGTGGTTATGCCGTTTGTGCTCCTGACGCGGGAAGCCTCGACGCGACGACCTCCGCAATGTCCCACACGGGCGTCGTAGCTTCCTTCGCCTTTGCGCCGTCGGAGATCATCGTCATACAGAACGGACACGCTGTCGCGATCGCTTCGGCGCCGGTCGCAAGCAGCTCCTCGGTACGCTCGATGTTGATGCGCTTCCCCTCGCGCTCCTCCATCCACATCCGACCGCCCCCGGCGCCGCAGCAGAGTCCGCGCGAGCGCGTGCGCGTCGGCTCCGCCAGCGTCAGCACCGGAAGCGCCTTCCGCAGCGCCTCACGAGGCGCGTCGTAGACGTCGTTGTAGCGGCCGAGGTAGCAGGAGTCGTGGTAGACGATGCTGCGGGCGTCCCCATTCCCCTCGGCCAACGGAATGCGGCCTTCGTCGAGCAGTCGCTCGATGAAGGTGGAGTGATGGACGACATCGTAATCGCCCCCGAGCTGCGGGTACTCGTTGCCGATCTGGTGGAAGCAGTGCGGGCAGATCGTCACGACCGTTCGCACCTGGTAGCGGTCCATCGTCTCGATGTTGGCGCGCGCGAGGGTCTGCCACAGATATTCGTTCCCCATGCGCCGAGCGGGGTCGCCATTGCACTGCTCTTCCTGCCCCAGGATGGCGAAACGGATCCGTGCCGCCTGCATGATACGCGCGAACGCGACCGTAATGCGCTTCGCCCGATCGTCGAACGATCCCATGCATCCCACCCAGAACAGCACGTCCGGCGTCTCACCACGCTCCGCCATCTCGGCCATGGTCGGGATGTCGAGCCCGTCGGCCCATCGCGCACGGTCACCGGGGCTGAACGCCCACGGGGATCCCTGACGCTCCATTGACTCGAACGCCGGCTGCACCTCCGCCGGAAAGCGCGACTCCATGAGCACGAGGTTTCGCCGAAGGTCGATGATCGTGTCGAGGTGCTCGATTCCCACCGGGCATTCCTGCACGCACGCGCGGCAGGTCGTGCACTGCCAGAGCTCCTCCTCGGTGATGTACTGATCGAGGAGGCGGTGATCCATGATCTCGGTCACCGTCTGGGCGCCGGCGTCATCACCCTCGCCATGCACGAGGCGCGGTCGCTCGACCTCCCGCGCGTCGCCGACCAGCAGGGGCGCCTTCTCCATCAGGCGCTGCCGCGTGTTGATGATGATCTTGCGGGGGCTGAGAATCTTTCCGGTGAGGTTCGCGGGGCACGCCGCCGTGCATCGGCCACACTCGGTGCACGAATAGCCGTCGAGCAGCTGCTTCCACGTCAGGTGCTCGACGTCGGACGCGCCGAACTGCTCGGCGCCTTCCGCTTCCAGATCGAGGTACGGGATCGCCCCCTTCGATCGCATTCCCTGCGCGTTCGAGAAGTACACGTTGGGAATGGAGCTGACGATGTGGAGGTGCTTCGAGTATGGCAGGTAGTTGAGGAACGCGAGCAGAAGAATCGCGTGCGTCCACCAGCTCACGTCATGTCCCACCGCGGCGGTGGACGGACTCATCCCGGCGAGCACGGTGGCGAGCGCATGTGACACGAACTTCTCTCGGACGACCGAGGTTGGCTCGTTCACGAGCAGAAAGGCATTGGTGAGGAACATCGTCACCATGAGCCCGGCGATCGCCGTCAGAATCAGGATCGCGTCCGCCTGCTCGAGTCCGTCACCGCGGAGCCGGCGCGGCCGCAGCACGAGCCGGCGAAAGAGCGCGAAGGCGACGGCGAGCAGCACCAGCAGGCCGAACACGTCCTGCGACACGGAGTAGACGCGGTATGCGCCCGTCGGCAGGAAGCCGTACGAGAACGGCGGGTAGACGCCCTGTGCGATGAGCTCGACCGTTCCCGCGGTCAGCACGATGAATCCCCAGAAGATCATCGCGTGCATGATTCCAGGGCCGGGATCGCGCATGAGCTTCGACTGTCCCAGCGCGACGACGAGAACGTTGCCGAGCCGGCGCGCCGGCTGATCGGTGCGATCGACCGCGCGACCGATGCGGAGGTAGCGCACCAACCGCTCGACGTTCAGGGCGAAGAAGGCCCCCGCGGCGGCGACGAGCAGGAGAAACAGGACGTTTTGGGTCGTCATCCGCAGAAGGTAGCAAACAAGAACGGGCCGCCGTAAGGCGACCCGTTCGAGTGAATCAGGAACGAGGAACGAGGAAGCTGCGACCAAGTGCTGGCTACGGGCTTCCTCGTTCCTCGTTCTACCTACTCGCGCTTAGAAGCCCAGCTTGAGGCCGAGCGTGAACGCGAAGTTGTGCGACGTTCCCGCGTCCTGCAGGTCGTTCGGATCGTTGGCGTTGCGGAACTCATCCCACTTGAACGACGAGATGTAGTCCTTGACCATCAGACGCAGGCCAAGGGCGCCCACGTTGAAGTCCGCGCCAAGTCCGGCATTGAACGCCACGTTGGTGGTGCCATCCGCCTGGAAGTCGTTGCGGTCGGCGGTGAACTTGATCGCGCCGACACCGGCCTGGGCGAACGGCGAGAACGTGCCCGCACCAGCCGCGATCGGGAACTTGAGCTGAAGGTTGCCGTCGTACAGCCACACGCCGACGTCACCGGCGAAGCTCTCTCCGGGACCCGCGAACTCGAACTCCCAGTTCGTGCGGGAATAGCCGAAGTTGCCGACGAGGGCGAGGTTCGGGGTCATGTCGATCCCGAGCTGGACACCGTAGATCGCGCCGTTGTCGTTCGTGAACTCGGCGCCGTTCGCGGTCTCGAAGTGGTCGCCGTATGCGACGTAGCCCACGTAGGGAGTCAGGCTGAAGACGCTGGGCTGTCCCGTCACCACAGACGACTGCGCGGCGAGCGGAGCCGCCATTGCGGCAACGAGCGCGGCGCTGACGAAGAACTTGTTCATACGACCTCACTGCTGGTGGTTGACCGATCGGCCAGCACGAAATCGCGGCCGTCGGGTACCCCGGGAAACGCACGCTCCATGCCCCGAAGCCGTGAAAAATGCGAAAGCTGGCGAGGAAAATCCCCGCCAGCTCCAATTGCGTAACTTGTTAAGAAATGGTGAGTTAGTGGCCCTTCTTCGCGTCGCGAACCGCGGCCGTTAACGCAGGCACGACCTCGAGCGCGTCCCCGACGATCCCGTAGTCGGCGACCTTGAAAATAGGCGCCTCCTTGTCGCGGTTTATCGCCACGATGGTCTTCGCCGTCCGCATTCCCGCCAGGTGCTGAATGGCCCCCGAGATGCCCACCGCGACGTACAGCTGCGGACTGACCGTGCGGCCAGTCTGGCCGATCTGGTCGCTTTGGGGACGCCAGCCGTCGTCCGCCACGGCCCGAGTGCACCCCACCGCCGCGTTACCAAAGGCCTCGGCAAGCTCCTCGACCAGCTTGAAGTTCTCGGCCGCCCGGAGGCCTCGGCCACCGCTGACCACGACCGGTGCTTCCCCGAGGTCGGGACGTCCGCTACGCCCCTGAACCATTTCCTTCACCACCACGCGGGCGGACGCGGGGTCCATCGCCGGGGCCAATGACTCGATGCGGCCCGCCTTGGGGTTGGCCGCCGGCGCGTAGGCACCGGGGCGAACTGACACGATCGCCGGCGTGGCGGTCAAGGTCAGCGTCTGCACGACCTTGCTGGCGTAGCCGGGGTGCTGGGCGCTGACGCCGCTGCCGGTCTTCTCGAACGACAGGACGTCGGCCGCCATCGGCACGCCAAGCTTGGCGGCGACCCGCGGAGCGAGGTCCTTTCCCTGCGCCGACGCGCTGAAGACGACGGCCGCGTAGCCTCCCTCCTTCGCGCGCGCGGCAGCCGTCGCCGCCGCCACCTCGGCGCTGTGGTTACCCAGGCCCGGGTGCTCGACTACCAGCACGACATCCGCGCCATGGCGTCCCAGCTGCTCCGCCTTCGAGGCGATTCCCGGGGCTCCGAGCATCAGTGCGTGAACTTCGCCGCCATCCCTGTCGGCGAGGGTGCGCGCAGCCGTCACCGCCTCCAGGGCAACCTTGCGCAGGTCTCCGCCGCGGGTCTCGGCGAACACGAGTACGTTGGCCATCAGAGGACCTTTGCCTCGGTTTGCAGCAGCCGCACGAGCTCCGGCACCGCCGCGGCGCCTTCGCCAATAATACGTCCGCCCTGCCGATCGGGCGGGAGCTCGGTCTTCGTCACCTCGAGCCGAGTGGGGTCGAGCTGTGCGGGCTTCGACTCGAGCGGCTTCTTCTTCGCCGCCATGATCCCCTTGAGCGACGGGTATCGCGGGCGCGCAATCCCTTCATCGATGCTGACGACCGCCGGAAGCGGGAACTCCACGATCTCCGCGGCGCCCTCGAGCTCGCGTCGCGCCGTACCCTTCCCCTGCTCGACGTCCAGCTTCGACACCGCCGAGACGTTAGGCAGGCCGAGGAGCTCGGCCGTCATCGGGCCGACGACGCCGCTCATCGTGTCCATCGCGTGCTTCCCGAACATGATGAGATCGAAGCCGCCTGATTCGAGCTCGGCGGCGAGGGCGCGCGCGACCGCGAAGCCGTCGCGCGGCACCTGGTCAGCCTTGAGATGGATGGCACGCGCCGCACCCATGCTCAGCGCCTTCCGCAACGCTTCCTGCACCGCGTCCGGGCCGAGGGAGACAACGACAACCTCGCCCTGCCCGAGCTTCTCGGTGATCTGAAGCGCGACCTCGACCGCGTACCCATCGAAGTCGCTCATGTCGAACTTCAGCCCGGTCTCATCGACGACCTTGCCGTCCCCACTGATCCGAAAGCGCGATTCCATGTCGGGCACGCGCTTGATGCATACGGCGATCTTCACATCACGCTCCGAATGCGTTGAGACCCGTCACCGCCTGGCCGAGCACGAGGGTGTGCACGTCGTGCGTGCCCTCGTACGTGTAGACGCTCTCGAGGTTCGCCATGTGGCGCATGGCCGAGTACTCGGCGAGAATCCCGTTCGCTCCAAGCAGACGGCGTGCCTCGCGGGCGATGTCGGTGGCGATGTGCACGTTGTTGCGCTTGGCGAGGGAGACCTGCTGCGGTGTGAACTCGCCGCGATCCTTGAGGCGGCCGAGCTGCACGCACAGCAGCTGCCCCTTCACGATCTCGGTGAGCATCTCGGCCAATCGCAGCTGCTGCAGCTGGAAGCCGCCGATGGGACGGTCGAACATGATACGCGTTTTCGCGTAGGAGGACGCTTCCTCGAAGCACGCGATCGCGGCTCCCAGCGCTCCCCACGAGATCCCGTAGCGTGCCTGCGTGAGACACATCAGCGGGCTCTTGAGCCCTCCCGACTTGGGGAGGAGCGCGTCTTTCGGAACGCGAACGTCCTCGAGCACGAGCTCGCTCGTGTCGGACGCGCGCAACGAGAGCTTCCCCTTTTGATCCTTGGCGCAAAAGCCCGTCGTGTTCGTGGGGACGATGAAGCCGCGGATCGACCGCTGGTCCTTGTCATCGTTCGTCTTGGCCCAGACGATCGCCACCTGCGCGGTGGAGCCGTTGGTGATCCACATCTTCGCGCCGTTGATCACCCAGGACCCGTCACTCTGCTCGCGCGCCATGGTGATCATTCCGGCGGGATTGGACCCGAAATCGGGCTCGGTGAGTCCGAAGCAACCGATGATCTCGCCGGCGGCCATCTTCGGCAGGTAGTGTTGCTTCTGCTCCTCGCTGCCGAAGGCGTAAATCGGGTACATGACGAGCGCGCCCTGGACCGACGCGAACGACCGGACGCCGGAATCGCCGCGCTCGAGCTCCTGCATGATGAGCCCGTAGGCGACGTTGTTGAGTCCGGCGCACCCATATTCCTCCGGCAGGTTCGCCCCGAACACCCCGAGCTCGGCCAGTCCGGGCACGATCTCCTTCGGGAAACGGCCCTCGACGTAACACTCCCCGATGATCGGGAGCACGTTGTCGTCGACGAACCGGCGAACGGAGTCGCGAACCGCTATTTCCTCTTCGCTCAGCAGCGAGTCGATATTGTAGAAATCTTGCATGGGCCGGATGATAGCCGACTGTGTCGATTAGAGGGAGTCGATTGTCTGAACTCGAGCGAGCGGCATGACCGCAGGATTGCGGAAGTGAGAGTAACCAAGCGCACCGGTCTCCAGGTTCTCCTGGGCGTGGCCGGGATCACCGTCATTCGGCTGTATCTGCGCCTGTTCGGCCGAACGGTGCACAAAGCGGACGTACCCTGGCTGCTCGGCCCCACTGGACCGGATGGAGAGATTGGCGAGCGACCGTACGACCTCGTCGCGGAGGGCGAAGGGCTCACGATCGACCGGACAGCCACCGACGCGGGCCTCATCCCGGACTTTGGCGCTCTCACCGGTCAGGCTTTCGACGCCTCCAGGGCGGCGCCCGCAGTGCGTGACTTCTACGAGCATACGGCTCGCTACGATCTCGACGTCTGGTCGGAAACTCAATTTCCCGGGCGGCTGTTCCTCTGGTTGATCGTCTCGACGGTGAGCCGGTACATGAACCAGCTCAACTTTCCCGTTCTGGGGCTCGAGACGAGTCGTGGCATGACCAGCGAGGTGCTCCCTCTGCGCGACAAGGCCGGCCGCGCCGTGCACACCGGCTGGCAAAGGCGATTGCTGGGGAGTGGTCGGATCATCTACAGCGGCTTCTACACCACGGTACAGCCGCCGCGGAGTGCGGCCCCGTGCGTCAAGGTCGTTTTCCCCGTTCCACGGGGCAACGCGACCGTGCTCCTGCGACCCGAGTACGACGCCGAGGGGCGGTTCCGGTTGGTGTCGGCGGGTACAGGCTTCGGCGATGTCGGCTTTTACCGTGTGATGGAGCTCGACGCCGAGCGGTTGAAGGTTCGTTATCTGAAGACGCTGCGCGAGCGATTCGAGGTGTACGTAGACGAGAACGACGTGCTGCGTTGCGACCACGAGGTGCGCTTTCTGGGGCTCACGATGCTACGGCTGCATTATCGCATGCGTCTCCGCGACGAGGTATAATCGGGCGTATCCATGCAGAACCACTACACACTGTGAGATCGCACATGAAGTTCATTCTTCTGGTTTACAACGACGACACGCTGGTCGGGACGCTGCCCGACGGTCACGCGGACTCAATGATGCGCGACTGTCTGTCGCACGCCGATGAGCTTCGCAGGGACGGGCGGCTGATCGAATCGCAGATGCTCGAGGACGCGTCGACCGCCAAGTCGGTGCGCATTCGCAACGGGCGCGTGAAAGCGATCGACGGCCCCTTCGCCGAGACGAAGGAAGTGCTGGGCGGCTTCAACCTGATCGAAGCGCGCGACATGGAGGAGGCCGTCGAGATCGCGGCGCACTTCCCGTGGGCCAGCACCGGGTGCATCGAGGTTCGCCCCGTGCGTGACATTGGA
>JAICOJ010000085.1 GCA_025930755.1 Gemmatimonadaceae bacterium
CTCGTTCTCAACCGGTTGCTCACGGACCGGGACCGCCAGATCGTCCGCGACTGGGCGGTCGCGAATCACGCCGCGGTGCCCGTCTAGCGGCTTGCGGCGGCGACATCTCTCGGGGCACTATCGTCACAGCGGTAGTGCCCCGTTAGGCTTTCACGGGTGGTCAGGAGAATATGCCCCCGATGATCTCGAGGATCGCTTCGAACACGCTTCCGGCGGCGTCCGCGGCACCTCCCACCGCACCGCTGCTCGCCACCGCCTCGGCGGCTCCCGACAGCGCGTATCCGGCCGCGCGTGCGCCGAGAAAGAGCACGTCCGGCATGAACATCAAAGCGTCGACGACGAGGAGACCGGGAACATCGGCGGTCGTCGCGAGCCCGGTGCTGCCGCGACGCGTGACGCCTTTCTCGAGTCGCAGCTTCCATATGGCCGCCAGCTCGGCGTGATCGAACCAGACGCCGCGGCACGACTTGCAGACATCGAGTCGGATGGTCTGATAGGTCTGCGCCTCCAGGGGCTCCTCGCAGACTGGGCAGTCGATCGCATTGCGCGCGCCGCAGCCTGGGCACGCCTCGGCGTTGCGATCGATGGGCGTGTGACAGGCGTGGCAGAGCGTGCGCGCATCGGGCGGGTGAGGGGAGACGCGACCCCAGAAGGCGTGCGACGGCTGGTGATGCAGGCGCTGGATCTCGCCAAGCTCGAACCACACGCCGCCGCAGCGACGGCAATGGTCGAGCTCCAGCTCATCGCCGCGGCCGACGCGTGTCTTCTCGAGGTGCGATCCCAGACAGACGGGGCAGGGATAGCGCGGCTCGACCTTAGCCATCGAGGATGCCCCGCGCGTGCGGCTTGTCCGCAAGGTTCTTCACGTCGTGAAAAACATAGACGACGACGCCGGAGTCGGTCACTTCGACATCAGCAAGCTGTCGAACCATGAGAGACTCGAGGAGCTCGTTGGCTTTTTCAGGGGTGATCGCGAATTCGGTCACGAGTTCCACGGCCGTAAGTCGGCCCTGTCGCTGCGCGGCGAGGCGCAAAATCTCCGATTCGTAGGTCTGCTGACGCAGCGTCTCTCTGCGCTCCGAGAGACGAGCACCACGTCGAAAGCGCTTGGTGAGCAACGCGATGCCACCGAGCGCCGGGAGCGCAACGGTAATGAGTAGCGCGGCGATCGTCGCCGGCGCGCCCGGCTCCGCGTCGGAGCGCAGAAAGCCCAGGAGCATGAACCCGGCGAGCGCGAGCAGGGCGAACCCGACGACCTTTGTCACCGTCGAAGATCCTTCTGAGGTGTCCATCGAATACTACGTTCGCGGCGCGCGACGTGCTTCACGCGCCGCGATGGACGGTCCGCTTCGTCGTGGCACCGCCAATGCGGTATAGTCGCACTCGGACAAAATTGCCTCTCCCCCTCGCCCTTGCCTCGAAAGGAGGCTCGTATGGCTATTGCCCGGTGGATCGCCTCCGCGCTCGCGCTGGTCGTGATGATTCCCGCGACTGGCCTCGCGCAGCCGAACGTGAACTTCAAGGACTCGTGGTTCTGGGGTGTGAAGGGCGGGGTGATCTCGTTTTCGACGGCGACGGTGGATGGCCGCGTCGAGCCTGTCGTCGGTGGAGAGTGGCTGCTCACGCGTACGCAGGGCGGGCTGTACGTGTCGTACGATCAATCGATGTTCGACGCGACCTCCGCGTTCGAGGACACAACGGGGCAGTCGCGCACGGTGACCATACGTGACCTGCGGCGACTGACCGTAGCGGCGATGGCGTTTCCGCTGTTCTTCGACGCGGGGTTTGCATCGATACGGCCGTACGCCGGCGCAGGGTTCGCGCTCAACTTCATTCGATCTGCGGCGCTCACCGGCGCTCCGCCCACCGACACGATTCTCGAGAAGGACGTGAACAATCGCCTCGAGGAGGAGCGGGATCGCGCCGCCCCCGTTCTGATTTTAGGACTTCAGTTCCAGTTCGGTCGGCTGGCGATCTTCGGTCAGGGCACGGCGATGCCTGCGGAGGCAAAATTCTTCCTCAATGGCCGCCCGACGGTGTTCGCCGAGGCGGGAATTCGCTTCAACGCAGGCAGCTCGAAGTCGCGAAGAGACTAGAACGGCAGGGGTAGGCGAGGGTGTCGATGTGATCGAGGGTGTCGAGGTAGCGGCTTCTCACCTCGACACCCTCGATCCCTACATAGGGTTCATACGGGGAACAACATCTCCCGATACTTGGGCAGCGGCCACAGCTCGTCCGCCACGACCAGCTCCAGCTTGTCGCACGCCGCACGGACCGCCGCCATCGCGTCAGCGCCAGTCGATGTCAGCATCTTCGCGCACTTGTCGAGATCGCCGTGCATGTGCTCCGCCTTCTCGATCACCTCGGCCAGCTTGTCCCGTTCCGACCGCAGCTCCTCGATCAGCTCCCCGACCTCGTTCGCGGCATCGATCTGTGGAATCGACTTGATTCCTGCCGCCTTCGCCTGCGCCGCGCTCGTCGCGAGCTGCCCCGCGTACGTGAACGCGGCCGGCAGCACCATCGTATCGACCATCTGCTGCAGCGTGTACAGCTCGATCAGCATGTCCTTGATGTAGCGCTCCATGCGCACATGGTACCGCGACTCGAGCTCCTCCTTGGTCAACACGCCGAGCTTGGTGAGCAGCGAGCGTGACTGCTTCGTCACCAGCTGTGCCAGCGCCTCGGGCGTCCGGCGATAGTTAGGCAGCCCGCGCTTCTCCGCTTCCGTCACCCACTCCTCGGCGTAGTTGTTTCCCTCGAAGCGGACGGGCGTCGACTCCTTGAACGACTCCTTCACCACCTTGAGGACGGCGTCGTCCACCGACTTCGTCTTCTTCAGCTCGGCCTTGAGGGCCTCGGTGATATCGGCCAGACCGTCGGCGACCGCGGCGTTCAGCAGCGTCACCGGGAAGGCGATCGACTGCGAGGAGCCCACGGCGCGGAACTCGAACTTGTTCCCCGTGAACGCGAAGGGTGAGGTGCGGTTGCGATCCGTGTTGTCCTTCTCGATGTCGGGCAGCTTCGCCACGCCGAGCTTGATGAGCTGCTGTTCGGCGCCGCGGCTCGCCTCCTTTCCGGCGATGATGCCGTCGATCAGCTTCGTCAGCATGTCGCCCATGAACACCGAGATGATCGCCGGCGGCGCTTCGTTCGCCCCGAGGCGGTGCTCGTTGCCCGAGGTCGCAATGCCGGCGCGGAGCAGCCCGGAGTGCTTGTGCACGCCACGCAGCACCGCCGCCAGGAAGACGAGGAAGCGGACGTTCTGATGCGGCGTCTTGCCCGGCTTGAGGAGGTTGAGCCCATCGAGCTCGTTGTCGGCCGTGATCGACATGGACCAGTTGCAGTGCTTGCCCGAGCCGTTGATACCGGCGAACGGTTTCTCGTGCAGCAGCGCCTGCAGTCCGTGCCGCAGCGCGACGCGACGCATCGTCGCCATCACCATCTGGTTGTGGTCGACGCCGAGGTCGGTCTCCTCGAAGTGGGGCGCCATCTCGAACTGCGACGGCGCGACCTCGTTATGCCGCGTCACGATCGGCACGCCGAGCTTGTAGAGCTCCTGCTCGATCTCGGCGATGCACGCCTGGATTCGCTCGGGGATGCCACCGAAGTAGTGATCCTCGAGCTGCTGGCCACGCGGAGGCGGGGCGCCGACGAGCGTGCGGCCGGCCATGACGAGGTCGGGGCGCATCGCGAAGTAGTTCCGGTCGATCAGGAAGTATTCCTGCTCGGGGCCGAGCGTCGTGAACACGCGCTGCACGCCCTTGTCGCCTAACAGCTCGAGCAGCTCAATCGCGCGCTGGGACAGCATGTCCGAGCTGCGCAGCATCGGGGTCATCTCATCGAGCGCCTCGCCGTTGTAGCCGATGAATACGGAAGGGATGCAGAGCGTGCGGACGCCGCCCACCTCGTGGATGAACACCGGGCTGGCGGGGTTCCACGCCGTGTAGCCACGCGCTTCCCACGTCGCGCGCAGACCGCCCGACGGGAAGCTCGACGCATCGGGCTCGCTCTGAATCAGCTGCGACGCCGAGAACGACTCCATCGGATGCTGGTTCTCGTCGAACGACAGGAAAGCATCGTGCTTCTCGGCGGTGAGTCCGGTCTGGGGCTGAAACCAGTGCGTGAAATGGGTCACCCCCCTGGAAATCGCCCATTCCTTGATGACCTGCGCCACGACGGGCGCGATCTCGAGGTCGAGCTTTTTCCCCAGTCGCACGGAGGCGACCAGCTTCTGGTAGACGTGCGCCGGCAGCTTGTCGCGCATCTGGCGCGCGCCGAAGGTGTTGCAGCCGAAGTACGACGAGGTCGGCAGATGGGCTCCGTTGGTGTGCGCGGACCCGTTAGGCGTGGTGGAGGGACGTGCGGTGCGCCCCGCGATCTCCTGAAGGATAGCGCGGCGTGGACTGGCGACGGACGGGGGCATGTTGAGAGGGCTCCGAGGTTGGGACGAGATAGCGAAAAGAACTGCGAACTGCGAACTGCGAACTGCGAACTGCGAACTGCGAACTGCGAACTGCGAACTGCAGAAAGGCGAGCTGCGAACTCCGTATTGTGCAAGTTCGGCAATCTAGGACGGCCATTTTGCGAAATCCAGGCCATGTTTTTGGCCAATTGACGTCGAATCTGTGCTGAAAACGCACGAATGGCGACGCAGTGAGGCATCTGGGCGATGCGCGGCCGCCACAGTCTGGCCCGCGATTCATGAGAACACGCAAATGAAATGGGCGCAGTCCTTTAGAGCGTGACTAGGGCTCACGGCGGCGCGTCTGAACACTGTGGTCGCCGTCACCCCCGGAACGGCGCCCCCTGGCGCGTCCGGGTCGCCTATCCGCTGATTCCAAAAGGACTTCCAGACAATGAACCGCCTGTTTGCCTCCGCCCTGCTCGCCCTCGGCCTCGTCGCCATCCTCGAAAACGCCAACGCGGCCCAGCAACACGTCGCCGCCCTGGGGAAGCGCTTCTCGACCCCCGAGGTCAGAATCGCGTCGAAGGAAATGGTGATCTTCATCAATCAGGACAAGGTGGTGCATCAGGTCTTCTCGACCACCGAGGGCCTCCGCTTCAACCTGAAGCGGCTCCCGCCGGGCGCTGCCAGCGGGGTTCGCTTCACCAAGCGCGGTGTCGCGGAAGTGCGGTGCGCGATCCATCGCGACATGCACATGAAGGTCGTCGTCGAGTAACACGCGAATGGCCAACGTCGACGCCCCGTTCTCCACACGGGCGGCCGACCGTCTTCGGGACCTGACGCTCGTCGGCAAACTGTCGCTCACCATGGCCGCGCTCCTGCTGACGCTTGCGGGAGTGATCGGGGTGACCATGGTGAGCACCAGGTCGAGCATCGCGCGACACACCGGAGCGCTCGTCGACGCGCGCCGCGTGAAGGAGATGGCCATCCTCTCGCTCGCGCTCCTGCGCTCGCAGGATGACATGTCGAAGTCCATGCTGCTCGACCCCGATCGCATGGACTCGCTCGGCGTCGCCAAGGTCGAAGCGTACGACGAGTCCACCGTGCTGCTCAAGCGGATGGACTCGCTCTCGACCTCGGCCGACCTCAGGCGTCTGACGCTGAACCTTCGTGAGCTGGACGAAGAGCGTCTTCGCGGGCTCGACACGCGCATCCTCGAGCTCACCGCCGCAGGCGAGGCGAAGGCAGCCACGCAGCTGTACTTCGCCGAGTACGAGCCGGTACGCGCGGAGTACGAGCGACTCGTCGAAGAGCTCGGCGTCGTCGCGGAGGCGCACGCCGAGAGCGCGGCACGTCGCGTCGCCTCGGCGAACCGTCGCGCGCTCGTCTCCATCTCGGTCGCGCTCCTGGCCGGTATCGCGCTCGTCTCCTTCGGCCTCTACGGCGTGGCGCGCAAGGTCGGCACCAAGCTGCGCGAAGCCGTCGATCTCGTCGACACGGTGGCGCGAGGCGATCTCACGCGCGCGGTGCACGTCGACGCGCTCGACGAGACCGGTCGCATGGCGACGTCGGTGAACGCCATGGTTCGCGATCTTCGTCGGATGATCGGCGAGATCAAGACGACGAGCACACGGCTCGTGTCGAGCAGCAGCGAGATCTCGACGGCCGCCGATGAATGCTCCAGCGCCGTCGTCACACTCGGCGAGGCGATCGATCAGATCAGCTCGGGCGCGCAGGACCAGGCGACCGTCACCAACGAGACGGTCGCCGTGGTCAGGAAGATGTCGTCGTCGATCGACGAGGTCGTGCACGAGGCCGCCGAGATGGCGAAGGCCGGGAATCACACGGTGGACATCGCGCGGCGCGGCGGCGACACCGTGCGCGCGGCCATCCAGGGAATGGATTCAACGCGTCACACCGTGCTCGATGCCGCCGCCCGCGTGAAAGAGCTCGCGGAGAACTCGGCCCGCATCGGCGACATCAACAAGACCGTGTCGGCCATCGCCGACCAGTGTAATCTGCTCGCCCTCAACGCCTCGATCGAAGCGGCGCGCGCCGGCGATCATGGGGCGGCGTTTCGCATCGTCGCCGACGAGATCCGCGACCTCGCCAACGAGTCCATGGCGTCATCGGAGCGCATCGGGCAGCTGCTCGCCGCGGTGCAAACGGGCATGGCAGACGTCATGGAAGCGATGCAGCTCGGTACGACGACGGCGGACGAAGGCGCGCACCAGGCCAAGACGGCCGAGGAGAGCCTCGAGGAAATCATGCGAACCCTCGAGGGGACGAATGGCCAGCTTCAGCGGATCGCCGAGCGGGCTCACCGGGTGACCGGTGACGTCGTGAAGGTCGCGTCATTGGTCGAGTCGGTGGCGGCAGTAGCTCAGCAGAGCGCTGCATCGGCCGAGGAGATGTCGGCCCAGAGCGTACAGGTGGCCGAGGCGATCGCACGGATCGCGAAGATCTCCTCGAATGGGCAGGATGCCTTGACGTCGGACGAAGAGACGCTGCCTATCATGGCCAGAAAGCTCGACCGTCTCATCGCCGGCTTCGAGGTCTAGGAGCTGAGGCGCTAGAGGCGCTCGAGGCGCTGGCGCGGCCTCTTCCGATCGCGGCATTCCCGTCTCACCTTCGACGCTCGTCCCTCGGAGATCCCAATGCGATTCCGCACGTTCTTCCTCATCGCGGCGGTTGCCGTTGCACCGCTCGCGGAAGCCCAACGTCTCCAGTATCCCGCGTCGAAGAAGGGCGACGTCGTGGAGGATTACCACGGCACGTCCATTCCCGATCCGTATCGGTGGATGGAGAATCTCGGCAGCACCGAGACGGTCGCGTGGATTCGCGCGCAGAATGCGGTCACGAACGGCTACCTCGAGAAGCTCCCCTACCGCGAGACGCTGCGCAAACGCATCACCGAGCTCTGGGATTATCCCAAGGTGTCGCTGCCGTATCGCGAAGGCGGGCGCCTCTTCTACAGAAAGAACAGCGGGCTACAGAAGCAGTCGGTGCTCTACGTGCGCCGGTCACTGAGCGGGGCACCGAGGGTCGTCCTCGACCCGAACAAGCTGTGGCCCGATGGATCAACGGCGCTGTTCGGTTATGCGGCATCGCCCGATGGGAAGCACCTCGTCTACGCCGTGTCCGAGGGCGGCGCGGATTGGCAGACGCTGCGCGTGCGCGACCTGACGACGCTTCGCGATCTGCGCGACAGTGTGCGGTGGGTGCGGTTCTCGGGCATCGAGTGGACGAATGACGGAAAAGGATTCTTCTACTCGCGCTATCCGGAGCCTCCGAAAGGCAAGAAGCTCGAGGCGGCGCTCACGGGCCACGCGCTCTACTACCACCGCCTCGGAACACCGCAGTCGCAGGATCAGCTGATCTATCGGCAAACGGACCTGCCGACCTGGCTCTCGATTGGTGATGTCTCCGAGGACGGTCGTTACCTGGTGATCGCGGTCTACCGCGGAGCGGATCCACGGAACCGGCTGTACGTGAAGACGCTGGGCGACCCGATGGAGCCGAACATCAGCGCGCCGGTGAAGCCGCTGATCGTGGATGACGACGCGGAGTACACGTACGTCGGCAACGTCGGTACGACGTTCTACGTGCGGACCGACAAGGAGGCGCCCAACCGGAAAATACTCGCGCTCGACGTGCGCGATCCCGGCGCGGCCCGGTGGCAGACCATCATTCCGGAGTCGAAGAACGCGATCGAGAACGTGGCGTTGGCGGGCGGACAGCTCGCCGTGCAGTACCTGGTGGATGTGAAGAGCGAGCTGAGGCTGTTCGATCCCAAGGGCAATCCGGCGGGAACCATCTCGCTTCCCGGAGTCGGCTCGGTGTTCGGGCTCTCCGGGCGGTACGACACGCCGGAGCTCTTCTACTCGTATACGTCGCCGCTCTACCCGACGACGGTGTTTCGCTACGATCACCGGTTGAAACAGAGCGCGCCGTTCGAGGCGGCCAGCTCGAAGTTCGACGTCGACGGATATGAGACGAAGCAGCTGTGGGCGACCTCCCGGGATGGGACGCGCATTCCGTATTTCGTGACGGCGCGGAAGGGGCTCACGCTCGATCGCTCGAACCCCACGCTGCTCTATGGCTACGGTGGCTTCTCCATCAGCGAGACGCCGTATTATCGCTCCGACGTGCCCGCCTGGCTCGAGCTCGGCGGTGTCTACGTCACGGCGAACATGCGCGGCGGTGGGGAGTACGGAGAGGCGTGGCACAAGGCGGGGATGCTCGACAAGAAACAGAACGTGTTCGACGATTTCATCGCCGTCGCCGAAGCGCTCGTCCGCGAGGGCTACACGTCACCGGAGCATCTCGCCATCCTCGGCGGCTCCAATGGCGGGCTGCTCGTCGGTGCGGCGATGACGCAGCGCCCGGACCTGTTCGCAGTGGCGCTGCCCGCCGTGGGCGTGCTCGACATGCTGCGCTACGACAAGTTCACCGGGGGCGCGCTCTGGGTGAGCGAGTATGGGTCGCCATCGGACACGGCAGCATTCAAGTATCTGCGCGCGTACTCACCCCTGCATAACGTGCGTGCGGGCACGTGCTATCCGGCGACGATGGTGACGACGTCCGACCACGACGACCGCGTGGTCCCCAGCCATTCGTACAAGTACACGGCGGCGCTGCAGGAAGCGCAGGGGTGCGACAAGCCCATTTTGCTTCGTGTCGAGACGATGACGTCGCACGGCTATCGCCCGACCGACAAGCGGATCGCCGAGCTGGCGGATCAGTGGGCGTTCGCGATTGCGAATACGGGGATGAAGATCACGGAGGCGGTTCCGTAAGGAACGAGGAACGAGGAAGATGCGGATCGCTCCTGCGCCCGGGTCGACTCGTGACTTCCTCGTTCCTCGTTCCTAGTTCTCATCCCGCAGGGCTCCGGAGACGCGCGCGGCGAGGGCCTCGAGCGAGATGGGCTTATGGAGGAACCTGGCGACCTCACCCTCCTTGAGCTGCATGGTGTCGGCCGAGTAGCCGGACATGAGTAACAGGCGGACGCCGGGATGCTCGATGGAAAGCCTCACGGCGAGCTCGCGACCGCTCATGCCCTGCAATACAATGTCGGTGAGGACGAGATCAGTCGGTGTGCCGGCGCTTGCGATCAACGCGAGCGCTGAATCGGCATCCGCAGCTTCGATCACGCGGTACTTCAGCTTCTCGAGCAGGCGCCGAATCGAGGACCTGACCTTCGCGTCGTCATCGACCAGGAGGACCGTTGGCCGCGTCGACTCCTGCGATCTGATCGGCGTGTTCGCGCGACCAGATTTGGGCGTCTTTCGTGCGCGTGTTGGTGTTGGCTTCGATCGCGCCACGGTGTGCCTCTGCGGGTGATGACAGTGCTCGATGTGCCTTGGGTTAGACGTGTGCGGTCGAATGGCCGTCACGCGCGGCGCCGCCCTTTATGAGAATGGCCTCATTTCTCGCGGGGACGCCGCGGGTATTATCTTTCGAGCGTGGTGGGGTGTAGCTGAGCTGGCAAAGCGCCGGACTGTTAATCCGGAGATCGGTGGTTCGAATCCACCCGCCCCAGTGTGATTCATAAAGGCGTGGCCGCCTTCATTCTCCCCACCCTCGCGCTGCGTCGGTGAACGCATTCTCGCTCGAGGGCAAGATCGCGCTGGTCACGGGGGCGAGTCGCGGGCTCGGGCGCGCCATCGCCGAGGGCCTCGCCGGGGCGGGCGCCGACGTGGTGTGTTCGAGCAGCCGTCGCGGCGGGGCGCGCGAGACGACCGCGGCGATTCGCGCGCTCGGACGGAAGGCCTGGGAGCTGGAGGCCGACGTGTCGGACCGTGCGTCGCTCCTCGCCATGGCCGATGCCGCGGAGCGCGACGCGGGCGCCATCCACATTCTCGTCAACAATGCCGGCACGATTCGGCGCGCCCCCGCGGTCGACTACTCGTTCGACGATTGGGATGACGTGCTGCGCACGAACCTCGACTCGGTCTTCGTGCTCTCGCAGCGAGTGGGGCGAAGCATGATCCAGCGACGTGCCGGGAAGATCGTCAACATCGCCTCGCTGCTCTCGTTCACCGGCGGCGTCCTCGTTCCCGCGTACACGGCGAGCAAACATGCCGTCGCCGGGCTGACGAAGGCGCTCGCGAACGAGTGGGCGCCGCACGGTATTCAGGTGAACGCCGTCGCGCCGGGCTACTTCATCACCGACAACACGCGGGAGTTACGCGATACTCCCGCCAAGGAGCGCGACATTACGAGCCGCATTCCCGCTGGGCGCTGGGGGAACCCTAACGACGTCGCCGGGGCGGTCGTGTTCCTCGCTTCATCCGCGAGCGACTACGTCAACGGTCACATCCTCACCGTGGACGGCGGATGGTCGGCACGCTGACCTCGTCGGGCACGTCCGGGTTGTCCCGTGCGGCTCATGGAACGGCAGAAGGCCGCAACGGGACCGATTTCCTGACTCGCGTATCGTCTGTCCCCTCGCCCATTGGCCGCCGGGAAGTGGACTGCCACCGGCCGAGGTAGTGTTGCGACATTGCGGCGGTGGGACGAGGGGGCAGGCTCGCGGCGAGAGACGATCTCTGTCCGATTGCGGCCTCCTGCGGTTCCATCGGCCGGCACCGGCTCCGAGCTGATCATCGCCAGAACAGAAGCCGAATGTCCGTAACGCAAAACCGCCCCGCACGGAAGCTTCCGTGCGGGGCGGCTCAGCCAACGCCGGCTACTTGTGTCGGAAGGTGATCCGGCCGCGGGTCAGGTCATAGGGCGACACTTCGACCTTCACCCGGTCGCCGGTGAGCACGCGGATGCGAAAGCGCCGCATCTTGCCCGCGATCGTCGCCAGTACCGAGTGGCCGTTGTCCAACGCCACGCGAAACATGGCGCTCGGAAGCACGTCCGAAATCACTCCATCCATCTCCACCATATCATGCTTCGACACGTTTCCTCCAATGTACGGGACCGGTGACGCCGAGGACACGCGCGAAACGCAAACAGGGACCCGCACGAGTCGTGGCAGGCCCCTGTATCCATCAGGAGGTGTCCGCGCAAATGCGCGTTACGTCGCTGAATCAATCTAGCTGCCAACCGCCCGAAGCGCCACCGCGACCGCGTTTTGCGCGTGACTGCGGTCACCTTTCCCTCGTCATCCGTTTGCTTCCCTCATAGTCGCGAACGGAGGACCCGCCTTGCCACGCCGCGCTCTGATCGCGCTCGCCTGCCTCACGATGCTCGCCTGTCAGCAGCATGCGACGGGCTACGTCATCGCCGCCGCGGGCCCGTGGAAGCAGGGGTACGGGCAGATGAACCGGTTAGGCATCGAGCTGGCCGTCGATGAGATCAACGCCGGTGGCGGGATCGACGGCCACAAGCTCGAGGTCATCTATCGCGATGACGAGGGCGACGGGGAAACCGCCGCCAAGATCGCGCAGGAGTTCGTCGCCAACATCAACATCTCGGCCGTCGTCGGCCATGTGAACTCGGGCGCAATGGTCGCTGCCGCGAGGATCTACGACGGACATCTGGCCGCGCTCGCGACCACCGCGACATCGCCCGATCTCACCGGCGTGTCGCCCTGGGTCTTCCGCGTCATCTCGTCCGATTCCGCGAACGGCATCGATCTCGCCCGCTTCGCCGCGAGGCTCGGCGCGCAGCGCGCGGCGATTCTCTACGAGAACAACGCGTACGGGCGCGGGCTCACCGACGCGTTTCGCCGCAGCTTCCCGGGCGAGATCATCAGCATCGACCCGATCACCGACGCCGGCGATCAGAACTTCGAGCCCTTCGTCTCGTTCTACAAGCTGAGGTCGCCGGAGATCGTATTCGTCGCCGGGACGGAAGCGTCGGGCATGGCGCTGCTGCGCGAGGCGAAGCGGCAGTCGCTCAATGCGCGCTTCCTCGGCGGCGATGGATGGACTGGAGTCGTCGCCGACACGGCCGCCGCAGAGGGCGCATACGTCGGCGCGCCGTTCACGGATGCCGACACGAGACCCGAAGTCCGTCGCTTCGTGCAGGCCTTCCTGGCCAAGAACCAGCGGTTGCCGGACGGCAACTCGGCGCTCGCCTACGACGCGACGATGGTGATCGCCCGCGCACTGGCGAAGCAAGGCGCGAGCCGCACGCGGGTTCGCGAGTTTCTCGCCGGGCTGGGGACGCGCACCGCGATCACCGGCGTCACCGGTCCCATCGCCTTCCACAAGAACGGCGATCCAATTGGAAAGAGCTTCGTGATGACGCGCGTGCGGCACGGCGCGCTCGTGCCGGAGTCGCAGAAGTGAGGTGGCGGGATCCGTTTCAGACGATCCGTGGGCTTCTGCTCGCGGGGTTCGTCGTCCTGTCGGTCATGATCGTCATCGCCGGCATGATCGGCGGATGGTCGATGTTCGCGACCTCGGGGGTCATTCGAAATACGCTCGATGCCGTCCAGGAGGAGACGCGACTCTCGTCACAGTTCGCGTCGAGCATCGCCCAGGAAGTCGCCGCGGCGAGACGATACCTCGATGGCCGTGACTCGACCGCGGGACAGGCATTCACACGACTGGGATGGGAGGCGCACCGGATTCAGCGTGCGATGAACGACCTGCCGTCGCAGACGATGGAGGAGATCGCGCTCGTCGCCGCGATCGATGCAACGCTCTCCCGCATCGAGGTCCGCTACGCGCGCGCACACCGGCTGGCCGATCTCGGCCGGCACGAGATCGCGCTCCGAGAGGCCGAGGCGACGGCGCCGCTGGTCTCGCGACTCCTCGGTGACGTCGAACGACTCGGTCAGATGAAGGCGCGTAAGGTCGCCGATGCGGCTCATCGCCTGGAGCGCGCGACCGTGAAGCGCGCCGTCTCGCTCGGGTTCGTCATTCTCACCGCCCTTGGCCTGGCGCTGATCGTCGTCGTCAGCACCGTGCGACGGGTGACGCACCCGCTCGATCGCCTGCTGACGCACGCTCGTCTGCTCAACGAAGGGGACTTCACCGCGCGCACCACCGGCGACATGCCCGGGGAATATCGCATCCTCGCCAGCGTGATGAACCAGACCACGGAGTCGCTGTCGCGCATCGTGTCGGTGGTCGCGCAGACGGCGAAGGACGTCGCCGCTTCCGCTCGCGACCTCTCCTCGGTCACGGAGCAGATCTCCGGCTCCGCCGGTGAGACCGCGACCGCGATGAACGAGGTGTCGGCGGGCGCGGAAAAGCAGGTGAAGCAGCTGCGCTGGATCGACACCTCCCTGCAGTCGATGCGCGACGCAGCGCACAGCGTTCTCGGAGGCGCCGAGGCGGTGAATGTCCTGGCGGAGGGCATCGCGCGGTCCGCGGGTGAGAAGCGCGTCGAGGTCGTTCGCACGCTTGGGATCCTGACCGACGTCCGCGACACCGTACAGACAGCCTCCGCCGAGGTGAAGGCGCTGAACGCGACCGCGGCCGATATCAATCGGTTCGTGGAAGCGGTGAGTCGCATCGCCGAGCAAACCAACCTGCTCGCGCTCAACGCTGCCATCGAAGCGGCTCGCGCGGGCAAGGCCGGGAAGGGCTTCGCGGTGGTGGCCGACGAGGTGCGCAAGCTCGCGGAGCAGACGCAGGCCGCGGCCAACGACATCGTGCAGATGACCACGGTCGTGTCGCAGCGCGTCGCGAGCACGACCGAGGCGATGAAGGTGGGTGTTGCGCGCGTGGCCGAGATCGAGCTGGTGTCGCGTGACATCGACGAGGCGCTGACCGCCATCGCCGATGCTGCCGAGCGAACGCGTGTCGCCGCACATGACGTCGCCATCGCTGCGCAGGGGAATGCCGATGCCGTGCAGGGAGCCGCGACGAGCGTGATGTCCATCGCCAGGACGGCGGAGAACCATGCGAATTCGGCGCAACAGGTGAGCGCCTCGACGCAGGAGCAGAGCGCGGCCTGTGAGCAGATGAGCTCGGCCTCATCACATCTGCTGCAGACGTCGACGCAGCTCAAGGGTCTGGTCGACAACCTGAAGACGGCCGCGGTGTGATCGTCGACTGTCACGTCCACCTCAGCGCGTTCACGCCCGGACACGGGTACATGTCGCGAACGCTGCTGGACAGCCTGCCATTCCGCTTCATGCGCTGGAAGTTCGGCCTCGTCGGCGAGGACGCGAACACCGAGCGCACGCTCGAGGAGCTGCTCGCGCGCACGGTGGCCGGGGCGAATCCGGTGAACGCGGCGGTCGTGCTCGCCTTCGACGCCGTGCACGACGCCGCGGGCAGACGCGATGCGGAGCGCACGCACTTCGAGGTGGGGAACGACTACGTTCGCGACGTCACACGTCGATATCCCGGGCTCCTGTACGGCGCGTCGATCCATCCGTATCGGCGCGACGCGGTCCCGGAGCTCGAGCGCGTGGCGCGTGACGGAGCGGTGCTCATCAAGTGGCTGCCGATCACGCAGGACATCGATCCCTCGGACGCGCGATGCATTCCCTTCTATGAGGCACTCGCGGCCGTCGGGATGCCGCTGCTGAGCCACACCGGCTGGGAGCGCACATTACCGACGGCGAATGCGCGCGTGGCGGATCCTGCGCTTCTCCGGCCAGCGCTGGAGCGAGGTGTCACGGTGATCATGGCGCACTGCGGAACGAAGTCGTTCTACGGCGAGAGCTGTCACGTCGACTCGTTCATGCGAATGGCGCACGAGTGGGAGCACTGCTACGGCGACACGTCCGCGTTGAACCTCCCCACCCGGTCTTATGGCTGGCGCCGACTGCTCGAGGACGACGTCGTGCGCGACAAGCTCGTACACGGCAGCGATTGGCCCATCCTCCCGCTGCCGCCGCTCCGCCGTGTCGGCCTCGTCGGTGCGCTTTCCCTCCTGCGCGAGAAGAACTGGATGAAGCGCGACGCCCTGGTGAAGCAGCGGCTCGGGCTCGAAGGCGAGTACTGGACGCGGGCAGCCCGGCTGCTGCGGAGGAAGTGACAACTGCGAACTGCGTACTGCGTACTGCGAACTGCGAACTGCGTACTAAAACCCTCGGGAGGCTACGGAGGCCAATCGTGGCTTCCCGAAGGTTTTAGTACGCAGTACGCAGTACGCA
>JAICOJ010000221.1 GCA_025930755.1 Gemmatimonadaceae bacterium
CCACGCTTCGTGACGAAGTTGTAGATACCGCCTTTCCCCTCGGCGTCGCCCGCGTACCAGTTCTGCACGGTCGAGTACTTGACGGTCGCATTCTCGAGCGCGACCAGCTCGACGACGGCGGCGTGCAGCTGGTTCTGGTCCCGCTTCGGCGCGGTGCACCCCTCGAGGTAGCTCACGTACGCGCCTTCATCGGCGATGATCAGCGTGCGCTCGAACTGCCCCGTGTCGGCGGCGTTGATGCGGAAGTAGGTCGACAGCTCCATCGGGCAGCGAACGCCGGGCGGCACGTACACGAACGAGCCGTCGCTGAAGACAGCCGAGTTCAGCGCCGCGAAGAAGTTGTCGCTGTAGGGCACGACCGAGCCGAGATACTTCTGCACGAGCTCGGGGTGCTGCTGCACCGCTTCGCCGAAGGAGCAGAAAATGATTCCCAGCTTCGAGAGCTCTTCCTTCATCGTGGTTCCCACCGACACGCTGTCGAAGATCGCGTCGACCGCGACGCCGGCGAGGCGCTTCTGCTCCGTGAGCGGGATGCCGAGCTTCTCGTAGGTGCGCAGCAGCTCCGGATCGGCGTCGTCGAGCGACTGCAGCGGCTTCACGCTCTTCGGCGCCGAGTAGTAAATGATGTCCTGATAGTCGATCGCCGGGTACGTGACGTTGCTCCAGTGAGGCTCGGTCATCGACTGCCAGCGGCGGTAGGCCTTGAGGCGCCACTCGAGCATGAACGGCGGCTCGTTCTTCTTCGCCGAGATCAGCCGAACGGTGTCTTCGCTCAGCCCGCGGGGGACGGTCTCCGTCTCCACATCGGTGACGAAGCCGTGCTGGTACTCACGCGTAACGAGTGACTCGATCGACGAGCTCATGTCGGACTCCCGAAAAGGCTGGTGCGGACACCAAGCATCGCGGCGAGGGTCCCGCGTGCTCTCACGTCCCCCATGCCTGAAGATTCGTGCCCGGTTACGCGGTCCCTGACTCAGGGAACGCCGCGCGAAACGTCAGCGGCTCGGGCATGTGTCGCGGGCGGTGCTCCTCGGCGCGCCCGGTTCGTCACATGGAATCCTAAGTAAATCTGTCGGGATTAGCAACCTGGGAGATCGCTGTAGAAGTCGGGATGCCGCAACGGGTTAGGGCTCGAGGACGGGGAGGGGTCTGTGGAGGACGGCAAAGATGACAGAATTCAGAATACAGAATTCAGAATGCAGAAAACGACCGTGGGGAGCCGGTTGCCGGCTCCCCACGTCCCTATCTGCACTCTGAATTCTGTATTCTGAATTCTGCGATCTTTGCCGTCAGGGCATTACCGGGCAGCCAGCCACGCCACCACAGCCAACAGAACGACGACCGCCCCGATCGTCATCGCCCCCGGGCCTGTCCTGATTTTGAACGCGTCGTGCGACCCCGTGATCGCCTTCTGGTACACGACCGTCTCGCGGCGCGCGAAGGACTCGTCCGCATGCTCCTCGAGATCGACGACCTTCATTCCCGTCGGCGCCTTGCCTTCCGTGAAGGTGAAGGTCGCGCGGCCGATGCGGATCTCGTCACCCTCGCGAAGCATCTTCGGGTTCTTGATCGTCTCCTCGCCGACTTTCGTCCCGCCCGAGCCCATCGAGTAGATGACGTGCTGCCCACCCTCCGACCGGATGTCGGCGTGGAAGCGGGAGACGCTCGTATCCTTCAGTACGATGTTGCAGCCGATCTCGCGACCGATCTGCACCACGCGGCGATTGAGCGGATACGCGCGCCGGTTCTGCGCATCGACGAGGAACGCGGGCCCCCTCGGCTCCGGAAGCTCCGGACGCTTGTCGGATTCCTTGTTGAGATAGATGAACTGGGCCGTGCCGGCGGAGATCACGTCGCCGCCCTTCACGGCCGCACCGCCGACCGGCACGGGCTCGCCATTCAGGATGACGACGTGCTGTGCCGATGCCGGAACGACTTTCGCCTTTCCGTCGCCGCTGGCATGTACGGTGAAATGGCGCGCCGCGAGATCCTTGCTCGGCACGCGCCACGTCGCCTGCGCCCCACTCCCGACGCTCGTTTCCGGCTCGAGCGCGCGTGGAGGGGTACCCTCGGGAAGACCGACAAGTTCAAGAAACGCCATCCGAAGCTCTCCCGCCGCTCTGCGGCATGTCTGATCGTGTATCGATGTCGCGCGTGACGCCCTCGTCAGGCACGGGCACCTCGACGACGTGTGCGGCATGAGCGTGCACTATCGTGCGCGCTCCGCCGGTCGACGTGGTCATGAGCTCGAGCCACACCGTCCGCGCGAAGAGCACCGGATGCCCGCGACGCCCTTCGTGCACGGGGAGGACGATTGGCGCCCGCGTCCGTTTGAACGCATCCATCAGCGCCAGCACGCTCAGTAGATGGACGAATGGGTGGTCGACCGGCCACACGACGACGGCCTCCGCGCGGTCGTTCGCGAGACCGGCAAGCGCCAGCCGAAGTGATCCAGATTGCTCACTTCCGAGGTTCGGATTGATTACGGCCCGTGCCGGAAGGGGAACGTCGACCCCCGGTTGCACGACCGCAAGCACGGGACTCAAGTCCGCTTCGGTTGCGACCCGAACGACGGCGTCGAGAAAACGCTCTCCCGACGGCAGACGAACGAGCGCCTTGGGCTCGCCGAAGCGCGTGCCCCGTCCCGCAGCAAGCACAGCGCACGCGATGGGGACTTCCCGGATGGAGATGGTACCCGTCACGGATGTCGTGAGAAGCGAGTAGCTTACCGCACGCACACGACGGGTGCCAGGCGGAAACGTGCGGCGCTCGTCGCTCGTCCTTCACGGATGCCCCCACGCACCTCCATGGACCTCCCCCGGATCCGTCGCGCCTGCATTCTGATGATGATCCTCGCCGCCTGCGCACGCTCCCGCAGCTCGGGGGAAGCGCCGGCCGAGGATGATCCGCTCGCCAACGACACGATCCCCGCCTCGTTCGTTGCCGTCACCGACGCAAGCGGTGACACCGAGGCCGTCATCGAGCTTGCCACCGACTCGCTGCGCGCTCCCGTCCATCCGCAGCCTCGGTTCGTCGTGCTGCCGCCCATCGCTGACACCCTCGCGAAATACATGGTGTTCGCCGCGCGCGGCCAGAGCTGGTATGCGGCGTCGGCGCGTGGCAAGCGCATGCTCATCGACATCGGTCGCTTCGACGGGAAGCTCACGACACCCGCGCACAAAGCCGCGTTTCGCGAAGCGATCGACGTGATCTCACCGGTGCGCGCGGGCGACCGCTTCCGTCTCTACGGGCCGTGGGGGAGCGACACGGTGACAGTGAACGGGTTCGACATTTGGAATGGCCGCATTGTCGCCACCCTGGCGGCACCACCCCGCGTGGATTCCCTGGCGCGCGTGAAGCAAACGCTCATCGCCAGCGCGGTACGCACCGACTCCGTCGCCGAGCCGGTGACGGGCAGGTGCCGGCGCGACAGCGTGCCGGAAGAGGTGTGGCTCCACGCCGGATTCGCGCGCGATTCCGTCGAGCAGGCACTCCGCGATGCCTCGATCCGCCTCCCCGAGCGGCTGCAGAACACGCTGCGCGTCGAGACCTCGCACGCCATCGGGTGCTTCGCCGACTCTCGGATGCTTCTCATCGTGACGCTCGTGGCCGGGAACTACGAGTACGTGCGCCAGGGGGCGGTGGCGGTTTCCGATTCCGGCGGCGCCGTACCGTTGGCCGTGCTCGATCCGCGCTTTCGTGCGCACGTCGCGTTGCACGCGCTGGACGCGGATGGGGATGGGGTCGATGATGTCGCGATGCGGGGGAGGGCGGAGCGGCTCGGGGCAACCGTCGTGCTTCGCTACAACCTGGTCGAGAAGCGGTTGGAAAGGTTGGCGACCGGGTTCGCGTGGGAGCGGAATTAGGGCACGGCAAAGATGCCAGAATTC
>JAICOJ010000139.1 GCA_025930755.1 Gemmatimonadaceae bacterium
CCTCGGCCGCGTGCGCGAAGAGGTCGCCGCCATGCAGGCGCTCGCCACGAAAGAAGGCGCGAACATCACCATCGAGCCGTGGGACGCACGCTACTACGCCGAGAAAGTGCGGAAGGCGCGGTACGACCTCGATCAGAACGAAACGAAGCCGTACCTCCAGCTCGACAAGCTGCGCGAAGGAATGTTCTGGGTCGCGGGCGAGCTGTTCGACTTCGCGTTCGCGCCCGTGTCGAACGTCCCCGTCTATCACCCCGACGTGCGCGTGTGGGAGGTCACCGACAAGAGCACCGGCCGTCACATCGGGCTCTGGTACTTCGATCCCTACGCCCGGCAGGGCAAACGCTCGGGCGCGTGGATGAATGCCTATCGACGCCAGGAGCGCTTCGAGAAGCCGGTTACGACGATCGTCTCCAACAACTCGAACTTCGTGAAGGGCGCCCCGGGCGAGCCGGTGCTCATCTCGTGGGACGACGCGACCACGCTCTTCCACGAGTTCGGGCATGCGGTGCACGGGCTGTCCGCGAACGTGAGCTACCCCTCCCTCTCGGGCACGGCGGTGCCGCGCGACTACGTCGAGTTCCCCTCGCAGCTGCTCGAGCACTGGCTCTCGACGCCCGAGGTCTTACAGAAGTTCGCGCTCCACTATCAGACGGGACAGCCGATCCCGCAGTCGCTCGTCGATCGCCTCAAGCGCGCGGATACGTTCAACCAGGGGTTCGAGACGACGGAGTATCTCGCGGCGGCGTTGATCGACATGGAGCTGCATCTCGTGGCCGACGACCCCATCGACCCCGACGGCTTCGAGCGTGTGATGCTGGTTGATTTCGACATGCCGCGCGAGATCGTGCTGCGCCACCGCCTCCCGCACTTCGGGCACGTCTTCGCCGGTGACGGCTACTCGGCGGGGTACTACTCCTACCTGTGGAGTGACGTGATCACCGCCGACGCATATGGGGCGTTCACGGAAGCGGGTGGGCCGTACGACAAGGCGGTCGCGTCGCGGCTCAAGCACCTGCTGTCGCTCGGCAACACGATCGATCCGGCCGATGCCTATCGAGCGTTCCGCGGACGGGATCCGAGGGTCGAGGCGCTCATGCGGAAGCGCGGCTTCGCGGCCACGTCGACAACACCTCCGTAGCTCACGATCACAACGCGTGGCCGGGGCACTCGGCAGAAGCCCCGTCCGCGATGCCCTGAGACGAAACGAATCGCGCCAGGAGTGCCCGCTCCGGGCTCGATGTCCCGATGGCATGGCAGGGACAGCGCTGGTTAGGCGGGCAACTACTGTGGCGACGGCGCACTACTTGACGCTTCGCCATGTCGTGGTATCGTCACGACATCGGGCTCAGACTCGCGGCGACGCAGCCGCCCCCGTCGCACACGTCTCCGGTGCCGGAATATCCGCCCCTGGCGCACTCCAGGCTAGCGCCTCTCCGCCGGCACTCCATCGGGGAGATCACATCAATGCCAACAACAGCAATGCCAGTCGGGGAACCGACGGCGGTCGCCGGCATCCCGTTCGAGGATCTGCCGGCCCGACTGGGGCTCGATGATGAGCTTCACCAACTGAAATCGATCATCGCGAGCTGGGTCGGATCGAGCAGCGAGGAGATGCGGCCGCTCCTGCACTGGCAGCTGATGGCGCGATCGAAGTACTTCCGCCCGTTGGCGTTCTTCGCTTGCCACCGCGCGGTTTCGACCGAGCCCGTCTCGACGCCGCTGCTGCACGCGGCAGTGGCGGTGGAGCTCTTTCACAACGTGTCGCTGATCATCGACGACGTCGTCGATCGCTCCCGGTACCGCCGAGGGAAGCTCACCTTGCACTGCCGCTTCGGCGAGCTGCCGGCGCTCATGGCCGCGGGCTATCTCACCGCGGGCGCGTTCGCTCTGGTGGCGGATGACCCATACACTGTCCGCCTGCTTGCGGAGCTGATGCAGCGACTCGGCATCGCCGAGTGTCTTCAGTGGCGAGTGCGGCGCCATCCGCTGGGTGTCGAGGACTGGCGGCTCATTTCCGCGGAAGACACCGGCTCGATGTTCGAGATCTGCGCCCGCCTCGCGACACGAGGCGACGAGCTACGCGACTACGGCCGGCTCCTCGGGATGCTCTACCACGGGTGTGATGATGTCGCGGACGTCCGTGGGCTGACGGCGCTTGGAGGAGGCGGGAACGAGGACGTGCGCGATGGAATCCTTACGTTGCCAGCGGCCTTCGCCATCCGCGTTCCCGAAACAGCCGTGATGTTTCGGACCAGGTCGCCAGACTCATCCCGCGACCTGATGCGACGCATGGCCGACGCCCTTCCCGACGCCGAGTCGTATCTGGATTCCATCGCCGAGGAGGCGCGCCTGGCCGCGCGCACACAGGCGCGTTCCCCCCGGCCACTTCTGGAGCTCGTGGACTACACCCGCGCTCTCTCGACGAGCTAGCTCACTCCCTCACTCTTTCGCCCGCGTCGATCTCGCGCGCTTGGACGCCCTCCCGCGGGCCGGCTCCAAATCCTTTTGAAACTGCGTCATCGCGGTTGTCGAGAGCTCCGTCATGCGCCGCAGGTACGTGAGGCTGGAATCGGTGAGCCGCCCAACTGACACGTCGACGGGTGCTTCCGGTCGCGAGATCACGTCGAGCTCGCTGGTGAGCTGCTTCGAGAACTCGCCGGCGACCTCCACCCACTTCTGCCAGAACGTGATACCGGCCTTCAGGGCGGCGAGCTGCACGTTCGCGGACTCGAGCATGATCGTGCGGATCGCGTCGTTCTCTTTGTCGGCCATTTACGCCTCCAGCCCTCAGGATCTGATGTGGGGGCACATCCCCTTCATCCTCCCGCGGCGTCGCAGGATGACATCCGTACCTCCACTCCCAATCCTGTGATAGGCACCGCCATCATACGGCGCACAGGTCGGACGGGCAAGACGAGCGCCATTGTCGCTGCACCTAACGGCCCACGCTCGAGCCGGCACGGGCTGGTCGCCGCGGTCCTGTTGCGCTGCCGCCACTCTTGACTCCTGACCCGGGACCGACATTGTTGCTGTAGGGTGAGCTCAGCGGCGACGACGCCGCCCCCTTTGCGCCTCCCTCCGCCAAGCGGATGAACGTGCGCGCGAACCCTGCCTGCCGGGCTGTCGGTACCACCGACAGTGCATCGAGCCGCATTAATCTCGACTCGAGTCCACGTCACGGCTCACACCTCCGCTCGAGGCGCGCGTGACACATCGCTCCTTCGTCCACAAGGGTCGCAGGATCACCTTCGACATCCCGGGAATCCCCGACCGCGAAGAGGACCCCCGGTGTGAGGAGTGTCGCGCCTCGGGCGCGGCCGTGTGCCATCACCCCGCATCACATGCACACGCCGCACATGCGCATCCGTCGCCAACCGATCGATGCGACGCCTGCCGCGCCGCGGGTCTCGCCGCGTGCACCCACCACATGGTGCCTGACGACCCGCATCACGACCACGCCGAGCACGACCACGCCGAACATGATCACGCCGAGCATGACGCGCATGGTCATGGTCCGGTGGCGAAGCATGGGCACGAGCATGACCAGAAGCACGGGCACGATCACCCTCCGAGCCCACCAGTACACCAGCACCCCGACGCGCCCGCTAGTCCGCCGCATCCGCCGAGCCCTGCCCATGGGCACGGTGGGCACAGCGACATAGAGATCACCATCGACGGACGGGTGTTCCCCGGCCACATCAACAGCAAGGGACAGTTTCACTCGCACGAGCTTCCGTTCATGGTCTTTCCCACGGCTGACGCACTGGGCCGGGCCATCGCCAATAAACTGGACTGGAGCGAGCTCCATGGGCGTGAGAAGAAACCAGAGGCTGCTGAAGAAAGCTGACAAGGACCGCTTCATCGCCGCTGTACTCGAGATGAAGGCGAAGCCGGCCGCGGCGTACAACTACAACAAGTACGTCACGTGGCATCAGGACGCCTTCTCGGGCGGAACGACGGACAGCAATCCGGCGCACAATGGTCCGGCGTTCTTTCCGTGGCATCGCGAGTTCATCCTGCGCTTCGAGAAGGACCTCGTGGCCGCAGACCTCGCACTCGGCAAGGACGGAGCGATCACGCTGCCGTACTGGGATTGGACGCGCGACAACGATCCGTCCGACACCACCAAGCCCGCCGGACGGCTCTTCCACGACGACTTCCTGGGCCCGAAGGGCAATCCCGTGGCGACCGGGCACTTCAGGGCGGGATCGTGGGTGATCGTTCCGGCAGGCGACCTGGTGCGAGCGTATGGCGATTCAGCCATCGATGCGAATACCGTTGCGACGCTCGCCGGGCGGCCGGAGGTCAAAGTCGGACTCGAGATGCACGGCTTCGACTCCTTTCCCTGGGATGAGACGCCCGATGCGGGCACACCATTCTCCTCCCCGCACCCGCCCAAAATCACGACAAGCGCCGGCGGCGCCATCGCGCCCGGCCAGTACTTCGTCGTTCTCACCTACCGGAACTCCACTCATCCGGGCAACACGACGACGGGAGAAAGTCTCCCCTCGGTCTCTCGCCGGGTGTGTCTGGGCGGGGGATGCACGCCACCCAACGCCCACAATCAGCTCGTGATCGCGTCCCCGGGACCCCGCACCGGCGCCACGCATTACAACGTCTACGTCACGGCAGCCGGCGGCGCGGCGGGCACGGAGACCTATCAAACCGGACCGATTGCGCTCGGCACCGACACGACGCTCACCACCATCGTGGCTGGGCGGAAGCGACCGACCGTCAACACCTCCGGCAGCGCCCGCAACGTCATCGAAGGGTGGGCGACCACGCGCGGCGAGCCCGAGATCCACAACCGCACCCACGTCTGGATCGGGGGCACGATGTCCGGGTCCGACTCGCCTAACGACCCGCTGTTCTTCCTCCACCACTGCAACATCGACCGGCTGTGGGCGCTCTGGCAGTTCCGCCATCCCGGTCAGCAGTATCCCGAAGTCGTTCCCAACGTGGTCCCGCCGGGCAACCGGCCGCACGGCCTCAACGACGCCATGCCACCCTGGACGACCAAGCCGCTCGACGTGCTGAATCACGTCGCCCTGGGCTACAGCTACGACACCGATCCCATCGGCGTCGCAGTCAACGTGTCCCCGTAATCGTCGGCGCCAATGGCCGATTTCGTCAGCGATCTCATCGACGGCGTTCGCACGGCATTCGAGCCGCTCGAGTACGCCTTCACCAACGAGGTCGCGCTCCAGCGCTTCTTCGCCGAGCTCGGCTGGGACGTCAACGTCGCCGCGCCGTCGATGGGACCCATCCGCGCCGGGTTCGCGCTGGGACCCGCGCTCAGCGCCGCCGCCACCGCCGCCGCCGAGCTCCAGAAGCCTAACGTCGACACCGCGAAGCTCATCCCGCCGCTCAAGAACGCGGTCATCGGGCTCCTGCAAGCCGTAAAGGCGCTGGCCAATACGCCGCCGGGCGGGCTGCCGGCGCCGTTCGATCAGAATGCGTTCTGGAACGAGGTGCCCCTCGCGCTCGCGAACGTGCTTCTGGCGCGATTTCTCGAAGTCGAATCGCCGGGGTTGTACGGAACGCTCCGTATCCTCGGCGTCATCGAATTCACGAGAGAAACACCGGCCGGGCCGAACCGGCTTCCCTACGTCAAGGTCGAGTTCCGGTGGGATCGCTTTCCAAAGCTCATCACCGATCCGGTGGAGGTCATCCAGGAGACCTACCGCTGGGACGTTGCCGGTCAGGCGCTCGATCACGAGAAGCTCGGCGTCGCGCTGCTCGATTTCTTCCGTGGGCTCCGATTCCCCGCGCGTCAGCAAAGCCTCGGCAACGTTCTGCTCGACCGGTACTACGCGCCGACGAACCCGGTGCTCAACGACGTGCGCGAGACCGCGGTTCCGTTCTTCCTCACCGCCAGCGCTGACTGGAGCAGCTACCTCGAGCTCGGCCTGATCATCGCTCCGATTCCGCCGAAGGCGGCGCCCGACCAGCCGCCCATCGGCGTCGTGCTCACGCCGCTGGCGCATGGCAGTATCACGAGCGGCATGGGCGTGGCGGGCACTCCACTCTCGCTGCGCGTAAAGGGTGGGTTCGACGCGGAAGGCATCGCTGGCGCCGAGATCAGGCCCGCCGGCGTCGATTTCTTCCTCGCGCCGGGGAACCTGTCGATCGAGGCCGAGGTCGCCCTCGTGGGGAGTCCTGCACCGCCGTGGATCCCGCTCGGAGATCCGGACGGTTTTCGGATCGAGATCACCGGCGCGGAAGCCGGGGTCGGCCTCAGAGGTCTCATCTCCGATCCCGAATTCCTCGTTCGCGCCGGCACCGGCCAGGGGACGATCGCCCTCGTCATACAGATGGGAAGCGCCGACGGTTTCCTCGGGAAGATCCTCGGCGGAGCACCGATCCGCATCGAGTTCGGCGGCAACGTTCTGTGGTCGTCGAAGACCGGTTTCCACTTCGAGGGCGGGGGTGGACTCGAGTTCGCGATTCCGCTGCATCTCGACCTGACGATCATCGAGATCGATCTCCTCACCGTCAGCATCCGCGGCGCGACGGAGGGCATCGCGTTCGACGCCGGCATCAACGCCAAGGCTCTGCTGGGGCCGCTGACGGCGGTGGTGGAGAACGTCGGGCTCCGCACCACGCTCCACTTCGCGGGCACCGACGGCGGTCTGGGACCCATCGACGTGGGATTCGGCTTCAAGCCGCCTAACGGGGTCGGCCTGTCGGTCGACGCGGGCGTCGTGGTCGGCGGCGGCTACCTGTACTTCGACTTCGACAAGGAAGAATACGCCGGGGCGCTCGAGCTGGTCTTCAGCGGCTTCCTGACACTCACGGCGATCGGGCTCGTGACGACACGGATGCCGGATGGATCGAAGGGCTTCTCGCTCCTCATCATCATCACGGCGGAGTTCGGCACCGGCATTCAGCTCGGCTTCGGGTTCACGCTCATTGGCGTCGGCGGGCTTCTCGGGCTCAATCGCACCGTACGTCTTCAACCGCTCGCCGAGGGCGTGCGTACGGGTGCAGTGGCGAACATTCTTTTCCCCAAGGACGTCATCAAGAATGCCCCGAGGATCATCAGCGACCTGAAGGCGATTTTTCCGCCGTTCGAAGGGAAGTTCCTCATCGGGCCAATGGCCAAGATCGGCTGGGGAACGCCGCCCCTCATCACGCTGTCGCTCGGCATCATCATCGAGATCCCCGGCAACCTCGCCATTCTGGGCGTGCTCAAGTGCATACTCCCCGACGCGAAAGCGCCGGTGCTCGTGCTTCAGGTCGCGTTCGTCGGCGTCATCGAGTTCGACAAGAAGCGACTCTGGCTGTTCGCCGGCATCTTCGACTCGCGGGTGCTCACCTTCACGCTCGAAGGCGAGATGGGCGTGCTTGCCGCGTTCGGCGATGACGCCGACTTCGTGCTGAGCGTTGGCGGATTTCACCCTCGCTTCAAGCCGCCCCCGCTACCCTTCCCGACGCCGAAGCGTCTCGCGATCACGATTCTCGACGAGACCAACGCGCGCATTCGTGTCTCGTGCTACTTCGCGGTCACCACGAACACCGTGCAGTTCGGGGCGCGCGCGGAGCTGCACTTCGGATTTTCGGACCTGGCCGTCACCGGCGACATCCGGTTCGATGCGCTGTTCCAGTTCTCGCCCTTCTACTTCATCATCGAGCTCGGCGCGTCGGTTTCGCTGAAGATCTTCGGTATGGGCGTCTTCAGCATTCGCCTGGAGATGTCGCTCGAGGGACCGACGCCCTGGCACGCGCGCGGGCGCGGGTCGATCTCGTTCTTCTTCTTCGATGTGTCGGCGAGCTTCGACGAGACGTGGGGCACGGAGAAAGACACCACGCTCCCGCCGATCGCGGTGTTTCCGCTGCTCGAGGCGGAGCTGGACAAAGCGTCCAACTGGAATGCCCTGCCGCCCAAGAGCGGCAATCTGCTCGTCTCGCTCCGCGTCGTGGATGACAAGAAGGAGTTCGTCCTCCACCCGGTGGGCACGCTGCGCATCTCGCAGCGGGCAATACCGCTCAACAGCAAGATCGATCTGGTGGGCGCACAGAAGCCGAGCGACGCGAATCGCTTTGCCGTCGCCGTGCAGACGGCGGGGCTCGCCATCGCCAAGCACGTCAAGGAACAGTTCGCGCCGGCGCAGTTCCATGCCATGAGCAAGAACGAGAAGCTCGCCAAGCCCGCGTTCTCGCCCGAAGATGGCGGAGTCGACGTGACGGCGAGCGGCGAGCAGCTGCGGTCCAGCCTCGTGGTCCGTCGGATCGTCCGGTACGAGCAGGTGATCATCGACACGAACTTCAAGCGCTTCGTGAAGCGCTTCGTGATCGATAGCGGTTCCCTCTTCCGCCACTTCCTCGGCGGCAACGCCGCGGCGCGATCGCCCCTGTCCGCGCAAGGGAAGCGCCGCATGCAGCCCTTCGACGATGCCATCGAGACCGTGAGCGAGGGATTCGGCGTCGCGACGAAATCCAACAACGCGTTGGCCGCCGGTACCCAGGTCTTCGCCAGTGAAGCGGGAGCTCGCGAGCACATGAACACTGTGATTGCGCAGGACCCGGCACTCGCCGGGACCCTGCACGTCGTTCCGGAGTTCGAGCTGAATCGGGCCGCATGAGCGAGCTCCCCGTCTACTCGTTCTTCCCGTGGCTGCGCCAGGGCCTGGGGAATCAGATCACGGCCGAGGATTTCAACGCCGCCGTCCAGCTGCGCGCGACGATCCCGGTGACGATCGAGCTGACCGGCACCGGCCTGGGCGGGAATCTCGCGTCGCCCATCACCCACACGATCCCGCTCGCGGGCCCCGGCGACATCGTCGGCATCGCCTCGCGCGCGATCGTGCGCACCGAGCCGCGCAACTGGATCACCAACTTCGAGCCCAACTACATCCCGTTCATCGAGTTTTACGACGAGGACTTTCCGTGGCGGTACATCCCGGCCAGGGCAAACACCACAACGCACCGCCTTCGTCCGTGGATTGCGCTCGTCGTACTCGAGGAATCGGAGTTCGGGACCGGCGCCAACACGACCGAGCGCCCCCTCCCGTTCATCGTCCTCGAAGATCCGACGGTGCTCCCGGCAGCTGACCAGCTGTGGGCGTGGGCGCACGTGCACGTCAATCGCGGGATGATCGACGCCGGTATCCGTCTGCCATCGCTGACGGCGGCTCAGCCGGTGAGTGCCGATGCGATCACGCCGGCGGTGCAGCGTCTCTCCACCACCGTCGACGAGAATGCGGACCTCGCGTACTCGCGCATTGTGTGTCCGCGCAAGCTCAAGGAGAACACCGCCTACCACG
>JAICOJ010000191.1 GCA_025930755.1 Gemmatimonadaceae bacterium
GAGGTAGAGCCGCGGCGGGACTTCATCGAGAAGAACGCGAGGTTCGTCAGTAACCTCGACATTTAAGGCTGCAACTGCGAGCTGCGAGCTGCGAGCTAAACCCCTCAGGACGCTCCGGCCAGCACGGGAAGCATCCCGAGGGGTTTAGTTCGCAGTTCGCAGTTCGCAGTTCGCAGTTCGCAGTTCGCAGTTCGCAGCTCGCAGTTCGTAGCTCTTAGCTCTCGTAGGCCTCGACTCCCGCCACTGTGACTCGATGGGACACGAGCGGCAGCGGCGGCTCGGCCTCCTCGGCGATGGCGATCGCCTCGCGGAGGGACGCGCGGCCCGTCTCGATTCCCGAGGCGTCCCGTGCGAAGATCGTGGCGAGCGGCTCGCCCTGCTCCACCCAGTCGCCCGGTTTCGCGGTGATCACGAAGCCGACCGCCGGGTCCACCGCGTCGTCGAGGCGTTGGCGGCCGCCCCCCAAGGCAACGACCCCACGTCCGACCGCACGGGGCTCGACGCGCGCCACGAAGCCACGTCGCGGCGCGTCGTACAGCTCGCACGCACTCGCCTGGGGGAGCACCGAGGGATCGTCGACGACGCCGCCGTTCCCGCCCTGCGCATCGATGATCTCGCGCATCTTCTCGGCGGCCCGTCCGCTCGAGATGGCGACCTCCATGTCACGCCACGCTGCCTCACGAGAGCTGGCGACGCCGGCGATCTGCAGCATCTCGGCGCCCAGGGCGTAGGTGACGCGCATGAGGTCGGGTGGGCCTTCGCCGCGGAGAGCGTGGATCGCCTCTTCGACCTCGAGCGCATTTCCGGAGGCCCGACCGAGGGGCCGATCCATTGCGGTAACGAGCGCGACCACCGGGCAGCCATGGTCGGCGCCCAGCTCGATCATCGTGCGCGCGAGGTCGAGACCGCGCTCGAGATCGGGCATGAACGAGCCCGACCCGCGCTTGACGTCGAGCACGAGACCGGTGAGGTCCTCCGCCAGCTTCTTGCTCATGATGCTCGACGCGATGAGCGGAATCGACTCGACGGTCGAGGTCGCGCTCCGGAGCGAATAGAGCTTCTTGTCGGCGGGCGCGATTTCCTCCGTTTGGCCGATGAGGACGCATCCAATCCGTTCGAGCTGAACGATCGACTGTCGCATCGTGAGATCGGTGCGCATCCCCGGGATGGATTCGAGCTTGTCCAGCGTTCCCCCGGTGTGACCGAGCCCGCGGCCGCTCATCATGGGTACCGTGACTCCCAGCGAGGCGATGAGCGGCGCCAGCACGAGCGAAACCTTGTCGCCCACGCCGCCCGTGGAATGCTTGTCGACCCGGGGGGTCCGCAGATGCGAAAGGTCCAGTCGGAGCCCGCTGGCCATCATCGCCTCGGTCAGCGCGACCGTCTCGCCTCGATCGAGCCCTCGCAGAAACGCCGCCATCAGCAGGGCAGCCATTTGGTAGTCGGGGACATGGCCGGCCGCGTACGCCAGCACGAGCGCCCGCCATTCGCCTGGCTCGATCCGCCCGCCATCGCGCTTACGCTCGATCAGGCGCTGCGCGAGCATCCCAAAGCCTGTGGGGTATGACAATCCGGATTGTTCGCTCGTCGCATTGAGTGCTCCACCGCCGGTCATCGTCGAGTCGCCGCACCATCGTGGCGCACCGATGCGGCCTCCGCTAGTCTCCGCCATGCGTAAATTCATTCTTGCTGCAGCGCTTGTCCTGCCGTGCGCGCCGCTCGCGGCGCAGTCGAACGATCATGTCCTTCGCGGCGACGAAGCATACGCCGCGCTTCGCGCCGCCGACGCGTTGGCGCATTACGAGGCCGCGGTCTCGCAGGACTCGACCGGCTATGACGCGCTGTGGAAGGCGTCGCGCTCGCTGGCCGACTTGGCGGAGTACGAGCCCGACAAGAGCAAGCGGGCCGACATGTACGTGCGAGCGGAGCGGCTCGCCCGGCTGGCCGTCGAGGCGAATCCCGATGACGCCGAGGCGCACTTCCACCTCGCGCGCGCCGTCGGTCGCGTCGCGCTATCGAAGGGGCCGAAGGACCGCGTGAAATACGGAAAGATCGTCCGGGACGAGGCGCTCGAGACCCTGCGTCTCGACCCCGATCATCCCGGGGGGCTGCACGTCATGGGGATGTGGCACGCCGAAGTGCGCCGGCTCCCCGGCATCGCGCGGTTTTTCGCGAAGAGCTTTCTCGGTGGCCAGATTCTCGGATCCGCGAAGTGGGAGGAGGCCGTCCGCCTCCTGTCGCGTGCGGTCGAGGTCGATCCGCAGCGTCTGGCGCACCACCTCGACCTCGCGCGTATCCACCGCGACATGGATCAATACGACCAGGCGCGCGTCCACTACCAGCACGTCATCGACGGTGCGGCGACGGACTACAACGACGAGCACTACAAGGCCGAGGCGCGGGACGAGCTAACGAAGCTGAAGCGGTGATTGCGGATTGCTGATTGCAGGCAAGACAGGCCCCAGCCAGCCATCCGCAATCAGCAATCCGCACGCTCAGTCCAGAATGTCTTCCACCTTCCAGCGGCCCCTCGTCGCGGCGCGGCGGGAGCGGCGACGCAGGCGGCGTAGCTCGTCGCGGAGGTCATCCCAGCTCGCGTCGGCGCGGCTGCCGAGACGGCGCGCACGATCGGCAATGCGCTCGCGCGTCTCCTCGCCGCTTTGGGGGGCGAGCAAGAGCGCCACCCCCGCGCCAACGAGGGCACCGGCGATGACGCCGAGGCTCAGGATGCCCGCACCGCGCCAATCCCGTTGCTCCTCCCAGCTCCGCCCCACGGGCTCATCTGCCAGGGCCACCTCGTAGCCAGCCTCCTCTTCGGTCGTGTACTCCCTTCGCGACCGTTCTTCAGGCGCGCTGGTGCGAAGAAAATCAGCGGATCGGGCCATTTTGCGCACTCCTCCCTCTGGTAAGAATCTTGCTGGTTCTCGCGCCGATGCGCGGCGCGGGTCGGTGCGTTTATCCCCGGGCGATGCGGCAGCCGGTTTCCAGGCACGCCGCAGCGTATCGTGTTGGAGAACACGCCGTATCCCCAATCACCCTCGTCGTCGCCTTCCCCGCGGCTGGCTCGAGGTCGTCCTGACGGTCGATCTCGGTTTTGAGGACTCGCATGACCGAAAACTCCAAGACGGTGCTGCTCGTTGAGGACAACGAGGACAACCGCATCGTTTATTCCACCATCCTGCAGCACTTCGGGTATCGCGTCATGGAGGCGCTGAACGGGGAGGAGGGGATCGCGAAGGCACGCGCTGAAAAGCCCGACCTGATCCTGATGGACATCTCCATCCCGATCATCGACGGCTGGGAGGCGACGCAGGTCCTCAAGCGGGACCCCGATACCAAGCACATCCCGATCATCGCCCTCACGGCACACGCGCTCGCGTCGGACCGCGAGAAAGCCATGGAGGTGGGGTGCGACAGCTACCTCGCCAAGCCCTGCGAGCCGAAAGCGGTCGTGAGCGAGGTCCAGAAGTTCCTCGGGAAGCGCGATGGCCGCTGAGCAGGGACCCCGCGCGCGGATTCTCATTGTCGACGATCACGAGGACAACGTCGAGGTCATCCGGGCGCGGCTGGAAGCGAGCGGCTATCAGATCGAGAGCGCGGCCGATGGTCAGGAGGCGCTCGATCGGGTTCGTAGCGCGCCCCCCGATCTGATTCTGCTCGACGTCATGATGCCACGCATCGACGGAATGGAGGTCGCGCGGCAGATCAAGGCCGACGAAACGCTTCCCTTCATTCCGATCATCATGCAGACCGCCCTCGACACGGTGCAGCACAAGGTCGAGGGATTGGGCGCGGGCGCTGACGACTATGTGACCAAGCCGATCAACTTCGCCGAGCTCGAGGCTCGCGTGAAGTCGATGCTGCGCATCAAGCTGCTTCAGGACGAGCTCTCGGCCGCGAACGACCGATTGGCGCGCGTGAACGAGGAGCTTCGCCGCGTGGCGGTGACCGATGGCCTCACCGGTCTTCACAACCGGCGCAATGTCGAAACGCTGTTGCACGAGATGTTCGAGCATTCCGTGCGTCTGCACGAGCCACTGGCCTGCGCGATGTTCGATCTGGACCACTTCAAATCGGTCAACGACACGTACGGGCATCAGGCGGGTGACGCGGTGCTGCAGCAGCTGGCCGAGATTCTCAAGGTCTCGGCACGCGAGATCGACAAGGTCGGACGGTATGGCGGGGAGGAATTCATCGTCCTGCTGCCCGGAACGGTGCTGGATGCGGCGGTGACCTTCGCCGAACGGACTCGTCAGCAGGTGGAGTCACACACCTTCACCTTCGAGGGCGGCTCCCTCCGACGGACGATCAGCTGTGGCGTCGCAGCCTTTCCGCATCCCCGCATCGGACATCGCGAGGCGCTGGTGAAGGCCGCCGACGATGCGCTCTACGTCGCGAAGGAGCTCGGGCGCAACCGCGTGGTGCGCTTCGACAGCCCCGAGTTCAACCAGCATAGCGACGTCGTCGATGACCAGTACGCCAACCAGCTCCCCTGACCTCAAGCTCGAATCGCCAACCGAGCGTATCCGCCGCCTGGAGCAGCGGATCAAGGAGCTGGAGCACGAGCGGGATCATCTCGTCGCCGTCGTGCAGATCCTGCAGGAGATCTCGGCTTCCCTGCACTTCACCGACGTCCTGCAGGCGATCGCGCGGAAGCTGGGCGAGACGTTCGGGCTCGATCGCTGCTCGATCTACCTCACCGGCGACTCGCAGGATGTGCGTCTCGTCGCGAGCTACGAGGATCCGACGATTCGCAATCTCATCGTCGACCTCAATCGATATCCGGAGCTCAAGCGCGCCTTCGAGTCCGGCGAGACGGTCTTCATTCCGGATGCGACCAACGACCCCATGATGCGCGGCGCGCGTGCCGCGCTCGAGCATCGCAACGTGCGGTCGATCATCGTCGTCCCGATTCAATGGAGAAAGGCGGTGATCGGCGCGATCTTCCTGCGCACCGAGCGGGAAGCGGCGCCGTTCTCGGATCGCGATGTGCGCTTCTGTCAGGTGGTCGCCTCGCTGACCGCGAAGGCGCTGCGCAACGCGCATCGCTTCGAAACGCTTTTGCGCTCCGAACAGGAGAGCGCGGTGGAGGTCGAGCGCCGCCGGTCGGAGCTGCAGCGCATTGCGCTCGTCGCCTTTTTGCGCCGGCTGCTCGACCGCTACACGAACAGCGAGGACCACATGTGGGCCGAAACGCTCCTCCCGAAGGTGGCCGACGAGGAGCTGGAGCGCCTCGTGTCGGTCGCGATGGCGGTGATCAACGAGGAGTCGAAGGGCTAGCCAGGGCGCCGAGGCAGATCGAGGA
>JAICOJ010000006.1 GCA_025930755.1 Gemmatimonadaceae bacterium
CGAACAGCGAGGACCACATGTGGGCCGAAACGCTCCTCCCGAAGGTGGCCGACGAGGAGCTGGAGCGCCTCGTGTCGGTCGCGATGGCGGTGATCAACGAGGAGTCGAAGGGCTAGCCAGGGCGCCGAGGCAGATCGAGGAGCTTCAACGGCCGCGGGTGGAACGCGGCCGTTGGCGCATCGGGCGGTTAGCGCCTCCTCCGGCGGGTGCCGCCGAGGAGCGCGCCCATGAGTCCGCGCGTGACGACACCGGCCACGGTGCGCGCGAGCGGCGAATTCAACGCCTCCTCGAGCGCGCTCCGCGGCTCGCGGGTCGCGCGCGACCGCTGCGTCCTCGTCGGTTCCGACGGCGACCGTCCGCCGGCGTCACTCGGCGATGGCCGCACGGCGTCCGCCGCGCGGGCGGCGAGCAGCTCGCGAGCGCTTTCGCGGTCGATCGGCGTGGCGTACTCTCGCACTTGCGCCGACGCCATCAGGCGCTGGCTCATCTCCGCCTCGGCGAGCGGACTCATGCGCGAGCTCGGCGGGATCATTCGCACGGCGAAGGGTGGCGTCGGGACGCCCCTGGGATTGAGCACCGTCACCAGGGCTTCACCAATGCCAAGACTCGTCAGCGTTTCCTCGATGTCGTAGAACGACGTCTTCGGGAACGTCCGCGCGGCGGCGCGCAGCGCTTTCTCGTCATCGGGCGTGTACGCGCGCAACGCATGCTGCACGCGGTTGCCTAACTGCGCGAGAATGTCGGCCGGAACGTCCTTTGGGCTCTGCGTGACGAAAAAGACCCCGACGCCCTTCGACCGAATCAGACGCGCGACCTGTTCCACCTGCTCCGTGAACGCCTTGCTCGCCCCCTCGAAGAGCAGGTGGGCCTCGTCGAAGAAGAAGACGAGCTTCGGCTTGTCCAGATCGCCCGCTTCCGGGAGCGTGTGATAGAGGCGCGCGAGCATCCACATCATGAACGTCGATGACAGCGCCGGCTTGTCCTGCACGTCCTGCAGCTCGAGGACGCTGATGACTCCGCGGCCGTCCGGTAACACCTGAAGCAGATCGTTGAGATCGAACTCCGGCTCTCCGAAGAATTCCCCGGCCCCCTGCTGCTCGAGCTCAACCATCTCGCGAAGGAGGACGCCCACGGTCTGCCGGGACATGCCGCCATACGCCGCGAGCTCGCCGGCCCCGGGACCCGTGAGGTGCTGCAGCACCGCGCGGAGATCGCTGAAATCGAGCAGGAGCAGCCCGCGATCGTCCGCGTACTTGAACACCATCGCCAGGACGGACGTCTGCGTTTCGTTGAGATCGAGCACCTTGGAAAGCAGCAGCGGCCCGAATGAGGAGACGGTCGCGCGGAGCTGGGCGCCGCGGGCGCCGGTGAGGCTCAGGAACTCAACCGGGTAGCCGGTCGGCGTCCATGCGTATCCCGTCTCCGCCGCGCGCTGCGTGATGCGCGGGGACGGCTCACCGGGGGCGGCGACTCCGGACACATCCCCTTTCACATCGGCGAGAAAGACCGGAACTCCGGTGGCCGACAGCTGCTCCGCGATCAGCTGGAGGGTCTTGGTCTTTCCCGTCCCGGTGGCCCCGGCGATGAGCCCGTGACGGGTCATCATGGGGAGCGGCAGCCGCACGGTCGGTTCCGGGTGCGCCGCGCCACCATGCACCACCGCCCCGAGCGTGACCGCGCTCTGCTCTTCCGGAAACGCGCCGCGCGCCGCGGCCAGTACGTTCTCGTCCACTCCGTTACTCCTGTTCACGCGACCGGGCTACCGCGGGGAAGCTACAGGCGGCGCGGGTCCTTGGCGAACCGGGGCTTGGCCGGTGACCCCGCTTCACGCCAGATTCCTCATCTCTCGCACCCCCCTCTCTATGCTGATCTCCGCCGACGTCAACACCGCGCTCAACGAACAGATCGGACACGAGTTCGCTGCCTCCGTGCAGTATGTCGCGATCGCCGCACACTTCGACTGCGAGGGACTGCCGCAACTCGCACGGCACTTCTACAGACAGGCCGTGGAGGAGCGCGATCACGCGATGCGCTTCGTGAAATACATCGTCGATGCAGACGGCCGGGTCGAGATTCCCGCGATCCCCGCGCCCCGGGCGCGCTTCGCGTCGGCCGAGGACGCGGTGCAGCTGTCGCTCGAGAACGAGATGACCGTGACGAAGCAGATCAACGCGCTGATGGATCTCGCCATCAAGCGCAACGATCACATTACGCGCAACTTCCTCGAGTGGTTCATCAACGAGCAGCTGGAGGAGGTGTCGAGCATGGACACCCTGCTGCGGATGATTCGCCGCGCCGGTGAGAAGGGTCTGCTGTTCGTGGAGAGCTATCTCGCCCAGCATCGCAAGGTGCACGACGACGCGCCGCCGGTGGAGCAGGAATCCTGAGCGACCATGGCTGACGGACTGGCGGAGCAGTCCGCACGGGCGGCGGCGCTGCGCGAGGAGCTGGAGCGGGCAAGCTACGAGTACTATGTCCTGGACCGCCCGGAAATTTCGGACGCGGAGTACGATCGGAAGTTTCGCGAGCTGCTGGAGCTGGAGCGCGCACACCCCGAGCTTCGCACCCCGGACTCGCCGACGCAGCGGGTGGGCGCGCCGCCGCAAGGTGTGCTCGCCAAGCATACGCATCTCGTCTCCATGCTCTCGCTCGACAACGCGTTCGATGATGACGAGCTGCGTGAGTGGACCGACCGGATGGCACGGGTGGTTGGCGACGCGGCCCGGCAGGATTACACCGCCGAGCTCAAGATCGATGGCGCCGCCGTCAGCCTGACCTACGAGGATGGCGTTTTCACCGTTGGCGCAACGCGCGGCAACGGAACCATCGGCGAAGTCGTCACGGCCAATCTGCGAACCATCCGCGACGTCCCCCTCCGCCTGCGTACCAGACGGCCGCCACGACGCATCGAGATCCGGGGCGAGGTGTACTTCCCCTTCGATGCGTTCGAGCAGCTCAACGAACAGCGCGCGGCTGCCGGCGAAGCGCTGTACGCCAATCCGCGCAATACCGCCGCTGGATCGCTGCGGCAACTCGATCCAGCGATTACCGCCGCGCGCAAGCTCCGGTTCTACGGATTCGCCGCGGCCGTACCCGACGGCGCGCGCATGCCGTTCACCACGCAGTGGGAGCTGCTCGAGGCGCTGGCGGACTGGGGCGTTCCGGTCGACCCGAACCGCATCCACGCGAAGACGCTCGACGAGGTCCTGGCGTTCGTGCATCGCGTCGAATCGCAGATTCGCCCGTCGCTGAATTTCGCGATCGACGGCGTCGTGGTGAAGGTCAACGCGTTCTCGCTGCAGGACGAGCTGGGGGTCGTGGGAGGACGCGAGCCCCGATGGGCCGTCGCGCGGAAGTTCGCGCCGGATATCGCGGTGACGAGGCTGGTCGACATTCGCGTGAACGTCGGTCGCACGGGAGCGCTGAATCCATACGCGATGCTCGACGCCGTGGAGATCGGCGGGGCGACGGTGAAGCTCGCGACGCTGCACAACGAGGAGCTCATCACGAGCAAGGACCTCCGCATCGGCGACTGGGTGCAGGTGAAGCGCGCCGGTGAGGTCATCCCCCAGATCATCGCGCCCGTCCCCGACCGCCGTGATGGATCGGAACGCAGATGGCGAATGCCGAAGAAGTGCCCGGCGTGCAACACGCCCGTCGAGCGCGATGAGGATGGCGTCGCTGTGTATTGCCCGAACGTCGCGTGCCCAGGCCGGCGGCTCGAGGGGCTCGTCCACTTCGCCTCACGCGGCGCGATGGACATCCACGGGCTCTCATACGCGCGCATCGAGCAGTTGGTGGAGGCCGGACTCGTCACTGACGTGGCCGACATCTTCGCGCTCACCGTGGCCGATCTGGTGTCCCTCGACCGGTTCGCCGAAAAGAGCGCCGAGAACCTGATCGCCGCGATCGACGAGGCCAAGACGCGACCGTTCTCGCGTTTGCTGAACGGCCTCGGCATCCGCCATGTCGGCGCGGGGGCCGCCCAGCTCCTGGCGCGGCACTTCGGTTCCCTCGACGCGCTCGCGAGCGCGACCGAGCACGACATCCTCGCCGTGCATGGCATCGGCGAAACGACGGCGCGCGCGGTCGTGAGCTTTTTTCAGAATCCCACGACGAAACAGCTCGTGAAGAAGCTTCGCGCGCGGGGCGTGCAGCTCGAGGAGCCACGGGCGCGCGCGACCGGCGGTGCCCTGGCAGGGAAGACGGTCGTCATCACTGGAACGCTGCCGTCGCTCTCCCGTCAGCAGGCGTCGGAGCTCGTGGAGGCGAACGGCGGCAGGGTGGCGGGCTCAGTCTCGAAGAACACGGATTTCCTGGTGGCCGGTGAAGCCGCCGGGAGCAAGCTGGACAAGGCGAAGTCGCTTGGCGTCGAAGTGATCGATGAAGCCGAGCTCTTGCGCCGCACTCGCGCCTCAGCGTAGGAATTTGCCATGCCTTCGTTCGATCTCACCGGACACCAGATGGTGGCGCTCAGCCGCCCCTCGCTCACCGCGCTTCGCACGGCGCTCATTCGCGACGCCGGTCCCGCAGCGGCGGCATATCTCCAGGAAGCGGGCTACGCGGGGGGCGAAACGCTCTTCGCATCGTTCCGCCACTGGCTCGGAACGCGCGGGCTCCCGGAGCCCGAGGATCTCGGGCTCGAAGAGTTCGAGCAGCACGCGTCGGCCTACTTTCGCGATGCGGGATGGGGCTCCCTGCGGGTCGGCTCCCTCCGCGATGCGGTCGCTACGCTCGACTCGGCCGACTGGGGCGAAGCCGATCCGGATGCCGGCCTCGACCACCCGGGATGTCATCTCTCCACGGGGATGTTCGCGGACTTCTTCGGCCGCATTGCCGATGCGCAGATCGCGGTGTTGGAAGTGGAGTGTCGCTCGATGGGCGACCCACGCTGCCGCTTTCTGCTCGGAAATCACGCGGTGATGTCGAGCGTCTACGAGCAGATGGGGAGCGGCACGGGGTACGAGGAGGCGGTCGAGAACGTCTGACCGCGAAGCGAAGAACGAAGCACGAGGAACGAGGAACGAGGAACGAGGAAGTAGCGGTTCGAGTTCCGGTGCACGGAGCCCGAATACCACTTCCTCGTTCCTCGTTCCTCGTTCCGTCACTTCTCCTTCAGCGCGTCCGCATACTCGGGTCTGATTACCAGCTCTCCATCCACGAGGACTTCCCGATCCCACGGGAGGATGATGAGCGACTCGGTTTCGAGGGCCGCGAAATCGGGCGTGTAGCTGCCGGTCCGGAAACCCACGGCGGTCCGGACGTCGGCCGCCCCCGCGTTGACGATCGCGGCGACCGCGAGACGCAGCGTGTCGCCCGAATCGCACGTTTCATCGACGACCAACACATGCTGCCCGAGCACCGCGGCGGGAGCGGCACCGAGTATCGCTGGGGTGTCGCGGGGCTCGTCGGCGCCGAAGCGGCGACTCACGATCATCGAGTGAAAATCGACGTCGAGGATCGCCGCGATCACCGCACCGGGAATCACACCTGCATTCGCGATGCCCACGACCAGATCGGGGTTGTAGGCGCGAGCGACCTTCAACGCGAGTGCGCGCGAGAGCTCGCCGAACAGTGGCCACTCGACTTCGAGGATGCCGCGAGTGGCGTCAGTAGTGGCGCGTCGAGGGGTCATGCGCTTGGCGGCTCCGTGTGACGGTTAGGCAGGCGCGCCCGTGCCGACGTGATGCCGGACACCAGCGCGACTGCCACCGAACCGTAAGCTACGCAAGGGCTTCACGGGGCGGGAGCGCGGTTGCCGCGCGCCACTCCCATCGGTAACTTTGCGGGTCAGCGGAGCGGTCTGGCGCACACTTCGCAGGTCCATTCGCGCGCTTGGGCATCCGCCGCGCACGTTCTCATCGCCCCGTATCACATGTCCTGGTGGCGCCGTGTCTTCGGCGGGAACTCCGAGCATATCAGGCCGAAGCGCATCGACTACCTCACCGAGGCGCTCGCGCTCGAGCGCCAGGGTGACTTCGATGCGGCGCTGACCTCGTATCGCCTCGCGCTACGCGATCAACCCAACGATCCGCGCATTCTGCAGAACATGGCGATCGCGTTCTCGAAGACGGGCCAGCTCGACGACGCGGTCCGCTCGTACCGCCGCGCCCTCGAGCTCGACCCACAGCTCTCCGGCGCGCATTACGGTCTCGCCTACCTGCTCCTCAAGCGGGGCGATCTGCCCGGGGCACAGCGCCATCTGCACGCCTTTCTCTCGAACCCACCGAAGAGCGCCGAAGCGGACCGATGGGTGCGTCACGCGCAGCAGACGCTCGATCAGCTCGCGGCGAGTGAGGGCCCAGCGGACCCCGCGCCGGAGCTCGAGTAACGCGTGGGTGAAGTTCTCGCGGTCGTCAGCCAGAAAGGCGGCGTCGGAAAAACGACCACGGCGGTCAATCTCGCCGCTGCATTCGCGCGTCGCGGCCTCAAGACGCTGATCGTCGACGCGGACCCGCAAGGGGCCGTGCGGTACGGCGTCGGCTTGCGGCGCGGCCACGCCATCTACGGATTGTCGGATTACCTCAACGGCGCCAAGTCACTTCGCGAGATCGTGCTCCCCACCGCACTCCCGTGGATGCGCGTGGTGCTGGCCGGCAGCGTCACCCACGAAGTGGATCAGCGCACGTATCACGAGCTGCTCACCGAGACGACGCTGCTGGCGCAGCTGTTCGAGGAGGCACGCAAGCGGTGTCACGTCGTCCTCGTGGATACGCCGCCGGGGTTAGGCGACATCGTGCGGAAGGTTCTGGAGGGGAGCCAGCACGTGATCGTCCCGCTGCAATGCGAGCCCCTGGCATTGCAGACCACCCCCCAGATTCTGCGGGGCATCCAGGACATCGTCGAGCTCAACGAGGATCTCACGCTCGATGGCCTCGTGCTCACAATGTATGACTCGACCAATGCGGCATGTGTGCGCGTCGCCGAGTATGTGAGGCAGCACCTGCCGCGGAACATGGTATTCGACGTGGTGGTGCCTCGCAGTGCCGCCACCGCCGACGCGTTCGCGGCGGGGCAGCCGGTCGTCCTCCGCGATCCGGCGGACGCCGCATCCCAGGCCTATGTCAATCTCGCCACCATCATGGCGGAGCGACTCGCGTGAGCCCCGGGCGCCGGTTGCTCGGCCTGCTCGCCTGCATGACAGGAGTGCACGCGTGCACGGAGGTCGGCACGGATCCTGACGTGCCGGTCGCCCTGGAGATCGATGCACCGATGCTTCCGGCGATCGCCGAGGGCGACAGCTTACGCGACACGCTGGGGGCCATCGCGACGATTACGGCGCGCGCGTTGAATTCGCGGAACGAAGTCATCCCAAGCGCACCGATCAGGTTCTACGCCCTCCGCAACGACTCGGCGATCATCGCCGTCGACAGCCTCACCGGACGCGTCGCCGGGCTTCGCGCAGGCGATGCCGATGTCGTCGCGCAGGTCGCGGGGCTTCAGTCGGTGCGGTTGCCGGTGCGGGTGACGTCCAGTCCCGACACGGTCTACGCCTTCTCGCCACTCGTCGATACCGTGCGCTATGCCATCGCTGATGACACGGCGCGGCCGTTGCGCGTGGAGGTGGCACGGCGGGATACGACGGCCGACGGGCAGGACACCCTTCGGCTGGTTCCCTTCTGGCGTGTGCGCTACACCATCATCGATCCCCCCGATCTGGCGACGAACACCGACACGACGCGGGTGTACATCGCCAACGATGCGAATCGTTTGTCACGGGTCGACACCACCGACGCGGTCATTGGCGCGAGCCGGCGAATCCGATTTCCCCTTGCGGCCGTCAGTGACACGACGCGTCGGGCGTTCGTCACCGAGGTCGTGGTGATGCGCCCGGATGGAACCCCCCTTCCCGGCTCACCGATCCTGTTCACCACCGTGATCCGTCCCCGCTGACCCCATGGCCACCGCCGTCGACTCCCGCCGCATCGTCAGCGGCGGACCGCCGCCCGCTCCGGGCACCCTCGCCCAGCTCTTCTTCGATGCCGTCGACCGGTACGACAAGTCTGACGCGCTGCAATCGAAGGTGAATGGAACCTATCGGCCCATTTCCCACCGGGTGCTCGCGACGCGCGTGCAGCACATCGGGCTTGGCCTGCGCGCGCTGGGGATCGAGCCCGGCACCCGCATCGGTATCCTTTCGGAGAACCGGCCGGAGTGGGCGATCGCGGATTATGCGTGCCTGACGAGTCGCCTCATCGACGTCCCGGTGTATCCGACGCTGCCCGCGGAACAGATCGCCTACATCCTCAAGGACGCGGGCGTGGTCGCGCTGTTCGTGTCCACCGACGTACAGGCGGCGAAGGTGGCGCAAATCCGGTCGGGGCTGCCGGCGTTGCGCCACGTCATCGGATTCGGTGACAAAGTGTGGCCCGGGGTCGACATGACGTTCGCCGATCTGGAAGCAAGGGGAACGGCATCCACCTCGTCGGTGTCGCCGGAGCAGTACCGCCGTGACGCTCTGACGGCGAAGCCCGACGACCTCGCGACACTGATCTACACGTCCGGCACGACGGGCGAGCCCAAAGGCGTCATGCTCACGCACGACAACTTCCACTCCAACGTGGCGGTGTGCGCCGAGCTGCTCCCGTTCCGCAACGACGTTGCACTGAGCTTCCTGCCGCTTTCGCACGTGTTCGAGCGGATGGGCGACTACCTGATGATGGCGTGTGGCGTATCGATCGCCTACGCCGAATCGATCGATACCGTGCCGACGAACATGCAGGAGGTTCGCCCGACGGTCATGATGTCGGTGCCACGCCTGTACGAGAAGATGTACGCGCGCGTGCTCGAAAACGCACTCGCCGGCGGGCAGATCAAGAAGCGGATCTTCTTCTGGGCGCGCAGCGTCGCCGACAGGTGGGCGGATGAGACGCTCGCCGGCCGCACGCCGGGCGGCCTGCTCGCCCTCGCCTATCGAGTGGCCCAGCGGCTGGTGTTCTCGAAGCTGAAGGCTCGAACGGGCGGACGCATGCGCTACTTCGTGTCGGGTGGTGCGCCGCTGGCGCCCGAGATCAACAAGTTCTTCTACGCCGCCGGCCTCACGATTCTCGAGGGGTACGGGCTCACCGAGACGTCGCCCGTGATCGCGGTGAACACGCCCAAGGATTTCCGCATCGGCACGGTGGGCCGGCCGATCCCGGGCGTCGAGGTGACCATTGCCCCGGACGGCGAGATCCTCACCCGCGGACCGCACGTGATGAAGGGGTACTACAACAAGCCCGACGCCACTCGTGAGGCGATCGACGCCGACGGGTGGTTCCACACCGGCGACATCGGCGAGCTGCGGGAGGGATTTCTCGCGATCACCGATCGCAAGAAGGACATCATCGTGACCGCGGGCGGGAAGAACATCGCGCCCCAGCCGATCGAGAACATGATCAAGACGAACAAGTATGTCTCGCAGGCGGTGGTGCTGGGCGACAAGCGGCGATTTCCGGTCGTCCTGGTGGTTCCCAACTTCGAGCAGCTCGAGAAGTGGGCGAAGATCAAGAACCTCCTCTGGACCGACCGCCGCCAGCTGATCAGGCTCCCGCTGGTTCAGGCGAAAATGGAGAAGGAGGTCTTGCGGAAGCTCTCCGGGCTGGCCTCATTCGAGACGCCGAAGAAGGTGGGGCTTCTGGAGACCGACTTCTCGATCGAAAGCGGTGAGATGACGCCCTCGCACAAGGTGAAGCGCCGGGTCATCGAGCAGCGCTACGCGGACCGCGTCGACCGTCTGTACGAGGAGGAAGACGGGACGGCCGCGTGAGTTAAACAGCTCGGGAAACGGGGGGCGACCCGCGGCATGGTTGGTGCACTTCCGGACGAGGAAGACGGACCATAACCGGAGCTAGATCATGCGCAGGACTGTGTTGGCACTGGTGCTGTTCGCGGCGCTTCCCGCGTGCAGCCTGTTTCGTAAGGCGAAGCTGACCGATTCGACGCCGGCGCACACCCCCGCTCAGAGCTCCACTCCATTCGGCGAGTGGGTCCTGTTCACCGATCCTAACCAGACCGCGTTCGTCGGGGCCCGGCGGGTCGAGCTGACGCTCAACCCGGCGGACTTCAGGATGGTCGCGATCTATCCCGCGGGCGAGCGGGTGGTCATCACGGGTCAGGCGTCGATCACGCCCAGCGGGTTGCTGACGTTGATGCCGCAGAGTACGACCGGGATGGCTTCGGGCGGGCGGGCCCCGATTCTCGCCGGCCAGACCATTCAGGTGCTGGCGAGCGCGGCGGACAACACCATGGTGTTCGCCTCCCCCGAGGGGATGAACCCCACCCCGAGCTCGGTGTGGCACCGCGTCGACAAGGCGCGCGAAGCGGGCCAGCTGCCGGTTCCGGCGCGGACAGCGGGGACCGACTCGCTCTAAAGGCCGAGGGTGCCGAGGTGATCGAGGAGTGGCAACGTTCCCTCGATCACCTCGACGACCTCAGCCTCTCCGTAACGGGACCGCTTCGGTCGTCTCCAGGCGTTTCGTCGCCACCCAGTCGCGGCCATCGCGGGCGAGCTCCTCGAGATCGGCGGGCAACGTGGCCCCAACCGGGGCGACGAGACGACCGTACTGCCGGAGGGCCCGGGCGGCCGCCCCCACGTGTGGCGAATGCCGCTCGTCGAGCGCGATCGCGCGTGCCGCACCCGGCCGAATCGGAATGGCGCCATCCGTGCGGGCCAGTGAAATGCCATTCCCACTGGTCAACGCCACCGTCGTGTTGAGAACGAGAATCTCGACCCCCTCCACGACGCCGAGCAGCGCGGGAGCGGCGTGCCCCCACTCGCCGGCCAGGACGATGAACCCGCCGGGGCTCGTTAGGTCGAACAGGGCGGCGACGCGCATCGCGAGTTCGGCGTCCCCGGTTGCCGACGCCAGCGGCGTGGAATCGGGAATCGGCGTCGTGCCATCCCGCGTCTGGAAATCGACCACGCCGTCGCGAATGGGATAGCGCGCGCTGCACGACGGGCATCCGAGGAGTCCGCGCCGAATGTCGCGGCCCGCCATCTCGAGCGTCGAGGCGACGAGCCAGGTGAACTCGTGCGGCCGCGGACAGCGCAGCGACTCAACCAGCTCGATGAACATGACTCCTCGTGAGGCAGGCCAGGGTCGCGTTCGCCACGATCACCGCAGGGGCGTCGAGCTGCCGTGCGCGAGCTGCAGGAATTCGTCGCGCGTGCGCGCATCCGAGCGAAACGAGCCACGCAGCGCGCTGGTGATCGTCTTCGAGTTCTGCTTCTCGACGCCGCGCATCATCATGCAGAGATGGTACGCCTCGATCACGACGCCGACGCCGCGCGGCGCGAGCACGTCCTGAATCGCCTGCGCGATCTGCTCGGTGAGCCGCTCCTGCACCTGGAGGCGGCGCGCGAACACTTCGACGATTCTCGGCAGCTTCGACAGGCCGACGATGTGGCCGTCGGGAATGTACGCGATGTGCGCCTTTCCGAAAAAGGGGAGCAGGTGATGCTCGCACATCGAGTACAGCTCGATGTCGCGCACCATGACCATACTCTCGTGCGCTTCCGCGAAGACGGCGTCGCCGACGACCTCGTCCACCTCGAGCGCGTATCCTCGCGTGAGCCAGGCGAGCGCATTGGCCACGCGTGTCGGAGTACGGAGCAGGCCTTCCCGCGCCGGATCTTCCCCGATGAGCTCGAGGATGCGGCGCACGAGCGCCTCGAATTCCGCGTTGTGCTCCGGGCCGGGATCGAGATCCAGACCGGCATCGAACTCGGCGAGCTCGAGCGAGCGCGTGTCGACGCGCCGGTCGCCGGTCACCGCGGGAGTGGGCTTCGCGCGTCGCGCGGTCGCGCGCGCGCGCGAGTTTCGTCGGTGGGTCACGAAAAGTTCGGCGTGGCGTGTGTTTCGCAAAGGCGTGGCGCTCGATGACGCACGCACGAGGCATCCAGCTTGAGTCGACGGCGGTGCGCCTCTAACTTGACGCACGTTTCACCGCCGGCATCACCCCTATCTGGATGGCGCACATTTGAAAGTCAAGCTTCTGCTCGCGGCCATCCTGCAGGGCGGATCAGCCGCGTGGTCCGCGCTGTGGACCTTCCCGAGCATCCTGTTCAGCGCGTTCATGATCGCGTGGGGAGCAGAGGCGGCGCAGTTCATGATTTCGCAGGGGTTGGCGCTGGCGATTCTCGCATGGTTGCAGACCCTCCCCGAGTTCGCGGTCGAAGCGGTCATCGCATGGGAAGCCGGCAGCGACCCCCTGCAGTGTTTCGTCGCCGCTCCGCCACCGGGTTGTCATTCCCACCTCGCCATCGCGAACTACACCGGCGCCATCCGTCTGCTGATTGGCCTCGGCTGGCCGATGATCTATTTCGTCGCCGCGTTCTACCGTCGCAAACAGGGCCGCGCACTCCGCGCGATCCAGCTGGAGGACGAGCACTCGGTCGAAGTGCTCGCCACCGTTCCACCGGTGCTCTACTTCTTCTGGGTGTGGTACAAGGGCTCACTCGGGCTCGTCGACGCCGGGGTGCTGATCGCCATGTACGTCGGCTATCTCGCCATTCTCTGGCGCTTCCCACCCCAGGAGCAGGAGAACCTGTCCGATGCGCCGGCACCGGCGCGGTGGGCGTACACGCGCCCGGGGGCCTGGCGGCATGCGGCGATCATCGGCTTCTTCGCCGTGGGCGGCTTGCTGCTCTACTTCACCGCCCATCCCTTTCTGGACTCCATGCTCGCGCTGGCCCTCTCGATGGGCATCAGCCAGTTCGTGTTCGTGCAGTGGGTCGCACCATTTCTGAGCGAGTTTCCCGAGAAAGTCTCGGCGTTCGCGTGGGCGCGGCGGGTGACGCACGCGCCGATGGGGCTCATGAACATGCTGTCGAGCAACGTCAACCAGTGGACGGTGCTCGCGGCGATGATTCCGATCGTGTTCTCCTTTGCGCGGGGCGAGCCGGCCGCGCTGCCGTTCGATGGCGAGCAGCGGATGGAGATCCTGCTGACCATCATGCAGAGCGTCGTCGCCGTGCTCCTGTTGGCAAACATGCGCTTCGAGTGGTGGAACGCGACGCTGCTGTTCGTGCTCTGGCTCGTGCAGTTTTTGCGCGCGACGTGGCGGGAGGAGATTACGATTGTCTATGCCGCCTGGGCGGTAGGACTCTTGATCTGGTTCGTGATGCGACCGCCAGCCGCGCCGAGGGTCTTCTTCCAGATGATGCGACGCCCGCCGCCGACGAAGGCCGCGGAGCCCGCCGTACCATAACGCACGAGCCCCGCCTTTCGGCGGGGCTCGCATAGTGGGGAACGAAGAGGATTTTTGAAGCCCATCCGAATGTATGAGGCCCTCACCACACTTCCGCCTTCCCCGCACTGGGGCATGACGTCCGCATGGATATCGAACCCACCCGAGTGGACTTGTTGGCTCAAAAATTAGAGCTCTCCGTCCCTTTCGAAACCATCGACGCCGCACCACGCGTTGTCGCAACAGCACGGTACCGATAGTCACTTGCCAATCTAGAGACGACTCAGAGGCCAGTCAATCACATGGACGTCTGGATAATCGCCGCCATCGCGATGCTCGTCGTTTGGGGCGTCGGAACGTTCGCGTTCACGGGACCGGGCTGGATTCACCTGCTGCTCACGGTTGGACTGTCGGTGCTCATCTGGCGCATCGTCGTTCGCGGGACGCCTGACGAGTCGACGCGCCGCGATCGCCGGTGATCGAGCCCGCGGGCGCCGCCTCTCGGCCCGGCACCGCGGTCGCGGAGCAGCCGCAGCCCCAGCGGCGCCTGCACGGTCAATTCGTGCTCGTGACCGGCGCGGCGGGGTTCGTCGGAGCGCATGTCTGTCGGCACCTGACCGAACGCGGGGCGCGAGTGCGCGGCCTCGTCCGATCACCGGCGAAGGCAGCGGAACGACTCGCGCCGATGCCGGTGGAGCTTCACGTCGGCGATGTGCGCGATGCGATGGTGATGCAGCGCGCCCTGCAGGGATGCGATGCGGTCGTCCACCTCGCCGCCATCGCCATCGAGCGGCAGGGGCAAACGTACGAGGATGTCAACGCACGCGGCGCCGAGTGCGTGCTCGGCGCGATGCAGGCCACGGGCGTTCGACGACTCATCCACATGTCGCAGAACGGCGCGTCGAGCTCGTTGCCGTATCGCTTCCTCCGCAGCAAGGGACTCGCCGAGGACGCGGTGCGCGCGAGCGGAGCTGATTGGACGACCCTCCGCCCGTCGGTGATCTTCGGGCCCGACGATGAGTTCGTGAACGTGCTCGCCCGGCTCGTGCGTCTCTCGCCCCTGATCTATCCCCTGCCCGGAGGCGGCACTGCACGCTTCCAGCCGGTCGCGGTCGACGACGTTGCGCACGTCGTCGCCGCCGCGCTCGCGGAGAGCGACACCATTCGCCACGCCTACGCGCTCGGCGGTCCCGCGCAACTCACGCTTCGGCAGATGGTCGAACGCGTGCTCGTCGCGATGGACGCCAAGCGTTTTCTGATTCCAGTGCCGATCGCCGTGCTCAGGCCGCTGATTGCTCTGGCGCAGCGCATTCTGCCGAACCCGCCAGTCACGACCGAGTTGCTCGATCTGCTCAAGGTCGACAATGTCGTGGAGGGCAATGCCCTCCGCGACGTGTTCGGGATCGTGCCCACGCCGTTCGCGCCCGAGGAACTGGTGTACCTCGAGGGAATCACTGCGCGGGCGGCGCTGCGGTCGCTTCTGGGCCGCTAGGCGCGGTGCGAGATGTGCCGTGTGGAGACGGAGCGACGCGCGAACGATCTGCGATGACGAGGTCGTGCGCTCGCAGCACGGACCACGGATGGCCATGGTGGTTGCCAGCCAGGACGCGAATCTCGACCGGTTGTCGGCGCTCATCGACGCGGCGGCCTCTCGCGCGGACGACCGCGTGGCCCTGTTCGATTTCGTCCTCGCGATCGGGGAGCTGTGGGACCGATTGGGGCTGCGCGACCCCTTCGTCGATGCGCAGCTGAGCGACTCGGACAGCCGCGCCCAGCTCGCGCGGGTCGCGCGCGACGGCGAAGGGGAGCCGGGTCCGGACGTGGAGCGGCTTGCGTTCTACGCGCTGCGCACACTCGCGGCGTTTCAGACCGTCGTCGAGGGGTGGCGCCGCAGCCCCTCGCTCCGGGCCGCCTGGGTCAGTCGTTAGGTCGCGGCAGGCGGCGCGTCTTCGTCATACCTCGGGCCGGCGCCGCTGTCCTCGAGCTGGTGCACGTCGGGAGGCTCGTGCGCCTGCCGCTCGCGAAGGGGCGCCGGCTCATCGACGACGACCCGCACCTCGATCGCTCCCTCCACTGCGGACCGGGCGTTCGTGTCGTCCCGCAGGCGTTCGACACGCTCGCGGATCGCATCCGCCTGGTCGGCATCGCGACCCACGAGCAGCAGCCGGTACTGCCCACGCCCCGAGGAGGCGATCAGATCCGATTTCCGAAACTCGTGACACAATCCGAAAGTGAATCGCCGGCACGAGGCCTCTTCACCCCCCTGAACGAAGATCCGGATCGTCCGCACGCGACCCCCGTGGCGCGCCGCCCTGCGCTCTTCCCAATCGCGGACGAGACGGAAGTACAGCACGCTCGGCAGCCCGGTGTTGGGATCCGTCAGCGTGCGCAGGAGCAGGCCGTTCTCGAGCTCGTTGTCGACGGTCATTGGCCTCGGGGTATCATCGTGCGGCAGCATTTGCATGATGCCTGCCACATGGCCTCGCCCGTTAGGTCATCGTGTCCGAGGCGATCACTCGAAGAATTTCCGGCACCGGAACCATTTGTGATGCGTGTCACACGCAGGCACTAACCCTGCAGAAGGGCCCTTGGCTGTACCCCGAGGAACGGGGTGTGGCGGCACAGGAGACCGCATGCTGGAGGAAGGCGTTGGCGTACCGTGAATTCGTCGATAACGCGGGAACGATGTGGAGAGTGTGGGACACCTATCCGGTGGCCGCGAATACGCTGCGCACCGTGTCTCCCAGCTTCGCTGGCGGGTGGCTCACGTTCGAGTCCGACACCGAGCGACGCCGTCTCGCGCCCATCCCCTCAGGCTGGGAGATCGCCACCAGGCAGCTGATGATCCATTGGTGCGCGCGGGCGTTTCAGGCTCGCCCTCCCGATCACCCTGCCACGGACGCGGCCCGCGGTCAGGGTCAGCTCGGGCCCGGCGCTAGATCTCCCAGTTCGACCAGATGACGCCGCGCTGCGGTGGACATTCGGGCGTGTCGGCGAGCGTCATGCGCAGATCCGTCCATCGCACGCGGGCGCCGAGATCGATCAGCCGTTGATATGCGCCCAGGAATTCGGTTTGAACGCGAAGCGCAACGCGCCGCGTTCCGCTCCGACGCGCGTAGTCCATCAGCACGTCCGCTAGCCGCTTGAGATCGTCCTCGCGCTCGAGCGCGAGCTTCAACACGCGCATCTCCTCGCGAACGCGCCCCTCCACCAGCGGCGCGGTGTGGCACAGGGCGAACCCAATCAGCCGTCCACGGTCGCGGAGCAGCACCGTGTCGCCGAGCGCCAGCTGATCGGTGAGGACGATCTCCCGAGTGAAGTCGAAGCCGGGGGCGAGGCCGTTGGTGAGCGCCCGACACTCCTCGATGGCATCGTCCTTGTCGCGTGGGGGGAGCCGCCCGAGAAGACTGGGACCAGTGCCGAGCGAACCCGCTTCGAGTGTGAGGGTGATCGTCAGGCGACCCGGGACGAAGCCGAGCGCGGAGTAGAAGCCAATGTTGTCCATCGTGCGGGGCATGGTCTCCAGCCCGATCGTGGCCGCGCGACCCGCGCGCAACCAGTCGACGCCGCCGCGGACGATCTCCTTCCCCAGCCCGACACCTTGCCAGTCGGGGCGGACGGCGAGCGGCCCCATCCATCCCTCCACGCCGGAGCGGTGGGCAATGTTGAAGGCGACGATGTCGTCCCGGTCGTCTCGCCACACCAGCGCTCCCCCCCCGGCATCCTCGATCGCGTAACGCCAGATCGCCGGATTGAGAAAGGGAACCCGGACGCCAACCATGCCGTCGCGACGATACCGCTCGCTGAATGCGTCGCTGAAGACCTGATTGAGGCCGCCGATGTCATCCAGGCCCGCGGGCTCGGGACCATCCGCCTGATGATGGGTTCGCCACGTGCGCGCCGTCGCCATCAGTCGCCGGCCTCCGCCTCCTCGTACACCTCATCCCCCACGACCGCTGGCGTAAACAGGTCCGGCAGCTCCGCGGTCTGCTGTTCCACGACCGAGCATCCGGTCTCCTCGTCGTACCGCACCGAGATCACGCGATCCACCCCCTCGCGTACCTGCTCGATGTGCGTGATGAGAATGACCTGCTCGAAGCGGCCCTGGAGACGGCGCAGCAAGTCGAGCACGTTGGCGCGTCGTGCCTCGTCGAGTGAGCCAAAGATCTCGTCGAGGATGAGGAGCGAGAACGGCTGGCCGGCACGTTCGGCGATCATCTGAGAGATCGCGAGGCGCAGCACGAGGTTCGCCAGGTCCTCCTCGCCGCCGGAGATGACGGGCTTCGGCAGGCCGTCCTCGAGCACGACGATGTTGTAGCTGTCATCGAGCTCGAGCTCGCCGTAGCGCCCGTCGGTGAGGTCGCTCAGAAAGCCGCTGGCGAGCTCGGAGAGCTCGGGACGCAGCTGGAAGTTGAGATCGGTACGCAGATCGGTGAACGCGCGGTCGAGCTCATCGTGAAGCACCTTCCGCTGGGTGAGCTCGCCGAGCATTCGCTGCCGCGAGGCCAGCTCGGCCGCCACCCCGTGCGCGCGCTCGAGCGCAGTGTGGGCACTGGCCTCCTCTCCCCGCGCCTGCACCAGTGCCAGCTCGGCCGCGTGCGCCTCGGCTGTCGCGCGCTCGTATTCGGTGCGCAGCGCTTCATGCTCCGATTCGCGGATCGTCGTCTCGTCGCGCCGGCCCTGCAGCACCGTGAGCCGTTGGCGAATCGACGCGAGCCGCTCCGCCGCGGCGGCACGCTCGCGCTCGACCTGCGGAACCCGCTCGAGCTGTGCACTGAGCCGCGCCGCGCGCGCATCGAGCGGCGTGAGACGCTCGAGCTCACCGCGGAGGAACTCGTGCCGCGCCGCATCGTACCCGGGGGGAATCGCCGTGAGCTCCGCGTTTACCTGGGCCGCGCGCTCGTCCTTGCCGGCCAGATCGGACTCGACGTGCGCGAGCTCCTGCACGGCGAGCTGCACCTTCGTCAGGCGACGCTCCAGCGTCGACACTTCCAGCGACATCGCGCGCCGCTGCTCGTCGAGGGCCTGCACATCCTCGGGCATCTCCATGAGCTGCTCGAAGCGCGCCTTGTAGTAGTTCCCATCGACGCGCACGGTCTCGATCTGCTCATCGAGAAGATCGAGGACCGCACGATAGGTGTCACCGAGCGGCCGGGCGCAGGTGGGGCACGCGCCCTCGGCGCCAAGGCTCACGATGCGGTCGCGCTGCTCCTTGAGCTCCGTGTACTGCTCGCGCAGCGATTGCCGCTTCGTCTCCGCCTCCTGCCGGTCGCGCACCCACTCGGTGCGCCTCGCCTCGAGGAGGCCGTCGGTCGCCTCGAAGTCGGCGCGCTTGGCGACGAGCGCGGCATCGATCTCCGTTTCGAGCGTCGGTGCGTTCTCGAGCTTCGCGCGACGATCACGCAGACGGACGAGATCCTCCGCGAGCGCGGCTTGCGTCTCGAGGAGCGCGCGCCGCCGCCCCTCTTCCCGCGCGAGGACATCGAGACGCTGGAATTCCGATGCCAGCAGGGCGAACGGCTCGAGCTCGCGCCGCAGCTGGTCCAGCTCGGCACGCGCACTGGCGGCGTCGGCGAGATCGCGCTCCAGCCGCTGCACCTCGCGATGTTCGGCGGCCTCCTCCTGCTCCGCGACGCGCAGGTCGGCGAGCAAGGCCTGATGTGCCTCGCGAGCGCGCTGTGCTGCTTCCCATCGTGGCCGCACCTCGTCGAGCGCGGTTTGCGTCGCGTCGCGACGACGCTGGGCGAAGCGGGCACGATCGCGAGCTTGTTCCAGCCGCGTTTCGGTCTCGGCCACCTGACGGGCCACGGCCTCGGGGTCGCCCATCCCCTGCTTCAGCCCCGCCATCTCGGCGACGATGGCGCGGCGCCGGTCGCGCGCGATTTCCTGCGCCGCACGCAGCCGCTCGTAGCCCAGCACGCGCGAGAGGAACTGTGCGCGCTCCGTCGGGCTCATCGCGGCCATCACGCTGATCTCTTTCTGGCCGGTGAAATACGTGTTGAAGAACTCCTCGCGCGTCATGCCGAGCCGGCGCGTGAGGACGTCCGTCACCCCGGTGATCGAGTCGGCGATCTTGTTTTGAGCGCCATCGAGGTAGAGCTCGGCGTTCGTCAGGCCGCGAACGACCCGGTAATTATGGCCGCCGAGATCGAAGTCGAGCTCGACGCGCACTCCCGAGCGCGCACCAGCGCGGTTGAAGCGAATGGAGTCGCGCGTGCCTCGAGCGGCGGGGTTTCCATAGATCGCCCACGCGATCGCCTCGAGGATGGTCGTCTTTCCGGCGCCATTGGGCCCGATGATGCCCGTGACCCCCGGACCGAACTCCACCCGGCTGTCCGCGTGCTGGCGGAAGTTCTGGAGGACGACCCGGTTGAGCTGCACCTAGCCGCCGAGTGTGGGTGGAGACCCCGCGGACGCAACGCTCGCGGCCGCATCGGCTTCCTGCAAATAAAACGTCCCGAGCTGCACGAGCGCGTCACGATCGACACCCGGAGCGAGCGTGCGCTTGCCGATGTACGACTCGACCGTCTCGCGAAGCGTCGGACGACGGCCCGGTGCGCCGCTCGCGGCGAGACGCATCATCTCCGGACGCCGGGCGTCGAGGTGGAAGTGGAGCGCGCGCCGCTTGTAGTCGCGCAATGCTTTCTGGTCCAGTTCCCGCGCGACGTGTCGTGGGATGTCCCGCACGACGAGGCGCACGATCTTCTCGTCGATCCCGTCCTCGCACTTCTCGACCGCATCGCGAATGGCGCTGTCGAGCTCGGAGGCCGTGAGCCCGCGCGCAGGAACCGCGGGCAGGTCGACGAGCCGGCGCGACGGGTCGAGCGGGTGGAAGGTATGGACGCCCCGCTCGAGGTCGAACTCGATAAAGCCCTTCCCGGGCAGTCCTCCCACTTTTTCCTCGATCAGCTCGCCCCAGGGATTCGTGCTCGTGTAGTCGACGGAGCCGGAGTAGTACATGTTCGGCGCGATCTGCCGGTGCACGTGGTAGTGCCCCAGCGCCACGTAGCTCCACCGCGGAGCGCCGATCGCGTCGAGCGGGATTTCCATCGCCGCACGGTCCGCCCGCACGGCCTCCGCCGGCAGCATGCCCTGCACTTCCCCGTGCAGCAGCAGCACGTTGTGCCTAACGCCCGGCTCCGGGAGCAGCGCGGGATAATCACCGAGGCAGTCGGGAACGGCGAGGATGGCCAGGTCGCGCTCGGGAAACGTCAGGCGACGAGGCTCCGAATCGACGACGTGAACCCCCAGCACGGTGAACAAGCGCAGGATGCAGCCCGTCTCGGTCGCCCGCGGACGGTCATGGTTCCCCGCCACCATGACGACGATCGCCTGCGGCACCGCCCGGGTCAGTCGAGCCAGCTGGTTGAACGCGTGGATGATCGCCGGGTTCATCGGGCGAACGGTGTGGAAAATATCCCCCGCGAACACGACGACGTCGGGCTCGAGGGCGATGATCCGGTCGATCGCGCTCCGAAAGGCGTTCGCGACGTCCGCTTCGCGCTGATTGATTCCGGATTGCGTCAGGCGGTGGTACTGACGGAAACCGAGATGCAGGTCGGAGATGTGAACCAGGCGCACGCCGTCCTCGGGGAAAATTCGGCTAACTGTAATACTCCTAAGAGGATAGCGTGTGCGCTCACCGCTTGTCCATAGTGCGTTGCCGCTGCAGCAGGCGCATCTGCATCTTCACCGGCTGGAGGCCGCTTCCGGGGGGCTGGGCGATGTGCGAGCGCATGGACATTTCGGTCGAGGCGTCAGTAACCCACCCCCGGCCGCGGTCGAGAACCATGTAACCGGTGACCGTCCCACTCATCGTCATGCGCGCCCCACCGCGAATCGGGGCTGCCGTCGAATCCCGTGTGACGGTGCCGCGCATCGAGATGTGGGCAAGCTTCCCGCGGCGCGTGAGCGAGTCGAGCCGGAAGGTGGCCTCGAGCGTTCCGGCAACCTGGCCCGGGCCTGTGTCGGGAATGGGGATGCGCTGCTTCCACGTGCTGCCGATCGCAACCGCCTGGCGTGGGAACGTGGCCGGGAGCTGCGAGAAGACCGATTGAAGGTCGCGCGGGATGTCCGGGTCCGCCTCGATCACGATTCCCGAGCCCTCGCGCGAGAAGCGGACGCGAACCTCCTTCCCCTGCAGCGATCGGCGCGCCTGATCACTGAGCGTCGCGACGCGCGGGTCGATCGCACCCATGTCCACCGCTACCGAATCGGTAATCGATCGCACCGTCGTGCCCTCGTTGTCCGACTCGATCACGATGGACCGGGACAGCATGAGCATGGACGAGCGCATGGTGATCGTCGTGTCGGCATCGCGAACCTTGCCGACGCCCGAGATCTCCATTTCCTGCTCGATGCGGAGCCGCAGCGTGTCGCCGACCTTGGGCTTGATCTGCAGCAGCACGCTCTGCGCGTGCGCGCCCGGAGCGATCGAGGCGACGAGCGCGACCAAGGCGGTGACGCGCCTCACGAGGGTGAGCATGCGCTACACGCCGTAGGGATCGTCGGCCGGCAGCCCACGAAGGGGCGTGGCGGCAACGGGTGCCTGAGCGGGCTGCGCCGGGATGATCGTGCGGAGTCTCGAGGCAAAAAAGCCCCTCACATCCTTGGGACGCGCCTGAAGCGTCGCGTTGCGCGCACGAATGAGGTCGCCCTCATCGTACAGAGCGACCATGTCCTGCACCCAGGCCAGCGGCACCCCGGGATCGAGCTGGCGCAGCGTTCGCAGCAGCGATGCCTCGAGCGTGCTGTCGGTCGCCTGCGGGAATCGCTCGACACCATCGCGACCCCGAAGCACGGCCGGGCGCGGAAACTTCAGGAAAATCGGCTGCGTGAAGTGCGGATGACGCACCATCAAGTCTCCCTTGGCGAGCGTAGCCAGCTTCGTCCTCGTTGCCGGGCTGAGCACGGCGTAGCCAGGCGTGGCCAGCTCGTCTCCATCCATGCGTCCGAACAAGGACGTCCCGCTATTGCCGACGACGCGGCGATGGACCTGGGACCGGAACTGTTGCGCGCCGAACAGCACCAGCCCGAGATACCGTCCACGCTCGGCGATATCGAGCAGCATCTTCCGCACGTAGGTGTCGGGGCCATCGGCCGGGGCGTATTTGTTCAGCTCGTCGACGAACACCACGACGTGGCTGACGCCGAGATCACGCCGCTCGAGGTGTTCACGAAGCTTGGACACGATGCGCGCGAAGATGAGATCCTGCGCGTCCTCCTCGGCGGCGGCGACGTCAATCACATACACCGTGCGATCCTCGAAGGTCCCCCACGGCAGGTCGCTCACGGAGCCGTCATCGGTGACGAGACCGGCACATCGCAGCGAAATGTTGGAGAGCCGGTTGCGTACCTTGCGGATGGTCGCGATGTGGTGCGTTTTGTACCCCTCGCTCCCCTTCCCCTCGAGCATGAGGATGATGTCGCGGAACCAGCGCTCGAGGTCGGCGAAGGATTGCACCCGGTAGACCTGCCCCGGCAGCAGCTGCGGATCCTTGTACTCCCGGTCGAGCACCCGCTCCTTGATGAAATCGATGAGCGCGTCCGCCTTCGCGTCCACGTCGTCTCGATTGAGCAGCACTTCGGCGAACTGAAGCACTTCGCGAAGCCCCCAGGTGAGGGGGCTGACGTTGTGCATCAGCGCCTCATTCGAGCGCAAGGTGTTCAGTGACGTGAGGTTCGCCTTGTAGGGGGCGAAGTACTGCACTCGATCGAACGGGCGAGGGGGGACGGCGAGCCGGTGGTACATCGCCAGGTCGTTGGCGTCGAGATCGCCCGGCTGGTCGAGATAGCAGAGGTCAGGGCCCTTGACGTTGAAGCACACCGCGGCCACGGAGCCTTTGCTCGCCGGGAAATGCGCGAACAGCGACGCGAGAATGAACTCGACGGCGCTCGTCTTCGTCGCCAGTCCCGACACGCCGGTGATGTTGAGATGCGCCGCCTCGGGGCCGACGAGAAAGTCGGCGTCGAGATAGATCGGGGAGTCCATGCCGCCGGCGCGGTACAGGCCGATGGGGATGGCCGTCCGCGTCTCGGGTCGCGTGTAGGTGTCCATGCGCAGCGCGAGCGTCACGTCCTCGTCGCTGGCGAGGAAGACTTCGCCCATGGGCACGGGTTGCAGGGGCTCCTCCGGAATTTGTCGAAGGACCGCCGCGGTGTAGAGGCGCACCTCCGGCCGCTCGGTCGGGGCGATCGCGGAAGAGCGCGGATCGCCGTCATGACCGAGCACATCATGCAGCGGCGAGAGCAAGTCGGTGAAGCTGAATCCTTCGACGACGACACCGTACACGCGGGGAATGTGCCCTTCGACGGCGTGCGTCCCCTCGACGCGCACGATGGTGCCGATCCCGATCGGCGAGTCGACCGCGGTCCAGAAATGGAACTCGTGAGGCGTGTTGGGCTTGCGTTCAGTCGCGACGACGCGGCCGAGCGGTGAAGTCTGTTCAGGCATTCAACTCTCTGTGCTCAACGGCAAAGAGGACAGAATCCAGAACATAGCATAGAGAATACAGAAGTGTCGTTGCTGAATTCTGCATTCCGTATTCTGAATTCTGTCCTCTTTGCCGTTTCTCAGGAAATGGCACGCAGGAACTCTTCACACTCCCGCACGGGATACGCCATACGGTCCCACCGGGAATCCGGGAGCGCCAGTGGTGCGCGCTCGGCGAGCACCCACCGCGAGACTTCATCCGCGCGCGCCGAGGCATCCTCGGTCTCCGCGACCTCGACACGCACGATCCCCCAGAGCGCGTCGTGCGCCACGCCATCGCGCAGGCGCAGGTACCAGGAGTGCACGGGCGTCCGATTGCGCGGGGCGATCCGTACCACGGGCGTACGCTCGCCGCACGCCAACCCGAGAATCACGTCCAGGAGCGCCGCCGACGCGTAGAGCTGACGGTGGGATTTCACGATTCCTACCGCGCAGCTGTGCGTCCCGACGATTTCGCTGGCCGAGATGCTGCCGTCTACCAGCAGTGGCTCACGCATCGTCTCGCACCACTGCTCGGCCAGGGTGCGCTCGGCGCGCTCGCGGTCGCGCTGCACGGCGTGCAGCGCTTGCTCCGTCACGTGGGCAGGATGCCGGGAGAGGACTCCGTCGTCGTCCGCCCGTGACGTGTCGACGAGGTCAAGGCCGCCGAGGCTGTGGCGTGTTTCCGCGTCGAGCGCCGAGAGGGGCGCATAGATACGACACTCGACGATCGGATGCTGCCATGTCGTGAGGCGCCGATCCACTCGGCGCTTGACGACGGCGGAGACGCGGCCCCAGACAATGGGAATTCCTCGCGAGAGCGTTACCACTCGGCTCTCCTGGATGCCATCGAGAAAGGCACTGAACGCGGGCGCCGGCGACCCCGGTACAGGGCGCGCCACCGTTGCATTCTCAACGCGTTGCGCGTCTATGACCCGGGGTGCCTCATGAACACCCTCGAGCCGCTCGAGCGTGGGTGCCGTGCTGGTGACGGTGGCGACGCCGGGCACGCGATGCGCGAGGATGCGCACCGCGTCGTGGAAAGTTGCCACGGGTATGGAGGGGGGGTAGGTTGCCCGCTGCCTCTGCTCCACTGCCACCGTCTCAGGTCCCGCCGATCGGCCGCCTTCGGCAGCCGTGCTCTCGTCTACCTTCCGCGAGTTGATGCGCGCGTTCGTCATCCAGCGAGTCGCCACGCTGGTGACCATCGTAACGGTGGTTACCGGGTGTGACAAGGCGAAAGGATTCATTGGCGGAGATCGACCGGCGCCCCCGGAGATCGCGCCCGGCGAGGCCCTCAATCTCGCCGCGCGTCCCCACATCCTCTTCCAGATCTTCGGTGAGAAGGAAGATCCGCGGATGATTCCCATCGCCGCCATCGAAGACGGGCAGCTGAAGGCGATCGCGCTCTCGTCGACGGGTTGGCGTCAGTTCGACGCGATGTACCTCCGGGGGGGCAAGACCTACAAGCTCTACCAGGACGGCCGCACGCGAGGCGCGGTGACGGTCCGGCAAGGCATGTGGGAGCGCCCCGAGAACCCGCTCTACACCCTTCCAGGGTGCCAGGCGCTCACGCCGCTGGCGAGCGTCACCGTCACGGGGATGACCAAGTCCTCGTACACCGTCGAGGCACTCGCGTCCTCGTTCGATCGCTCGGCTCCGCGCTCCGCGAGGCCTCTCCCCGATGCGGAGTTGGCGCGCACCGGGCGCAAGATCGCCATCGAAGCGGGCGCTCCGGAAAGCGTGGACGGGAAGATGCTCGACGCCCTCGACTTCCGCGCGGTCGCGATCAACACCGGCGCCACCGACTCCCCGACGATCGTCGCGTCGTACATCGATCCGACCGCCACCGACGCGGGCTCGGCGACCGCCAACACCGTTCACCTCTTCGTCATCGCGGACCGCGACGTCGATGGCTATACGCCGACGATGTCCCATGTGGTGAACGGCCCGATCGCCGGTGCGGTGTACCGGCGCTTCTTCGATCATTTGGATCTCACCGGCGACGGCATCGACGAAATCGTGGCCGAGGAGTGGCGAATCGGCCAGGAGACGTCGCTGCTTGTATTCGCCTGGATGAACGGGAGATGGAGGGAAGTGTTCCGGGGACGGTCGAGCTGGTGCCTCGACGAGGTGAGGCGATAGGCGAACGGCGTTTCCGAACGGCAAGGATGACAGAACTCGGAATACAGAATTTCAGATAAGTCTACGGGGAGCCAGGGTCGTGGCTCCCCGTGGTCGTTTCTGAATTCTGCATTCTGTATTCTGAATTGTCGCCGTTATCCCCCGCTCACGACCCCCACCGCGAGCCCATCTCCGACAGGCACGATCGTCCCCCGCACCCTCTCGTCGCTCGCCATGCGCCGGTTGAACTCGCGTACACCGCGCGTTCCCTCGTCCGCTGTTTCCGGATCGAGGACCCGCCCACCCCACAGCGCGTTGTCGGCGATCAGGAGCCCGCCGGGGCGAAGCAGGCGCAGCGCCCACTCGAAATACGTGGGCAACGGTTCCTTGTCGGCATCGAGAAAGATCGCGTCGAAACGCTCCCCGTCGAAGGCGGGAAGCACATCGAGTGCGCGGCCGATGCGGAGATCGATGCGGTCATCGAGGGCCGCCCGCGCGAAGTATCGTCGGGCGAACTCGGCGTGTCGTTCATCGACCTCGATCGTGACGAGCCGTCCCGACGCGGGCAGCCCTCGCGCCATCCAGATGGCGGAATATCCACCTAACGTGCCGACCTCGAGAACACGTTCGGCGCCGATGGCCGACAGCAGAATCTGCAGAAGGCGACCGGTGACCGCGCTGATCGAGATGGGGGGCAATCCTTCACGATCGGCAGCTTCGCGAAGCGCTGCCAGGACGTCGTCATCACGCGCGAACAGCGAGGCGATGTACTCGTCGACCCGATCGCTCACGGCCCCGCCCTACTCGACACCGATGTCCCACGCCTGCTCGAGATCCTTGCGTGAATAGGCTCGGAAGGCGGTGAGCGTCTGCGTGCGCTCGATCCCGGGCACTTTCACGAACTCCTCGGTAACCACCTGGGCGATGCGATCGTACTCGGGCACCTTGACGATCGCAACGAGGTCCCACTCACCCGACACCGAGTAGACATCGGTGACGCCTTCGATCCCCGCCAGGCGCATGGCGACCTGCGGGATGAGCTTCGGATCGGCCCGAATGAGCACGATCGTCGTGATCACTCGTCCTCCGGAAACGGCGGCACGTTCAGCAGCCACAAGCCCGCGATGCGATCGCGCTCGTCGAGCTCCAGCAGCAGGTCGCGCGCGAAGCGAATTGCTCGCGCCGGACGCTTGACGCCCAGCTTGAAATGAATCGTCCGTTCCGCCTGATCGGCCTCGGCCACGAGGGAGGTGTCGACCTCGACGGCGGCGACATCCGGCTGTGAGTGCCGTGACGGCACGACGATGCTCGCACTCTGCGCGTCCGGCGGCGAAAGCGTCGCGACCTTGCGCACGTCAGGCCACACGGCGACCTCGACGCCATGAATCCGTCCGGCCTCGACGTCGAGGACCACCCACGACCCATCGCTGCCAGCGAGCTCCACCGAGCCGCTCATGCCCTTCCCCGTTGCACCGTTTCGCAGCGTTGCCGTGAGAATGTCGGTGTCGGGATCCCACCTGTAGTCGACGTCGGACAGCGCGCCGGTCGGCTCGATCTGCACCGCGATGTTCACGAGAGAACTCCGTTAGGGGCCTTCAGTATCTCGACCGCGCGACCCGATGGGGAGGCCGAACGCGTGCCGTGCGTAGCCTGGCCTTGCATGCCGACGTCGCGCGCCGCTCTCCCGGGCCAAGATACCAGGAGCGGCCATCCCCGCCAGAGTGCCGCATCAGCGGCTCATCTCGCGCCAGAGGCTCACGAGGCGTCGCGTCCCCTCGACGACCGCGTCGATCGGTGCCGCGTACGACATGCGCACCCATCCCGGCGTGAGGAACGCGGACCCCGGGACGACGGCAACCTCATGGCTCTCGAGGAGCCGCTGTGCGAACCGCGCTCCGTCATCGCGCTCCGGGTCGTCGGATCCCACACGTGCGAACAGATAGAACGCGCCTTCGGGCTCGACGATCTCCAGACCGGGTTCCGCGCGCACGACCTCGACCACGGCATCACGCCGCCGCCGAAACTCCGCCACCATCTTTCTCACCGAATCATCCGCCGCCTCACGATTCGTGAGCGCGGCAAGGGCGGCGTGCTGCGATGGTGCGGCCGCGTTCGAGGTCGTGTGTGACTGAAACGCGGTCATCGCGGCCGACAGCTCGCGCGGGGCGATCGCCCACCCGATTCGCCACCCGGTCATCGCGTAGGCCTTGGCGACGCCGTCGATCAGCACGAGGCGATCGAGCGACGGGGCAACCTCGAGTGCCGATGCCGCCGGCTCGGTCCCGTATGCGATCGCGCGATAGATCTCATCGCTGATCACCCACCAACCGTGCTCATGCGCGCACTCGAGCAGCGCCGCGAGCTCATCGCGCGAATACACCGCACCCGTGGGATTGCACGGGGAGTTCAGCATCACCCCGCGGGTTCGGCCCGTCGACGCGGCCTCGAGCATTGATGGGGTGACCTTGAGGCCGGCGCCCGCATCGCCGGGTACGGGAACGGCAGTCGCTCGCGCCAGCGTGACCATCTCGTAGTAGCTCGTCCAGCTGGGCGTGGGGATGAGCACCTCGTCCCCTTCACCGAAAAGACAGAAGCAGGCGTTGAACAGCGATTGCTTCGAGCCCGTCGACACGACCACCTGCCCCGGCGTGACCTCGACACCCATGTGACCTGCTCGGCGCACGATCGCTTCGCGGAGGGGAAGGATGCCCTCCGTCGCCGTGTATCGCGTGGCTCCGGCGTCGATCGCGCTCTGCGCCGCTCGACGGATGAACTCGGGGGTGTCGAAGTCGGGCTCGCCGGCGCCCAGGTCGATGACCGGACGTCCCGCGGCACGAAGCGCCTTGGCTCGCGCCGACACCGCGATGGTCGCGGACTCGCGGAGCTGGGCGATGTTCCCGGAAGGGGCGAAGGCGCGATTGCTGCGAGGTCCGGCGAGCAACGACATGCGGCGGCGGTGGAGGAAGGTGAGTGGCGAGTATACTTTACATCCCAGGTCGCGGGCACGCCATTGACAACGGAGGCACCGGTGGAGCAGCACGGGCGAATTGCGGAGCACGAGGAGCGCGAGACGGCGAGCGTCGGCCGCAGCCAGAACGTCGTGCACATCCTCCCGCATGACATGGCGTCGGCTGCCGGGGTGCTTGCCACCGTCCTCGAGCGCCTCGACCGCGACGTGCCAGAGCTGCAGGTCCTGCTCCTGGCTCCCGACCCGGACGCGGCCATCTCCCTCGCACGGGCGATCACATCGCTGCCGAGCGCCACGGGACTTCGCGTCATTCCAGCCTCGAGTGCACGTCGCGCGACGCGCCTGCTTCGCGCGCGACCCACTCATGGCGTGATCGGCGCCCCGACGGAGCTTCTCGAGCTGGTGAGGACATCGGTGCTCAAGATGGAGCACGTTCGCGCACTGGTGCTTGCGTGGGTAGACGAGATCGTCGACGACACCGGGTCCCGCGAAGCCCTGGAGGCGGTACTCGCCGAAATCCCGAAGGAGGCTGCGCGAACCATCATCGCGTCGCGTCAGACTCCGGAGGTGGAGCAGCTCATCGAGCGGTATGCCCGCCGCGCGCGCCGCACCGGGGATGGCGGCACTGGCGCCGTCGCGACGCCCATCCGGTACGTCTCGAGCTCCGCCTGGGGGCGCCTCCCCACGCTGCAGCGTGTGCTCGACGCGCTCGATCCCGAGGTGGCGGCGGTCTTCACTCGCTCGGAATCGACCGAGCGCGAGCTCCGCGAGCTGCTCGAGTCGCTCGGACACGTGGGCGATGACGCCGGCGTTCGCGTCACGCGCGGCGCGCCAGTGATCGAAGCGGACACGCTGATTCTCCTCGACATCCCGACCCGAGACGAGCTGCGCGCTGTAATGGGTGGCGCCACGCCTGCGGTCATCGCGATCGCGCAGCCGCGGCAGCTCGATACGCTGCGGGTGCTTGCCGGCGGCGCGCCCGTCACGCCTTTGCCCGCTTCTGACGCGGCGGGGCGCGCTCGTAAGCGCGTGGCTGCTCTCCGATCCGAGCTCCGAAGCGTGCTCGCCAGCGGCGTTCCCACTCATGAGCTTCTTGCGCTCGAGCCACTTCTCGATGAGTACGACGGCGTCGAGGTCGCGGCGGCGGCGCTCCGCCTGCTCGAGCGCGCACGGTCGAGCGAGGCCGTTCGCGCTTCTGCTCCGGTGTCTGCCCCGGCTGCGACGGCGCCCGCAGGCGGTTGGACGCGCATCTTCGTCGGGGCGGGCACGCGCGACCGCGTGGGGCCGGGCGACCTCGTCGGGGCCATCACGGGCGAGGCGGGCGTCACCCGTGAGAGCATCGGGAAGATCGAGTTGCGGGAGAACCACTCCCTCGTGGAAATCGCCACGCCGGACGCCGAGCGGGTCGCAGGGGCGCTGACCGGAACGATGCTTCGCGGGCGGCGGGTGATCGCGCGCCTGGATAAAGGGCGCGAAGCGAGGGGGGACCGGGGTGATCGGGGTGATCGGGGTGATCGGGGTGATCGAGCGTTGCGAGGGCCGCGCGGCTCGCGATCCGAGCGCGGCGAGCGGGGGCCTCGCGATCGCGGCGAACGCCCTGATCGTGGCCCCCGTCGCGTGCGCGGCGACGTGGAGCACCGCCGGCCCCCGACCACCGAAGGCGAGTAGCGCGCTCGAATGCTCTACGGCGCGCGCGGCGGTTGGATCGAGGTCATCGCGGGCGTGATGTTCAGCGGCAAGAGCGAGGAGCTCATCCGCCGCGTTCGTCGCGCGATGATCGCACGAAAGAAGGTGCAGGTCTTCAAGTCGCATCTCGATGAGCGGTACCAGGGATTGTACGCGGTGTCGAGTCACGACGGTCGCTCCGTCGAGGCAATCCCCATCGATTCCTCGATTCAGATCGCACAGCAGCTGAACACCCTCGCGGACGTGATCGCGATCGACGAGGCGCAGTTTCTCGACGCGGGCATCGTACCGCTCGTGCGCGCCTTCGCCACGCGCGGCCTGCGCGTCATCATCGCCGGAACGGATACCGATTTCCGCGGAGAGCCCTTCGGTGCGATGCCGCAGCTCATGGCGGATGCGGAGCTGGTCGACAAGCTGCACGCCATCTGCGTGATCTGCGGTGGGCCCGCGAGTCGCAACCAGCGTATCATCGACGGTCGTCCAGCCGGGTACGATTCCCCGACCATCATGGTCGGTGGGCGGGAGTCGTACGAGGCGCGTTGCCGCCACTGTCATCAGGTTCCGCGCGTCGACGAGGACCAGGTGGCTCTTCTGTGACAGGCACCGTTGACGGCTCCGTCCAATTATTCCTACCTTGCGCGCTCGATCCCTGAACGCCCTGGAGACGCGAATGCTTCTGGTCGGGCTCACCGGCAACATCGCCAGCGGAAAATCGACCGTCGCGCAGCTGTTTGGGCAGTGGGGGGCAACACTGATCGACGCCGACGTTCTTGCGCGTCAGGCGGTGGACGTCGGCATGCCCGCCTACCACGCGATCGTCGAGCGATGGGGCGAAGGTGTGACGGCGCCGGACGGCCTCATCGACCGTCGTGAGCTCCGCCAGCGCGTGTTCTCGGACAGTGAGCAGCTCGAGGCACTCAACGCCATCGTGCATCCGGAAGTGCAGCGCCTTCGCGACCAGCTCGTCGACGACGCGCGCCGCCGCGGTGACCGCGTCGTGGTCTGCGACATCCCGCTCCTCTTCGAGCGCCGTCTCGCGGAGCAGTTCGACCGCATCGTCCTCGTCGATGCCCCCCGCCCCGTTCGCATGGACCGCCTCGTACGCGATCGAGGACTCGAGACGACGGAAGCAATGAAGATGATCGCCTCCCAGATGCCCGCCGAGCTGAAGCGGGCACGCGCGGACTATCTCATCGACAATACCGGTACGCGACAGGAGCTGGAGTTTCGCGCGCGGGAGGTATGGGAAGCGCTACAGCGTGATGCGGTACCAGCAGCGTCGTGACCGGCAAAGACGTCAGATGTCAGAGTTCAGATTTCAGAAATCAGACAAACCTGCGAGCCGCGAATGCGTGGCTGCCCGTGGTCGTTTCTGAATTTTGTCGTCCTTGCCGTTCCTCGTGATAGCTGACGGCGTTGCCGTTGAACCCGTTCCTTGACTCCGCGCGCCGGGACTCCTAGACTTTGCGCCGTTTCCCTCCCGGAGCGCACGCGTGGCCGATCTGCCGAAGGATCTCCTCTACACCGAGGAGCACGAGTACGTAAAGGCCACCGACGATGCGGGCATCGTGCAGATCGGCATTACCGACTACGCGCAGGGCGAGCTTGGCGACGTCGTCTACGTCGAGCTGCCGACGGTCGGCACCTCGTTTGGCCGCATGGATGTGTTCGGCACGATCGAGGCGGTGAAAGCGGTCTCCGAGCTCTTCTCGCCGCTGAGCGGCGAGGTCGTCGCCGTCAACACTCGGCTCGACAAGGAACCAGCGCTCGTGAACACCGACCCCTACGGCGACGGGTGGATGATCCGTCTCCGACTGAAGAACGAGGGGGAACGGAAGCAGCTCATGAACGCCGAGGCGTACGGGAGCCACATCGGACAGTGAGTGGGGAGTGGGGAGTGAGCAAAAACTACCCATGAAGCTTCAGTCTTCACTCTTCACTCCTCACTCGCCCGCGACGACCTCCGCATACGCGTCCGTCGGCGGACACGAGCACACGAGATTTCGGTCTCCGTAGGCGCTCTCCACGCGCGCGACTGACGGCCAGAACTTGAAGTCACGCGTCCACGGGGCCGGGAACGCCGCGCGCTCACGGGAGTACGGTCGGTCCCAGTCGCTCGCGATCACGCGGTGCATCGTGTGCGGCGCATTCTTGAGCGCGTTGTTCTGACGATCCATGATGCCGAGCTCGATCTCGCGAATCTCCTCGCGAATCGCGATCAACGCGTCGCAGAACCGGTCCAGCTCCTCCTTCGACTCGCTCTCGGTCGGCTCGACCATCAGCGTCCCGGCCACAGGAAATGACACCGTGGGAGCGTGGAAGCCATAGTCCATCAGCCGCTTCGCGATGTCCTCCACATCGACACCGGCGGACTGCTTGAGCGGCCGGGTGTCGAGAATGCACTCGTGCGCGACGGTGCCATTTCTTCCCTTGTAGAGCACCGGGTAGTGACCCTCGAGACGCTTGGCGATGTAGTTCGCGTTGAGGATCGCCACCTTCGTCGCCTTCGCGAGCCCCTGCGCTCCCATCATGCGGATGTACAGGTAGGAGATCGGGAGGATGCTCGCGCTTCCCCACGGCGCTTCGCTGACCGCGCCAGTCGCCTTCGCCCCACCCACGGTGACCACCGGGTGGCCGGGAAGGAACGGGGCGAGATGCTTCGCGACGCAGATCGGTCCCATCCCAGGCCCGCCGCCGCCATGCGGAATGCAAAACGTCTTGTGCAGGTTGAGGTGACAGACGTCGGCGCCGATGTCCCCGGGGCGCGCCACGCCAACCATCGCGTTCATGTTGGCGCCGTCGAGATACACCTGTCCACCGTGCGCATGGACGATCTCGCAGACCCGTCGAATCGATTCTTCGAACACGCCGTGCGTCGACGGATACGTCACCATGAGCGCGGCCAGTCGCGGCGCGTGCTCCTTCGCCTTTGCCTCGAGATCGCCCACGTCGATGTTGCCATCGTCGTCGGTCTTCACCACGACTACGCGCATGCCCGCCATCACCGCGCTCGCCGGGTTGGTGCCATGCGCCGACTGCGGAATGAGACAGATGTCGCGATGCGTGTCGCCGCGCGACTCGTGGTACGCGTGTATCACGAGCAAGCCCGCGTACTCGCCCTGCGACCCCGCGTTCGGCTGTAACGAGGTCGCCGCAAACCCGGTGATCTCCGCGAGATCGCGCTCGAGCTGCGCGAACATCTCCCCATACCCTTCCGCCTGCGAGCGTGGCACGAAGGGATGCAGTCCGCCGAGCTCCGGCCAGGTGACCGGATACATCTCGGCGGCCGCGTTCAGCTTCATCGTGCACGACCCAAGCGGGATCATCGAGTGCACGAGGGAGAGATCGCGCGACTCGAGCTTGCGCATGTAGCGCACCAGCTCCGTCTCGGAGTGATGAGCGTTGAAGACCGGGTGCAGGAGATACGGCGTCGCGCGCGCGTGCGGCGCGTCTAACTTTTCGTCCGCCTTGCCGGCCAGCGATCCGACATCGACGCCTGCGTCGCGACCGCCGTTGAACACCGCCAGGAGGTCGCGCACATCCGCCAGCGTATGTGTTTCGCCAAACGCCACGGTGATCGCGTCGCCGAGCACTCGAACGTTCATGTCGCGGGAGGCCGCGAGCTCAGCGATGGCCTCCGCGCTTCGCGGCGCCCCCGCACCACACTCCACGCGAACCGTGTCGAAGAACGGCGCCGCCGGTGCCCGGAAGCCGAGCCCCTGGACACCGGCCGCGAACAACGTCGCCAGGCGATGTACGTTGCGCGCAATGCGCCGCAGCCCTTCCGGTCCGTGATAGACGGCGTACATCCCCGCGATCACCGCCAGCAGAACCTGCGCCGTGCATACGTTGCTGGTTGCCTTCTCGCGCCGGATGTGCTGCTCGCGCGTCTGCAGCGCCATCCGCAATGCCGGGCGCCCCTCGGCGTCGCGCGAGACGCCGATGATACGGCCGGGCAGCTGGCGCTTGAACTCGTCGCGCGTCGACAGATACGCGGCATGCGGACCGCCGTAGCCCAACGGCACGCCGAACCGCTGCGTGTTCCCGACGGCGATGTCAGCGCCCCACTCCCCTGGGGGGGTCAGGAGGGTCAGCGCGAGCAGGTCCGCCGCCACCACGACGAGCGCCTCCGACGCGTGAGCGCGTTCGACGAGATCGCGGTAGTCGTGGATGGCGCCATCCGTCGCTGGATATTGCACCAGCACCCCGAAGACATCGCTGCCGAGCTTGGCGGAGCGATGATCGCCCACGACCACGTCGATGCCCCGTACGCGCGCGCGCGTGCGCACGACGTCGATCGTCTGCGGGTGGCAGAGCTCCGAGACGAAGAATGTGTTCTTGCCGGCTGTTCCGCGCACCGCATACGCCAGGGTCATCGCTTCGGCCGCGGCGGTGGACTCATCGAGCAACGACGCATTCGCGATCTCCAGCCCCGTGAGGTCGATGATCACGGTCTGGAAGTTCAGCAGTGCCTCGAGGCGTCCCTGCGCGATTTCCGCCTGGTACGGTGTGTACGCCGTGTACCAGCCGGGATTCTCGAGAATGTTTCGCTGAATGGGGGGTGGGGTGATCGTCTCGTAGAATCCAAGACCGAGAAAGGACCGCGTCAGCCGGTTCTTGCGAGCCAGCGCCCGTAAACCCGCCAGCGCTTCGAACTCGGACTGAGCGGGAGGCAGCGCGAGGTCGCCACGCATGCGAATCGCGGCAGGCACGGTCGCGTCGATGAGCTCGTCCAGCGACGCATAACCCAGCGCCCCGAGCATTTCCTTCGCTTCGTCGTCCGAGGGCCCGATATGCCGCGAAGTGAAGGAATCAGGCACCAGGAGGGGAGTCGTGGCGGTTGGCATGTGCCTGAATTTACCTTGCCATCACTTCAATGGAATCCACGACGGCTTTCCCGGGGTCGGCCCGGGAGGACGGGTCGCGGCTGAAGGACGCAGCCTGGTTGCTCGTGTCCCCAGCCGCAGACGGCGCTACGAACATGGCCCTCGACGAAGCGTTGCTGCGTCGAGCCGGTCGTACGGGCGAGACGATGTTCCGGGTATACACCTGGGCGAGGCCGACGGTCTCCCTGGGTCGTAACCAGCCGGCCCGCGGCTGCTACGATCTCGACGTCGCCTGTGCCAGGGGAATCGATTTCGTCCGACGCCTCACCGGCGGGCGCGCGATCCTGCATCATCACGAGATCACGTACGCCGTCGCCTCCCCCGTCTCGCTCTACGGATCGCTCCCGGAATCGTATCGCACGATCAATCGTCTGCTCCTGGAGGCGCTCCGCACGCTGGGGGTCGATGCGGAAGAGGCGGAGGCATCGACTCGGGCGCCTGCTCCAAGCATCGCGCCCTGCTTCGACGTACCGGTCACGGGTGAGCTGGTCGCGGATGGACGGAAGCTCGTGGGTAGCGCGCAGGTGCGGGATGGAGGTGCTTTTCTGCAACATGGGTCGATTCTGCTGGAAGACGATCAGCATCTGCTCGCCGAGATGCTCGTCGATCGGGAGCCGTCCCCCGCACCCGCGACGTTGGGCGCGCTGACGGGCCGGGCGGTGACGGTCCAGGAGTTCGCTGACGCCCTTGCGACGTCGGTCACCCTCCACGATGGACGCTCGCCGCGCATGTTCGAGGTCGACGAGCCCCTGCTCGATGATGTTCGTTCGCTCATTCGCACCCGATACGCTCTCGCCGACTGGACGTGGCGCCGCTGACCTCGTTGTTCGTTCGCTGCTCGCCTTGACGCACCATCGCGGCGGTACCCATTGTTGCCGCGCTTCCACCACCCCGACGACCATGCATTTGCGCTCCCTTCTCGTGCTCGCCCTGTCCGCCATCGTGGCGTGCCGCGCCACCGACCGCAGCGATGCCGACGCCGGCGGCACCCTGATCATGACCGTTGCCGCGGAGCCCGACGCACTGCTGCCGATCACCACCACCAGCGTGGCAGGGAATCAGGTGGCCGACATCATCTTCGAGCGACTGGCCGAGCCCGGCGACTCGATGAACACGCGAGGGGATGGCGGGTTCGAGCCGGAGCTGGCGGAGAGCTGGACGTGGGCACCGGACTCGCTTTCGATCGCGTTCAAGCTGCACCCCAAGGCCAGGTGGCACGACGGTCAGCCGGTGACGGCGCGCGATGTCGCGTTCAGCTTCGACATCCACAAGGATCCCGAGGTCGGCTCCTCGGTTGCACCGCTGCTCGCGCGCATCGATTCGGTCACCGTCCGCGACTCGCTCACCGCGGTCGTCTGGTATCGGCAACGGTATCCGGAGCAGTTCCTCGACGCCGCGTTTCAGGTGCGCATCCACCCCGAGCACTGGCTCGGCAAGGTGAAGCGGTCGGAGTACACCACGTCACCCGTGGTCCGGTCGCCCGTGGGCAGCGGGCGCTTCAAGTTTGCGCGGTGGGAGCCGGGTACGCTCGTCGAGGTGGTCGCGAACACCGACCATTACCGCCGTCGGCCGCATCTCGATCGCATTCTCTGGACGATCGCGCCCGACTTCAACACGTCTGCGGCGCGACTCTTCAGCGGCGAGGCGGATTATCTGGAGTATCTGCGCCCGGAGAACGTCGAGGAGATCAAGAAGCATCCGGAGCTGGCGATAACGCGGTACGGCTCGCTCGACTACGGCTTCATGTGGTTCAACCTCCGGGACCCCCGCAACAACGCTCGACCCCATCCCATTTTCGGCGACGTCGGCGTTCGCCGTGCGCTCTCGATGGCGGTGGATCGCGAGAAGGCGGTGAAGAACGTGCTCGGTGATCTCGGCTTCGTCTCGGTGGGTCCGCTGCCGAGAGCACACTTGTACGGCGACACCACGTTGAAGACGCCAGGCTATGATCTGGAAGGTGCGAAGCGTCTGCTGGATTCGCTGGGATGGCGCGACGCCAACGGCGACGGAATTCGCGAGAAGGGCGGTCGCCAACTGCGCTTCTCGCTGGCGGCACCCACATCGAGCCAGACCCGTATCCGCTTGTCGGTGGTGCTGCAGTCGATGCTGCGCGAGGCGGGAGCGCGCGTGGAGCTCGACCACATGGAGATCCGCGCGTTCCAGGAGCTCCTGGTTCGCAAGCGGTGGGATGCCGCCATGCAGGCGTGGCGCACGGATCCCACACCGTCGAGCATCATTCAGACCTGGGGGATCCCGTCGATCAAGGACGGCGTCAACTTCGGCTCGTATGAGAACCCGACGTTCGACGCCGCGATCGATAGCGCGACGTCGTCGATGGATGCGCGCCGCGCCCAGGAGCACTACAGGCGCGCGTACGAGACGATCATCGGCGATGCTCCGGCGATCTGGCTGTACGAGCCGGTGAACGCGGCGGGCCATCACAGCCGGATCAAGGTGGCGCCAATGCGACCCGATGCGTGGTGGACCCGTATTCACGACTGGCACATCCCTCGTAACGAGCGCATCCCGCGCGATAACATCGGGCTGCGCGCCGCCACCCCCTAGCGATGCGGGCCCTGGTCGCCCGCCGGCTGCTCCAGGCCGCCGTCATCGTCGCAATCGCGGCGACGACGGCGTTTCTGCTGGTGCAGCTCGCGCCCGGCGACCCACTGGGCGACCTGATAGAGAACCCACGCGTCCCACCGGAAGTGCGGGAGCGCTTGCGCGCGCGCTGGGGCCTCGATCGGCCGATGCACGAGCAATACGCGCTCTATCTGCGGAATCTCGCGCGCGGTGACCTCGGGTGGTCGTTTTCGCAAGGTCGCCCCGTCGGCGAGGCCATCGCGGCCGCGCTGCCTAACACGCTGCTGCTCATGAGCGTCGCCCTGATCGGGGCATTCGTGCTCGGCGTGGCGGCCGGCGTCATCCGCGCGGGGCGGCGCGGGTCGGTGGCCGATCGCGCCCTCGGCGCGGGAACGCTCGTGTTCTACTCGATGCCCGACTTCTGGCTCGCGATCATGGCAATGCTGGTGTTCGCGTACTGGATCCCGGTGTTCCCGACGTCGGGGATGACGACCGCGGTCGTGTACGACTATCTCTCTCCCCTCGGAAAGGTGATCGACCGGCTTCGCCATCTTGTCCTGCCGGCGACGACACTGGTGCTCCTGCTCGCCGCGATCATCGCGCGCTATCAGCGCGCTGCGTTTCTCGATGTCGCCACGCAGGACTTCGTGCGAACGGCGCGCGCCAAGGGGCTGCCGGAGCGGGCGGTGCTCTGGCGTCACGTCCTCAGGAATGCTCTCCTGCCGGTGATTACGCTTCTGGGGCTGGCGCTGCCCATGCTCGTCGGGGGAGCCGTGTTCATCGAGCAGGTCTTCGCGTGGCCCGGCATTGGTCGCCTGGCGGTCGCCGCCATCGCCGCGCGGGACCACTCGCTGGTGATGGCCATCGTGGTCATGGGAAGCGTGCTCGTGACGTTAGGCAGCCTCCTGGCCGATCTCCTCTACGCGGTCGCCGACCCGCGCCTTCGCCTGCACGCCCCGACGCACGCATGACGGTCGTCCTCTGGCTGGTGGCGATCGCGCTCGCGGCGGCGGTCGCCGCGGCCGTTGGGCGCGTGTGGGCACGCCTGGGCGCCGGAGGCGGGCCCTGGGGGACTGCGCTCAGTCGGCTGCAGCGCAACGCGGGCGGTATGGTGGCGCTGCGCTTTCTCATCTTCGTGGCATCGGTCGCCATCTTCGCCCGGTGGCTCGCGCCGTTCGATCCGAATGTTCAGCTCGACATCATCGCGCTCGCCTCACGTCCGCCGAGCCTCGCGCACCCGTTCGGCACGGACATCTATAGCCGGGACGTGCTGAGCCGTCTCGTCCACGGCGCGCGTATCTCGCTGGCGGTGGCCCTGCTCGCCGTCCTGCTCTCGATCACCGTCGGCACGGCGTACGGCGCGATCGCCGGCTACCTCGGCGGCCGGGTCGACGCAGTGATGATGCGTGTCATCGACGCGATGCTGTCGATTCCGAGAATCCTGGTCCTACTGGCCATCTTCGCCTTGTGGGGACGCGTTTCCCTCGGCGCGCTGGTGCTCATCCTGGGGCTCACCGGCTGGTTCTCGACCAGCCGGCTCGTTCGCGCCCAGGTACTCCAGCTCAAGACGGAAGAGATGGTCGTGGCTGCGCGCGCACTGGGCGCCCGTCATCGACGCATTCTCTGGCGGCACATTCTTCCCGGCGTCACGTCGACCGTGGTCGTGGCCGCCACCCTCGGCATCGGCAACGTCATCATACTCGAGGCCGGCCTGTCGTTCCTGGGGGTCGGGGTACAGGCGCCGACCGCGAGCTGGGGCAACATCATCGCCGACGGGTCGAGCAACGTCGCCGGCATGTGGTGGATGTCGCTCTTTCCCGGGCTGGCGATCGTGCTGACGGTCATGGCGTTCAACATCATCGGCGATGCCTTGCGGGACGCGCTCGACCCGAGGGAGATTCAGCCCGCATGACGACCCCGGGAACCGGGCCGCGGCCCTTGCTGACCGTTCGCGACCTTCGAACCTACTTCCGCACCGACGCCGGTGTCGCGCGCGCGGTGGACGGAGTCTCGTTCGAGGTGATGCCGCGCGAGACGATTGGAATCGTCGGCGAGTCCGGGTGCGGCAAGTCGGTCACGTCGCTCTCCATCATGCGCCTGATCCGCCCGCCCGGAACGATCGAGCCGGGCAGCGTCGTCGAGTTCGAAGGACGCAACGTGCTCGAGCTTCCCGAGGGCGAGATGCGACAGATCCGCGGCAACCGGATCGCAATGATCTTTCAGGAGCCGATGACGTCGCTCAATCCGGTCTTCACCGTCGGAGAGCAGATCGCGGAGGTCGCGCGGGTTCACGCGCACGCGACGCGCCGCGACGCGCGGGATCGTGCCGTGGAAATGCTTCAGCTGACCGGCATTCCCGCCCCGGCGCAGCGCGCCAGGGAATATCCGCATCAGCTCTCCGGCGGCATGCGGCAGCGCGTGATGATCGCGATGGCACTGGTCATGAACCCGACACTGCTCATCGCCGATGAGCCCACGACCGCCCTCGACGTCACCATCCAGGCGCAGATCCTCGAGCTGCTGCAGCAGCTCCAGGAGCGGTTCGCGATGTCGATCATCCTGATCACGCACGATCTTGGCGTGATCGCCGAGATGGCGCAGCGCGTCCTCGTGATGTATGCGGGGGAGATCGTCGAGCAGGCGTCGGTGAGCGAGTTGTTCGCGCGGCCCCATCACCCCTACACGGAAGGGCTGCTCGCGGCGATGCCGACGCTGGGCGCCGCGCGCTCGCGCCTCGCGGTGATACCGGGCACCGTTCCGGCCCCGACACGGTGGCCGGCGGGGTGTCGCTTTCACGACCGCTGTCGTTATGCATGGGACCGTCCGGAGCGAGAGCATCCGCCGCTGTACGAGGTGGGAGCGGCCCACTGGTCGCGCTGCTTCCTCGCCGAGGAGCCTGCCCGTCGCCACCCGCTCACAGACCTGAAGGCGGCGGGAGGCGGCGCGTGAGCCGGTCGCTCCTCTCCGTACGCGATCTGGTCAAGCACTTTCCCATCACCCGCGGCGTCTTCGGACGCACTGTCGGCGCGGTGCGGGCGGTGGACGGGATCTCCTTCGACGTGAAGGAGGGCGAGACGCTCGGCCTCGTTGGTGAATCGGGGTGCGGCAAGACAACGGCCGGCCGAGCCATTCTTCGTCTCATCGAGCCCACGGCGGGACAGGTCACCTTCGACGGCGTGGATGTCCTCGCGCTCGATGCGCCGCGTCTGCGCGCACTGCGGCGCCGCATGCAGATCGTCTTTCAGGATCCCTTCTCGTCGCTCAACCCACGGATGACGGTGGGCGCCATCGTGCGCGAAGGGCTGATCATCCATCGGCTCGCCGAGGGAGCCGCGGCGCAGGCCCGGGTGAAGCAGCTCCTCGAGGAAGTCGGCCTGCGCGCCGAATACGCGAATCGATACCCGCACGAGTTCTCCGGGGGCCAGCGCCAACGCATCGGCATCGCTCGCGCGCTCGCGGTGGAGCCGCGGTTCATCGTGTGCGATGAGCCCGTCTCCGCGCTCGACGTGTCCGTGCAGGCACAGGTCATCAACCTGCTTCAGGACCTGCAGCGAGATCGCGGTCTCACCTACCTGTTCATTGCGCACGATCTCTCGGTGGTGGAGCATGTAGCGACACGCGTAGCCGTGATGTACCTCGGCCACATCGTCGAGCTCGCCGCGGCCGACGACTTGTACGCCGAGCCACTGATGCCATACACACAGGCGCTGTTGTCGGCGGTTCCCATCCCTGACCCGAGCCGGCGAAAGCAGCGGATCGTGCTCACCGGTGATGTCCCCTCGCCGGCTGACCCACCGCCGGGATGTCCGTTCCATCCGCGGTGCCATCATCCCGCGAAGGACGTCGCTTGCACGCGAATCATTCCGCCACTCGAGACGAAGGCGGACGGGCATCTCGTCGCATGCATCAAGCAGCTCCCGACGCGGATCACATGGGAAGAACAACAGGCCGCCGGCGCAACGATGCCCCCCGAGCGCTACGTTCCCCTGGCACTCGCCACGCGCAGCTGACCCTCACCCGAGCTAGCGAGGAATTCTCGTGACGTCTCCCGTCAACGCCGGCGCGACTACGCTCGACCAGCCGCCGTCGCTCGATCGCCGGTTCTTCGGACATCCGCGAGGCCTGGCCACACTCTTCTTCACCGAGATGTGGGAGCGCTTCTCGTATTACGGCCTGCGTCCGCTGCTCGTGCTCTTCATGACGGCGGCGCTCGCGAGCGGCGGGTTCGGCTTCGACCGAACGGAGGCCTCGGCGATCGTCGGCATCTACGCCGCGAGCGTGTATCTCGCGTCGCTCCCTGGCGGGTGGGTGGCCGATCGACTCCTCGGCTTACGACGCGCCATTCAGTTTGGCGCCGTCTTCATCTCGGCGGGCCACATCAGCATCGCCCTGTCCGCGCTCGCCGGATCGAAGCTGCCGTTCTTCCTCGGCCTCATCCTCATCGTCATCGGCACCGGGCTGCTCAAGCCGAATATCTCGGCGATCGTCGGCGACCTGTATCCGGAAGGTGGAGCCCGGCGGGACGCAGGGTTCGCGATCTTCTACATGGGCATCAACATCGGCGCGACCGTTGGCCAGATCGTCACCGGGGTGTTAGGCGAGAAGGTGGGCTGGCACTGGGGGTTTGGCGCGGCCGGTGTGGGAATGCTGCTCGGCCTCCTGGTATACACGCTACGGGCACCGAGGACGCTCGGAAGCATTGGATTGGAGCCGACGCGAGATCCCGACGCGGAGCGACAGGGCAGGCAGGAGCGCAACGTGAAGCTCACGGTGGCGATCGGACTCGGAGCACTCGCCCTCGCGATCGTGCTGGTGGCCACCGGGTTCGTCACGGTCAGCGCCTCGGCGATCGCGGAGTCGATGACCTACGTGCTCGTCGGCACCGCGGTGCTCTACTTCGCGTACATCTTCGCTGCCGGGGGCCTCACGAGCGACGAGAAAAAGCGCGTGGTGGTGATCTTCGTTCTCTTCCTTTTTGCGGCGGTGTTCTGGGCCGCGTTCGAGCAGGCGCCGACGTCGCTCAACCTCTTCGCGAGGGACTTCACCGATCGCCAGATCGGTGGGTTCGAGGTTCCGTCGACCTGGTTCCAGTCCGTCAACTCGGGGTTCATCATCCTGCTCTCCCCGGTCTTCGCCGCGCTCTGGATGACGCTTGGCCGGCGAGGGATCGACCTCTCCAGCCCGGCGAAGTTCGCCATGGGACTGCTGCTCGCCGGCATCGGCTTCTGGATGATGATCGGCGCCGCGAACATCATCCTGGAGGGCGGTCCGGGCACGCGCGTCTCCGCCTGGTGGCTCGTTGGCAGCTACTTCTTCCAGACGCTCGGCGAGCTGTTTCTGAGCCCGGTGGGTCTTTCGTCGATGACCAAGCTCTCGCCGAGAAAGTACGTCGGCCAGATGATGGGCATCTGGTTCCTCGCAACCGCGGTCGGCAACCTCATCGCGGGTCTGGCGGGCGGACACATCGATCCCGAACGGCTCGAGCAGATGCCGAGGCTGTTCACGATCACGACCGTATTCCTCATGGCGGCGGCCGCCGTTCTCGCCCTGCTGATCGTGCCGATTCGCCGCATGATGGCGACGACGAGGAATACTCAACTATGAGCCGGTGGTGCGTTGCAGCTGGGATGAGCGCGGTGTGCGTGGCGGCGGCGTGTACGCCATCACCGCGCGGGATGCAGCCGGTCGAGGCCACCGCGGCAAGAATGAGTGCGCCCCTGGGGCGGACGCAGCAGCAGGGGCGGGTCGTCATCACGCGCGCGACGATCGAGATCGAGGTCGAAGCGGTCGCGCCAGCAATCGAGCAGGCGACGCGCCTTGCGCAGCTGTTCGAAGGCTACGTCGAGAACGCGACGACGAGAGAGGATAAATCGGCCTATCTGAGGCTCCGCGTTCCTTCATCGCGCCTCAGCGAAGCGCTGGACTCGCTCGGTCGTGTGGGCAGGGTCACCGGCCGCAGCCTGTCCCAGGATGATGTCACCGCCCAGTCGGTAGACCTCGAGGCGCGTGTCGCGAGCTTTCGCGCCGCGCGCGACAAGCTCCGTGAGCTGCTGGATCGGGCAACTTCGGTTGCCGACGCCGTTGCCGCCCAGGGAGAGCTTGCGCGCGTCCAGGCGGAGCTCGACAGTCTCGAGGCTCAGCTGAAAACGCTGCAGAGCTCCGTCGCGCTCTCCGAGCTCACGGTCACGCTGAACCGGCGCCTCGTCCTCGGCCCCCTCGGCCTCGTCGCTTCGGGCCTCGCCAAGGTGATCGGCAAGCTGTTCGTGTGGCGTTAGGCATCACGGCCAGTTGAATACGCTGGCCGGCACCGACCGTTCCCGACTCCTGCTCGCATCACCCGGCTCGCGCCAGTCGCGCCCGGCCACCAGGTGCGTGAGTCGGGCCTCCCATCTCGAGTTCGGATCCCCCTGCATCGGCACGGCAATGTCCAGCCGCCACGTGCGCTTCGAACGTGGGGGAATGGCCGCGAGGACGCTCGCACCCGCGGAGTAGCGCACCGGGGTATCCACGCCATAGGGGGCGTCGCCCTTCCACACACGCCCCGCGTCGGCGAACACCGCCACGCCGATATCCGCCTGTCGCAGAAGCTGACCCACATACCAGCGGTCTTCGAAGCGTGCCACGGCGCGTCGCGCACCCGCCTCTTCCGAGCGGCGGTAGCCGCGCACGCCCCCGGGGGCCGAGCCCAGGTTCAACTGGAAGGGAATGCGTTGGCGCCATCCCCCCGACCAGTCGAGCGATGCGGTCACGGTGTGACGCGTCGAGACTCGCCGAATTCCTGCTATCCGCGCGCTTCCGAGCACGCCGTCCCAGCGATTCGTGTCGTAGTTCTGCCGCCCTTCCCCCCGCGCGATGAGCATGACGATCCCCCTCTCGCCTCCGACGGCCCCGTAGAGATCGGCCGCGAGCAGATAGTCATCGTCGGTGGTGTTGAGGATCGACAGGCTGCGGCCAATCAGAGTCCCGAGCTGGAAGCCGAGCCGGATGTCCTGGGTTGCGGTGAGCCCTTCGAAGCGCTCGACACGCTGGAATCGCACGTTGCGAAGCCCCCAGAGGGCGTTGACTCTGGCGTTGCGTCGCCCGGCATGGCGCGCGAGCAGGGAGTCATAGTCGAATCCGGGGATCGCCGTCGGTGGCAGAAATGGAGTGTCTTCCTCCTGGGAAAACGAGACGCCGAACAGGCTCAAGCGACCCGGCAGACCGACGCGCACGACGGCGCCGAGGTCGATGAACTTCCGCTCGAACGCGAAGGGAATTCGCTCGGCGTCCGTGCGACGAAACTCGAAGAGCTCGCGAATGCCACCCGTCGAGGCGCGCCATGCAAAGCGCTGCTGGTCGGTGAAGAACGGATGCGAGAGGTCGGCAGTCCAATCGGCCATGTCGTGATCGCGCCGCGCGTACGCCGCCGCGAGCACGTAGTGACGCCCCAGGAACTGGTGGTCGACGCCCTGAATCGCGTAGGTGTCGCGCGACGTGCCGTCCCTCCACTGTCCGGCGAGGTAGGTGCCGCTCCCGAGCAGATTTCCCTCACCGAGCTTGAGCGCTGTGATGCGCGCGCCGGATGTGGAGACACCGAGGACGGGTGTGAGCTCGTCGCGCGTCTCGACGAGCAGCGCAACCGTGCCCGCGGTATCGGGGATGACCGCGATGCTCGCATCGGCGAGGAACGGTTGAGCGCGCAGAATACGCTCCGACTCCGCGCGCTCCAGCTCGATGCAGGGTCGGCCTTCCTTGACGATGAGAAATCGTCGGATGACGCTCGGCTGCGTCGTCGTATGCAAGTCGGTGGCGAAGCGGAGCGGCGCCTCCCACCACCGCGTGCCCAGCGCTTCGTAGGGGCCGTGGGTGACGATGGAGACGTCGGAAATGATCTCGCCCTGGCACCGCGTCGTCTGCGCGCCAGCGCTGCCGGCCATGGCCGCGATGACCGCGACCCCCCACGAACGAGCGACTGGCACCCGCTACTTCCCCATCCGGCGCTTGAGCTCGTCGAGCTGACGCTGGGCAGTCGCGTCTCGCGCGGCCCGGTCGATGTCGCGACGTAGCGCGTCGCCCTCCGCCCGCGCCTCCTCGAGCGGATCCGGCATCGGCGAGGGCGAAGCGACGTCAGGGGGCGCGACACCGGCATAGGCCGCGCGCAGCTGCGACGTCATGTCATCGATCTCGTGCTCGGCGAGCGCCAGTTCCTCCTGCTGCGCCGCGAGCTTCTTCTCCAGCACGGCGACCCGCTCGCCGTGCTTCCGCTCGTACTGCTCGGCGATGCGCACGGTCTCGCGGTCATCGATGTCGGCGGCGAGCTTCCCGCGCCGGCGCACGGTATCGAGCTCCGCCCGCTCGGCTTCGAGTCGCGCGCGCGTGCGCTCGACGCCCTGACGCAAGTCCGCGAGACCGACCTTCGCCTGCACGAGCGCATCGCGCATTTGTGCAAGAGCCGCGCGCCCTTGCGGAGAGGACGCGCGGCTCAGGGCGTCGCGCAGCGTCTCTTTCAAGCGCTCGAACATCGCCGCGCGCGCGAGGGGGGGCGCGGGGTCACGACTTGCGGGGGGTCTTCGCGTAGAAGCTCGACATGACACGCTCCACTTCCTGCGACTTGCATTGTGGGCATGTCGCCGCTCCCGCATTGTGCTCGGCAATCTTCTCGCGTGTCGTGAACTGTTGGCCGCACTTCCGGCATCGATAATCGTAGCTTGGCATGACGCCCCCGGGTCGAATGGTCCGCCCGTGTAGGATACTCGGAGAGCGTCCGCGCGCAAGCGTTTCGGGGGGCGCCGTGCCGTGCCTAACTCAGCCGCCAGCGCGCCTCATCCCGAACCTGCCGCATGAGCCGATCGGGGGTATTCACGTCGGGGAACAACAGCGTGTCGCTCACCTGGTTGAGCGCAACGCGAAGGCGCTCGAACCGCTCCGCCGCGACGAGGTACAGCTGCGACAGGCCGTACTGATGGGCCAGGCGGTGGTCCGCGGCCAGCCGAAACCCGCGGCGGCCCATCTCCGCGTAATAATCGAGATCGGGTCCCCCGCGCCGCCATTTCCGATGCTCGATGTAGTCCGGGAAGAGGCCGCTTACCCACAGCGCGTAATTCCCGAGATGCGCACGCACGAGGAACGCGCGCCGGGGATCAGACCGCTCGGCGTCCTCGAGCAGGGCCGCCAGCGTGTCGTATTGCTCATCGTCGCTCGTACCCGGGCGTGACGCGCGATCCTTGAGACCGAAGTGCACGACGATCGCGGCGACGTAGTCCGCCAGCGTACGATCGTCCTCGCCTACCCCGCGCAGGGCATGCCGTACGACCACGTAGCAGAAGAGCGGCAGCGACGCGCGCCCCCCGAGCGGCTGCTGTACGAGTGCGCCGAGCAGTCGGGGATCGTCGAGCACCGCATCGATGCCCTCTTCGCGCAGCATCGCCTCGGCATCGTCAGGGCGACCGACGCCGGCGCGCGCGAGGAGATGCACGGCCAGTTGCGCATCATCACGCGTGAGAGATTCGCGAACGTTCGCGAGAATCATGATTCCCCCACCCGAAACGGAGTCGTTCGTGTTCCCCTGTAGTACACCGAACGTGCCAGCACGTGCGCCCCACAGGGTCCTCATCGTGTGACGATCGCCCGCACCCGGCGTAAAACACCGCGTTGGCAGTCTCGTCTCGAGGCTGCTAACGAAAGGCGCGCGGAGCCGCAGGGGCCCCGCGCGCCTCGAATTCACGGCGACTGTGCTCAACGACCAGAACGCGGTCGCTCGGTGCGATTCGCGACTGCGAGCGCCGATCGCATGATCAGCTCCGACACGCGCGTCAGCTTGTCGAAGTCGATCTTCGACACCTCATCGGTCACCTTGTGATAGTCCTCGTGCAGCCCGGTCGTGTAGAACACGATCGGAATGCCGCGCTTCGCATAGCTGTAATGGTCGCTCCGCAGATAGATCTGCTCCGGATGATCCGGCGAATCCCATTCGCGATTGATCGTGAACGGCCGGGGGAGCGCCGTGTTGACCGAATCGACGAGCGCGCCCAGCACGCGGCTCTGTCCATTCGGGGCCGCGCGTGGTCCCACGAGCATCAGCGAATCCGGTGCGTTGCGCCCGATCATGTCGGCGTTGAGCTGGGCAACGACGGAATCGATCGGCACCGTGGGGTGCGTCACGAACCATTCCGAGCCGAGCATCCCCGCCTCTTCGCCCGTGTGCCACACGAAGAGCAGCGATCGGCGCGGTCGCTCGGGGGACGCCGCGAGTGCGCGCGCGATCGCGACGAGTCCCATGGAGCCCGATCCATCGTCGTCAGCACCGTTCGCGATGGAATCGCGACCCGCCGCCGGTTGCACGCCGATGTGGTCGAGATGCGCTCCGAGCGCGACGTAGCTCCGCGACAGCGCTGGATCACGTCCGCGCAGCAGCGCGACGACGTTGTAGCTCTCCGTCTGCGCACGACCGAGCGTGATCCTCGCCGTGAGATGCCGCCCGAGCGCCTGCGGCTTGTCATCGGCCGGCCAGCCCGACGGCAACAGCGGGGAGCCCGAACGTGGGCGCGCGAACATGACCATCGGCACCACCCGGCTGGGCTCCTGCTCGCCAGGTCCCAGCTCGAGGGCGCCGCTCGCGACTTCGCTCGCGACGGCGTCGAAATCATCCTCGAGCGTCCCCACCGCCATAATGACGATGCCGGCGGCACCACCGTTGAGAATGGCACCCAGCCGCTGACCGAGCTGCTCCGGTGACTCCAGACGCGCGCGCGTCGCGGAGTCGGCGTTGGGGGGAGCGCCCCCGAGAAAGACCACCACCTTTCCCGCCAGGTTCAGCCCGGCGAGATCATTCCGATTGAGCTGCGGTACGCTGAGCGCGTAGCCCGCGAACACGAGCTCGCCTTCGGTCGACAACTGCGTGTGGTAGTCGCCGACCCGGAGGATCGGTGCGACGTCCTCGCCCAGCTTGAGCTCCGTGGCGCGGCCACGCGACGTCACGAGGAACTTCGTCGTCGGCGCGAAGACCTGACGTGACAGCGGCACGCGCTGGAAGAACCCGCTGTCACCGGCGGGCTCCAGCCCCGCGGCCGTTAGGCGCTCGGCGATGAATTCGGCGGCCCGCCGCGCCGCGGGCGTCCCTGCCAATCGCCCCTGAAAAGCATCGGATGCGAACAGGGTGAGATCCGCGCGGAGCGCAGACACGTCGATCGGAGGAACGACGGTCGGCGGGGCCGCGGTCGGTGTCGATGGCGCCGCTACCGGCGCGGGCGCCGGATCGCTGACCGGGGTCTGGGAGCAGGCTCCCAGCATGACAAAGAGCAGCGTCGCGAGGCGGCGCATGGGGTCTCCGGAGAAGGGTCGGTGGGGGAACAGGGTCGGAGGCTAACTGTCAGGCACGGGACGGGCAAGCGCGGAACGTTTGCCAACCGGTTCGAAGGGCGTCAGGTTTGTTGACACTGTTCCGCGATGTCACAGGAACGCAACGCCGCTCGACAGGTATCATCCTCTCACATGCTCTACGTCTGCATTCCGGCCTACGACGAGGCGCCCACCATTGGCTTGCTCCTGTGGCGCATCCGAAAGGTCTTCGAGAGTTATCCGCGTGAGTACGAGATCGTCGTGCTCAACGATGGAAGCACTGACGGCACGGCTGAGACACTCGAGCCGTATCGTGAGGTGCTGCCTCTCACCGTCCTGCGACACGAAGAGCGCCGCGGATATGCAGCGGCACTCGAGACGCTCCTGCGGACGGTAGCGCAGCGCACACGGTATCCGCGTCGCGACGCGGCCATCCTCATGCAGGCGGATTTCACCGATCAGCCCGAGCACCTCCCGGAGCTGATCAAGCGGCATGAAGGTGGCGCCGATCTCGTCGTGGCCGAGCAGGCACCGACACCCGCGGGCACACCGGTCGCGGTGAGGCGTCTGCGTCGCATTGGCCAATGGCTCCTCCGCCCCTTCGTCCGCGTGCCGGGAGTGAGGGATCCGCTTGGCTCGTATCGATTGATGCGTATCGCCGTGGTCCGTGATCTGCTCAAGGAGAACGGCGAGGCCCGCCTCCTCAAGGCAAACGGGTGGGCTGCGAACGTGGAGCTGCTGGCCAAGGCGGCGCGATTCGCGCGACGGATCGAGGTTGTGTCGCTGGAGCCGCGTTATGATCTCCGTCCACGAGCGACCCGGGTTCGGCCTCTTGCCGGCGCAATGGATCTTTACCGTTTCGGACGGGCCGCGGGGGCTCGCCGAGCCGCACCGACATCGACATGACAACAACTCTGCTGGCTGACGTGCTCGCGATCGTCGTTGCCCTCACGACGTCCGTCGAGCCTGCCCGACAGGTCCCGGTCCCCTTCTCCATTGGCGAGCGCCTGGAGTACGACGTGAAGTTCGGCGTGCTCAAGGTGGGCAACGGCAAGATGGAGGTCCTGGGCATCGAGACCATCCGTGGACGCGAAGCCTGGCATACGGCGTTCACCGTGAAGGGTGGAACGTTCTTCTACAAGGTGAACGATCGGCTCGAGAGCTGGATCGACGTAGAGACGTTCGCCTCGCTGCGCCACGTGCAGGACCTGCAGGAAGGCAAACGTGATCGCGAGCGCCGCTTCGAGATCTATCCCGACCGCCTCGTGTACACGGAGAACGAAAGCGAGGAGCGGCCAACGGCGCGCGATCCGCTCGACGACGGATCGTTCCTGTACTTCATTCGGACCGTCCCACTCTCGGTGGGGCAGACGTACGATTTCCCCCGCTACTTCAAGCCCGATCGGAATCCCGTACGCGTGCGCGTCCTGCGAAAGGAGTCGGTGAAGGTTCCGGCGGGACGATTCGATGCCATCGTCATTCAGCCGATCATCAAGTCGAAGGGCATCTTCTCGGAGAACGGGCAGGCCGAGATCTGGTTGTCGGACGACGACCGCCGTATCATGCTGCAGATGAAGTCGAATCTGTCGTTCGGCACCCTCAACCTGTACCTGAAATCGTACACCGCCGGGACGGCGACCGCGGCGCAGTGACGCCAGAGGCGGACCTCTCGCAGGTCCGCACCGTCCCCATCGCGCACCGGCCGAACAAGGTACGCGCCGAAGAGTTCGCTGCGCCTCCTGGCGCGGATCGCTCTTTCGGCGCGTTCGTGCGTTCACTCCCCGACGTGCTGGCGGCGCGCGACTTCCGCCGCATCGTTGAGGCGCTGGCCCACGCGGCGAGGCGTCGCGCCGTCGTCGCGATGGTCGGCGGTCACGTGGTGAAGACGGGACTCGCGCCCGTGCTGCTCGAGCTGATGCGGCAGCGGGTGATCACACACCTCGCCATGAACGGATCGGCGGCGATCCACGACTATGAAGTCGCGCGCTGGGGAGGAACGTCCGAGGATGTCGCCGCTGGACTGCGCGACGGCACGTTCGGAATGGCCGAAGAGACGGGCCGCGAGATGAACGAGGCGATCACGCGGGGACACCGCTCGGGATGGGGAATGGGAGAAGCGCTCGCCCGGGCTCTTGCGGCACGCTCCGATCTCGCGCATGCCGAGCTCTCGCTCATGATCGGCGCGCACGCGCTCGGCATCGCGACGACGGTTCACGCGGCGATCGGCGCGGAGATCATCCATCAGCACCCCGCGGCGGACGGCGCGGCGATCGGGGATACCAGCCATCGCGACTTTCGGCGCCTCGCGGCGTCCCTCCCGTCGCTCCACGACGGTGGCGTCGTGCTCAATCTCGGCAGCGCCGTGATCCTCCCCGAGGTGTTTCTCAAGGCGCTGACCATCGCCCGCAATCTCGGGGGCGGACGGCCGACGCATTTCACCACATGCGACTTCGACATGCTCCGCCATTATCGGCCACGCGTGAACGTCGTCCAGCGACCGACGCTCGAGGGAGGCGCCGGCTACGAAGTCACGGGGCATCACGAAATCATGGTGCCCTTGCTGGCCTGGTCGGTGATCGAGCTGCTCGACCGGGGAACGGCGACGAGCGGGCGGCCGGACGGGAAATCGCGCTAGCCCTGCGCGATGCCTTCTCTGCCTAACGTCCGCCGAACGTATCCCATCTGGCCGACGTGATAGCCTTCGTGGAAGAGTGCGAACACGATCGCCCCGCGGAGCGTCCCATCCGTCGAGGGAATTTTCACCTGCAGCGGCCCCTGGAGCTCCCCGTCGCTCATGCCGCCAAGCCGTGAGCGCAGCGCTTTTCCCGCCGCCTCCCAGGCGCCCCGAATCTCCTCCAGCGCGGGATACTCCTCAGCCGCTGGAGCCGGCGCGCCTCGCGTAAACAGGGACGGCCACGGAACCGCGTGCTCGACCCCGAGCAGGCGCGCGAGCCGCGCGCGGCTCTGCGCAAGGTGGCCGGCCATCCACAGCATCGGATTCGAGTTGTCGCAGGGGGACTCCGTCAGCTCCGTGGGATCGAGACCGTGCAGAGCCTTCGCGTAGAGGTTGTCGACGACATCCATGAGGCCGAGCACGTGAGTGATCGCTTGATCCATGTGGCTGGTCCCGGTAGGGGTGGCTCCGGCATACTCCGGTATAACGCACACGATGCGGGCGAAAGATCCGTGCTCGGATCCTCCGCCCGCATCTGGTCTCCCGGGAACCGCCAGCCAACTAGGCCGTCGGACCGCTCCAGCGCTCGCGCAGCCGTCGAGCCGTTTCGGGGCTCACAATCCGGATGACGAGGTAGACGATCAAACCGACGATCGCGATCCGAATCGCGAGGCCGAGAAGAAAGAGCGCGAGACCGATGAGTCCCTTGAGAATGCCGAACACGAAGCTGAGGAGAAAAAGCCCCAGCACGGCCAGCGCGCCAATCGTGAATATGGTACGAAGCATCTCTGTAAGCTCCAGGCGGTTGCTGTGAGTACTACGCGCGAGGCGCGCGCGGTGTTTCACCACGATGTCGTCGTCGTGGGCGGCGGGCTCATCGGGCTCGCCTGCGCGTCCGCCATTGCACGCGAGGGCCTCCGCGTGGTGGTCGTGGCCTCGGCGGATCAGGGAGCAGCCTCGCCCGCCTCGGCGGGCATCCTGGCGCCTACGGTGGGCAAAGCCACCGACGCAACGCGAGCGCTGGCGATCACGGCTCGCGATCTCTACCCCGGATTCCTCGAGGCGCTTGCCGAACGCACCGGGTTGCATGTCCCGCTCGATCGGTCGGGCATACTGGAGCTCGCGCTCCGTGACGCGGAGGCCTCGGCCCTGCGCGCAAGCCTGCGGTCCGGGTCGGAGTGGATCGACGATACGGAGCTTCGCAGGCTCGAGCCCCTGATCGCCCCAGGCGTTGGCGGCGTGTTGCACCATGAGGACGGCGCCGTCGACGCGCCCGCGCTGCTCGCAGCGCTCACGGCAGACGTCCGCGGGGATCCCCACATTTCCCTTTTCGATCACCGCGTTACGGGGATTGACGCGGCGCAGCAACCTCTCGTGGCCGAGCTCGCCGGTGGCGAACGGGTCGAAGCGGACTATGTAGTCGTCGCGGCCGGCGCCTGGGTTGGATCGATTCGAGGGCTTCCACGTCCGCTGCCGGTAACTCCCGTCCGGGGGCAAATGCTCGCGTTCGACGGGCCCCGAATGCGGCACGTTGTCATGGGCTCTCGTGGTTACCTGGTCCAGAGAGGTAACTCGTCGCTGGTCGGGGGCACTATGGAGCACGCTGGGTTCGACGCGGGCACCACGGCCGAGGGAGCAGGCCTGCTTCAGCAACTGGCGATCGAGTTGTCGCCATCCTTCGCCCACCGACGCGTGCGCGCGCATTGGGCCGGCCTTCGGCCGATGACCCCCGATCTCCTTCCCATCATCGGGGCAGATCCCGACTTCGGGCGGCTCTTCTATGCCTGCGGTCACTCGAAGAACGGCGTGCTGCTGGCACCGCTCACGGCGCGGATCATAGGCGAGTTGGTCGCCCGGGGGCGGACCTCGGTCGACGTGACACCCTACGCCCCCAACCGTTCCTGGAAGATCGATCGTTAGGCGGGTGCGTCCTCGGGTCCGGCGCCTCGAGCGGCACGACGGGTGCGGTTCCACGACCGCTCAGCGGCGTCGGAAATGGGGGCGCCGCGTGGAATAACCGCCGAAACGGTCGCGCAAAGGTTAGCAACTGCTACCGAAGCCAGCCGCAACGGGATAGCTTACCGGTGCGTCGACGCGAACGGGGGAAACTGGCCACGGCGACCCTGCGTTTCCACTTCCGGACACCTCACACCCCGGACGACATTGGCGGACACGCTTTACCAGATTCTGGGCCGCCGCCGAGCGGCCCCGCTCCCCGAGCGGAAGCCCTCGTGGCTCAAGGTGCGGGCCCCCGGCGGACCGAACTACTCCCGCCTCAAGCACCTCATGCGGGAGCTCGACCTCCACACCGTGTGCGAGGAAGCGCACTGCCCCAACGTCGGCGAGTGTTGGGAGCACGGCACCGCGACGTTCATGGTCCTCGGCGACGTGTGCACTCGCAACTGCGCCTACTGCGCGGTCGCGCATGGACGGCCCCCAAGGTACGATATCGGAGAGCCGGCTCGTGTCGCGCAGGCGATCGCCGAGATGCGGCTCCGGCACGCCGTCATTACATCGGTCGATCGCGACGATCTCCCCGACTTCGGCGCGTACATCTTCGCCGAGACCATCCGGCAGATTCACGACCAGGTTCCGGGGTGCTCCGTCGAAGTGCTCGTACCCGACTTCCAGGGGAATGAATCCAGCATCCGAACGGTGCTGGACGCGCGCCCCGAGATCTACAATCACAACACGGAAACGGTGCCGCGCCTGTACAAGCGCTGCCGACCCGGCGGTCGCTACGAGCGTGTGATGGGGATCTTCCGCTATGTGAAGTCGTACGCGCCCGATATCCCGACGAAAACGGGAATCATCCTCGGGATGGGCGAGACGATCGAAGAGGTGCTGGTGACGATGCGCGACCTCCGCGAGGTCGACGTCGACATCCTCACCCTTGGACAGTACCTGCGCCCGTCCGCTGACCACCTTCCGCTCGACCGCTACGTGACGCCGGACGAGTTCGCGCTCCTTCGCCAGGAAGGGTTGGCGATGGGCTTCAAGCACGTGGAGTCGGGCCCCCTCGTTCGATCCAGCTACCACGCCTGGGAGCAGGTACAGGCCGCGAATCTGGTGACCCCATGAGAGACGTGAGCCGTTCACGCCGCCGCTCGCCGGCACGAAGCGCAGGCGACGCCAGCGCATCGAATTCCACGACGACCGACATGCCACAGAAGAAGAGCAGCGAGCAGAATGGTGCGAGCGGTTCCATCGACGCCGCCGCGCGCGGCGACGCGGCGCTGCGGCGTGACTTGCTTCGGGAAATGCTGCTCATTCGACGCTTCGAGGAGCGGTGCGCAGAGGCGTACGCCATCGGCAAGATCGGCGGCTTCTGCCACCTCTACATCGGGCAGGAGGGCGTCGGCGTCGGAGCGATTTCGTCGTTGCGCGAGGATGATTACGTGATCGCGAGCTATCGCGAGCACGGCCAGGCGCTCGCACGAGGAATATCGCCGCGTGCGGTCATGGCGGAGCTCTTTGGGCGCGTCGACGGGTGCTCGAAGGGCAAGGGCGGCTCGATGCACCTCTTCGACCGCAACGTGAACTTCCTCGGCGGACACGGCATCGTCGGCGGCCATCTCCCGATCGCCACCGGCGTCGGGTTCGCCATCAAGTATCGCGGCGGCGACCAGGTGTGCGTGTGCTTTTTCGGCGAAGCGGCCGTCAACAACGGCGCGTTCCACGAGGCGCTCAACATGGCCGCGCTCTGGAAGCTGCCCGTGATCTACCTCATCGAGAACAACCGGTACGGCATGGGCACCGCGCTCGAGCGCGCCTCCGCCATCAACGACATCGCCGAGCGCGCGTGCTCGTACGATATGCCGAGCGAAGTCGTGGACGGGCAGGATGTGCTGGCGGTGCGCGCCGCCACGATGCGCGCGCTGCAGCGCGCACGGAGCGAGTCGATTCCAACGCTCCTCGAGGTGCGGACATACCGATTCATGGGTCACTCGATGTCCGATGCCGTGAGCGGGACCTATCGCAGCAAGGAGGAGCTCGAGGAGCACATGAAGCGGGATCCCATCGTCGTGCTCCGCATGACGATGGAACAGGAGGACGGCTGGACCGACGCCGATACATCGAAGCTCGACGAGGAGGTCAAGGCCGTCGTGCAGGACGCATGGGACTTCGCCGACGCGAGCCCGGAGCCTCCCCTCGAGGCGCTGTACGAGGACGTCTTCGTCGACACGACCTCCTGATCCTCACGACCATGCCGATCATCACATATCGTGACGCGTTGAACCAGGCCCTCCGTGAGGAGATGCAGCGGGACGACCGCGTGTTCCTCATGGGTGAGGAGGTGGGTGTCTATCAGGGCGCGTACAAGGTCTCGAAGGGGATGCTTCAGGAGTTCGGCGAGATGCGCGTCGTCGATACACCGATTACCGAACTGGGATTTGCCGGCGTGGGCGTCGGTGCCGCGATGGTCGGGTTGCGTCCGATCATCGAGTTCATGACCTGGAATTTCGCGCTTCTCGCGCTCGATCAGGTCGTCAACTCCGCGGCCAAGATGCTGTCCATGTCGGGCGGACAGTATCCCATGGCCATGGTGTTCCGCGGACCTAACGGGGCCGCGCTTCAGCTCTCGGCGCAACACTCGCAGGCATGGGAGTCGTGGCTCGCACACATCCCCGGGCTCAAGGTCGTCGCGCCGGGGACACCCTACGATGCCAAGGGACTGCTGAAGAGCGCCATCCGCGACGACAACCCCGTGATCGTGCTCGAGGGCGAAATGCTCTACAACACGAAGGGCGAGGTCCCGGAGAACGAGGAGGTCGTCGTACCGCTCGGCCAAGCGGAGGTGAAGCGCGAGGGGGCCGATGTCTCGTTCATTACCTGGGGGAAAATGGTGCTCGTGGCACAACAGGCCGCGGAGCAGCTCGCGAAGGAGAACATCGCCGCGGAGATCATCGATCTCCGCACGCTCAACCCCATGGATGCCGATGCGATCGCGTCCTCGGTGAGCAAGACCAATCGCGCCGTGGTGCTCGAGGAAGGATGGTCGGTTGCCGGCTTCGGCGCGCACGTCGCCGATTTCGTTCAGCGCGAGTGCTTCGACGATCTGGACGCCCCGGTCCTCCGCGTGCACCAGGAGGACGTGCCGATGCCGTACGCCAAGAATCTGGAGCGCGCGGCGAAGCCGGATGCGAAGAAGGCGGTCGCCGCGGCGAAGAAGGTGCTTTACCTGGAAAACTGAGGAACACTGAAAGAGGAACGAGAAGGCACACGCGCTTCCTCGTTCCTTCTTCCTCGTTCCTTGTCCCACACAGAGACTCGTCCATGGCAACCAAGGTCGTAATGGAGGCGCTCTCCCCCACCATGGAGGAGGGCCGCCTGGTGAAGTGGCTGAAGAACGAGGGCGACAAGATCGCGTCGGGCGAAACCCTCGCCGAGGTCGAGACCGATAAGGCGGTCATGGAGCTGGTGGCACGCGGCGAGGGCGTGTTGCGCAAGCGACTGCTCGGCGAGGGGGCGACCGCGCCTGTTGGTCAACTCGTGGCGGTGATCGCCGCACCTGACGAGAACATCGACGCCCTGATCGGCGGGGCGGGTGGGGATGCCGCGCCGGCCAAGGACGCGAAGCCCGCCGAGGAAGTCGTCGCGAAGACCGAGGAGACGGCTGGGGCCTCGTCAGTGCCTCGCGCGACCGAGCAGGCGCAGGGCGAGGCATCTGCGCCACCGCAGCAGAAGGTCCCCGCGTTTCGAATGGGGACCGCCGCCCCGAAGGGCCAGGCGCCGCCGAGTCCGACGCCCGCCACCGAGCAGCCGCGTGACGGCGGCAACGGTGAAGGCCGCGCGCGCACCTCGCCATTGGCGCGGCGCCTGGCGCGGGAGCGTGGGCTGGACCTGCAGACCGTCCGCGGCACGGGCCCCGGGGGGAGGATCATCAAGCGCGACATCGAGGCGGCCGTCGCGGAAGGAGTGGCCGCCCAGCCGGCCGCTGCGGGCGCGCCCGCGGCGGCGCCGCCGCGCGAGGGGGACTTCAACGACGTCCCGCTCACGCAGATGCGGAAGACGATCGCGCGCCGCCTTTCCGAGTCCCTCGGCCCGATCCCGACGTTCTATCTCACCGCCGATTTCGACATGGACCGCGTGGCCGAGATGCGCACCGCGATGGTCGAGATGGGCGACGAGTTCAAGGTCTCGGTGAACGACATCGTCATGAAAGCGGTCGCGACCGCCCTCACGCTGCACCCCGAAGTCAACGCCCACTGGCTCGGCGATCGCATTCGCTATTTCAACCGCGTGCACCTCGGCATGGCGGTCGCGGTAGAGGACGGGCTCATCACGCCGGTGATCTTCGATGCCGACCGCAAGCGCATGAGCGAGATCTCCCGCGAAGCGCGCGAGCTCGCGAAGCGCGCGCGCGACCGCCGTCTCAAGCCTGACGAGTACACGGGCGCGACGTTCTCCGTGTCGAATCTGGGGATGTTCGGCATTGAGCACTTCACCGCGATCATCAACCCGCCGGAGACGGCGATTCTCGCGATCGGCGCTGTCGAGAAGAAGCCGGTCTACGTCAACGGCGAGCTCGCCGCGCGCCAACGGATGCGAGTGACGATGAGCTGCGACCACCGCGTGATCGACGGCGCCACCGGCGCGCGCTTCCTGCAGACGCTACGCCGGATGCTCGAGAATCCGCTCATGCTGGTGTACTGACGAACGAGGACGAGGAACGAGGAAGCGGTATGCACGCTCCCGTGCGCTGGCCGAAAGCGCCGCTTCCTCGTTCCTGGTTCCTCGTTCTTTTTCACACTCGACTCTAAACACTGCAAGGACTCATGGCTTCATTTGACGTGATCTTCATCGGCGGCGGCCCCGCGGGCTACGTCGGCGCAATTCGGTGTGCGCAGCTCGGACTGTCCGTCGCCGTGTTCGAGAAGGAGAAGCTCGGGGGCACGTGTGTGGTCATCGGCTGCATCCCCGCGAAGGCGATGCTCGAGGCCGCCAACCTCGCCAATCACGTGCGGCACGCCAAGGAGTTCGGCGTCAACGTCGGCGATGTCTCGTTCGACTACGGCGTGGCGATGAAGCGGTCGCGAGGCGTGAGCGACCAGAACGTGAAGGGCGTGGAGTTCCTCTTCAAGAAGAACAAGGTAACGTGGACGAAGGGCACGGCGCGGCTCGGCGGCGGGAGCTCCGTCGTCGTAAAGACCGCGGAGGGGAAGGAAGAGAAGCACGAGGCGAAGAAGGGCATCGTCATCGCCACCGGCTCCCGCGTAAAGGGGCTTCCACAGGTGGGGCTCGAGCTCAACAAGAAGACGGTGATCTCGTCGGATGACGCGTTACTGCTCGAGAAGGCGCCCAAGTCGATGGCGGTCATCGGCGCTGGCGCGGTGGGCTGCGAGCTCGCCGACGTTTTCAACGCCTTCGGCACCGAGGTCGCCCTCATCGAGGTGATGCCGAACATTTTGCCGCTCGAGGACGCGGAGGTGTCAGCCGCCCTCACCCGTGCGTTCAAGAAGCGTGGCATCAACGTGATCGCCGGCGCGAAGATCGGCAATGTGAAGGTCGGCAAGGACTCGGTGGCGATGTCGATCGAGTCGGGCGGCGCGAAGACCGACCTCAAGGTCGACGTTGTGCTCGTGGCGGCCGGACGTGCTCCGGTCGTCGAGGACCTCGGGCTCAAGGAAGCCGGCGTGCAGCTCACCGAGCGCGGCTTCATCAAGATCGACGAGCAGTTCCGCACGGCCGCCAAGGGCGTCTTCGCGATCGGTGATGTCGCGGGCCCCCCGATGCTCGCCCACAAGGGATCACGCGAGGGCATCGTGCTCGCCGAGCAGCTCGCCGGCAAGCACGCGCATGCGATGAACTACGGCAACATTCCGAACGCGACGTACTGTCACCCCGAAGTCGCGTCGATCGGCCTCACCGAGCAGCAGTGCAAGGACAAGAAGCTCGAATACAAGGTCGGGAAGTTTCCCTTCTCCGCGAACGGCCGCGCTCGCACGAGCGGTGAGACCGACGGCTTCGTGAAGATCATTCGCGACGCGAAGTACGGCGAGATTCTGGGCGCGCACATCATCGGACCGCACGCGACGGAGCTGATCCACGAGCTGGCCGTCGCGCGCGAAAACGAGTACACCGTCGAGGAGATCGACCTTGCCGTCCACGCGCATCCGACGCTGTCGGAGGCGGTAGCGGAGGCGGCCCTCGACTCGATGGGAAGGATGATCCACGCGTGATCTGTGCAACGGCAAAGATGATGGAATGCAGAGTACAGAATTCAGAATGCAGAGGCGTCGTTGCTGAATTCTGTATTCTGCACTCTGTCATCTTTGCCGTTCTCTAAGGAGCCGGGTCCACAATGCACCTTCTCACGACGCAGCTCGGCACCGTCTCCTACGCGGTCGCCCTGGAGCTCCAGCGCGATCTCGCACGGCGTCGCATCGCCGGGGAGATCGACGAGGACCTGCTCTTGCTGCTCGAGCATCCGCCGGTCGTGACGCTCGGCCGCACGGCGAAGGAAGCGCACATCATCTCCTCGCCGGAGCGCCTGCGCGCACGCGGCATCGAGGTGCACGAGGTCGAGCGGGGCGGCGACGTCACCTTTCACGGCCCCGGACAGCTCGTCGGCTATCCCATCTTCGATCTCAAGCGACACCGCCAGGATTTGCACTGGTACCTGCGACAGGTCGAAGAAGCGCTCATCGTCGCGCTCGAAGAGGTCGGCATCGAAGCCGAGCGCAACAGCGGCTACACCGGTGTCTGGACCCGCGGGCGCAAGATCGCGTCGATCGGCGTGCACGCGCGCGACTGGGTCACCTGGCACGGCTTCGCTCTCAACGTGACGACTGATCTCTCATACTTCGATCTGATCGTCCCCTGCGGCATCCCACAGGTGCAGATGACGTCCGTGACCAGGGAGCTGGGAACGAGCCTCACCGTGGATCGCATGTCCGCCGTCGTCGCCCGCGCGTTCGGCGAGGTGTTCGCCCTGGAGCCGCGCGAGATCGCGCGCGAGATGCTCGAGTCCGTGCCCCGCTGACCGCGCGGCACCTCACACTCGCCTGCGCTCGCCGGCAGTTCCCCGCAAGCCGCTGGAACGTCGCGGAACCGCCGCCTAGCGTGATCGCATCCGGCGCCGGCAATGACTCGCGCAGGTATGCCGGGGATCCGAGCAAGGAGGCGCCATGCGCTCATTTCGTGCGTTGTCGATCTTGCTGATCGGTCTGGCAGTCCCCGCGTGCGGCTCGTCAGGCGGTACCGAGCCCACGCCTCCGGCTGGCGGCGGCCCGACCGGGGGAGGTCCGGGCACCGGCGTAACCGTCACCGTCAGCAACAACGACTACTCGCCAGATCAGGTATCCGTCGCACGCGGCACGACGGTGACATGGCGGTGGGACAGCTGCAGCGGTGACCCCTACGGCGGGCAGGTGTGCGCCTTCCACAGCGTCACCTTTGACGACGGCGGGCCAAGCGCAGCGGCCCAGAACGATGGGTCATTCTCCCGGGCGTTCAACAACGCGGGGACCTTCACCTACTACTGCACTTCCCACGGACGCTCGGCCATGTCCGGCAGCGTCGTGGTCCAGTAGCGCGGCAGAACGTTCCGATGCGGGACGAAGCGCGGAGCCTCCGTCACGATTCCGCGCTTCGACGTATATTGACCCGCGATGTCCGAGCCTCGTGTCTACGCGCCGCGCGCGAGTCAAAGCCCTGGTGAGCCGCGGGACTTCGCCGCCGAGCTGAATCCCGAGCAACTCGCCGCCGCCACGCACGGCGACGGGCCGCTGCTCATCGTCGCCGGAGCGGGCACCGGAAAGACCCGCACCCTCGTCTACCGCGTCGCGCATCTCATCGAGCGCGGAGTTCGCCCCGAGCGCATTCTCCTCCTGACCTTCACGCGCCGCGCCGCACAGGAGATGCTCGCCCGCGCCGAGCGTCTCGCCGGGGCGCGCAGCGGACGCGTACACGGCGGCACCTTCCACGCAACGGCGCATCGACTCCTTCGCGTGTATGGCCCCGCGGCGGGGCTCGCCAAGGATTTCTCGATCATCGATCAGGGAGACGCTGAAGACCTCATGGGCCTGTCCCGAGCCGCGCTCGGCTACGCCCAGAAGAAGTCGCGATTCCCCAAGAAGGAAACGCTGCACCACGTGTATTCTCGACATGTGAACACCGGCATCGCCATCGAGGACATCATCGCGGCCGAGTACCCGCAGTTCCTCGACTATCGCGAGGATCTCACGCGGATCTACGCCGACTACACCAGCCGCAAGGAAGAACGCAACCTCGTCGACTACGATGATCTCCTGCTGTTCTGGGCCGGAATGCTGGAAAGCGACGCGGACCTGGGGAAGCGGGTCTCGGGCCTCTACGACCACGTGCTCGTGGACGAATATCAGGACACGAACCTGCTGCAGGCGCGCATCCTCCTCGGCATGGCACGTGACCACCGCAATCTCACGGTGGTCGGCGACGATGCGCAGAGCATTTACGCCTTCCGCGGCGCAACCATCCGCAACATTCTCGACTTCCCGCGCCAGTTCGCCGGGGCCCGCGTCGTCACACTCGAACGCAACTATCGGTCGACGCAGCCCATCCTCGACGTGACGAACACTCTCATCGCTCGCGCGCGCGAACGATACTCGAAGACGCTGCGCACCGAGCGATCCGGCGGGGAGGCACCCTGGCTCGTCGCGGCCCGCGACGAGTCGGCGCAAACACGCTTCGTCGTGGATCGGATCCTCGAGCTGCACGAGTCCGGGACGTCCCTCCGCGAGATCGCGGTGCTGTTCCGCGCCGGCTACATGTCGGCGGACCTGGAGATCGAGCTGACCAATCGAAAGATCCCGTTCGAGAAGTGGGGCGGCCTCAAGTTCCTCGAGGCGGCGCACGTGAAGGACGTGCTGGCGTTCCTCCGCATCCTCGAAAATCCGCGGGACGAGGTGAGCTGGTATCGGGTGCTCCTGCTGTTACCTGGAATTGGTGACGCGACGGCGCGCGCCGCCGTCAACGCGATGGCACAGATGGCGTGGACATCGTCGGCATTCGGACGCTTCACGCCCCCCGCTCGTGCGCGCGCCGCGCATGGCGCCCTGGTGACGCTGCTCGACGAACTGCGCAGCGGGGCCGACCTCGAGGGCCGAACACTCAGCGCCGAGATCGGGCACGTGCGTCGCCTCTACGACGACATTCTGCGCGAGCGATACGATCGCCCGGAGCCGCGCCTGGCCGATCTCGATCAGCTGGAGGTGATCGCAGCCGGGTTTCCCTCGCGGGCCGTGTTTCTCTCCGCGCTGGCGCTCGAGCCGCCGTCATCCACCCAGGATCTCGCCGGTCCAGGTGATCGCGAGCGCGATGTGCTCGTGCTCAGCACGGCACATAGCGCAAAGGGACGGGAGTGGGACGCCGTGTTCCTGATCTGGGCGGTGGACGGGTTCTTTCCCTCATCGCGCGCGTTGCGGAGCGATGAGGAAACCGAGGAGGAGCGGCGTCTCATGTACGTCGCCCTCACTCGCGCCCGCAATGACCTCGCGGTCGTTTACCCGCTCAATGCCTATCACTCGCGGCGCGGCGCAGACTACTCGATGGATCAGCTCTCGCGCTTCATCGACCGTGGCGTGCGCGAGAAAATGCAGCGTGTCGCCACTGGCGAGGAAGCGGTCGAGACCGTCACGGCCGCCGCGGGACGACAGCTGATCGATCTGCGTGCGCTGATGCGGGGAAAGTTCAGGACGCCGTGAGCGCGTCAGGGCCGCACGCGTTCCACCCACCCTCGGAGCTCGGCGTACGGATCCTCCGGCCGGCGCTTCGCCAGCGCCATGACGCGCGTGATCGCGCGGCGGAGATCGCGCCCTTCAGCCTCGTATACGCGCTCGAACGCATCGAGATCCGTGAGATAGATCCGTCGGGCGAGGAGCGCAGCGTTGTCGAGCTGTACACGCGAGAGTGCCCGCGGATCGACGCGCCGAAGCTGCGGGCCCACCGAATCCACCAGCACCGCACGCGCGTGCGCGTAGATCGTGTCACGAGCCGCGAGACGAGCCTCACGGCTGTCGGGATGCGCGCGGTACGCGGAATCGAGCTGCCGCCATAGCGCCGTCCAGAAGCGCCCGAGCGCCTTGTCGTCCTCCCAGTCGAGCGCGGCAATGCGCGCGCGAACGGAATCCCCCTGTGCCCGGAAGAACCACGCCGCGCCGTGCGCACCCACGAACGTCGCGAACGACTCGTTGAAGACCGCCTGTCCAGGCGCATAAAACGTATTGTGCGTGACCTCGTGGATGACGGTGTTGGCGAGGTCGAGCGAGTCGTAGCGCAGCGTTGTGGACAACAGGGGATCGTTGAACCAGCCGAGCGTGCTGAACGCGGCCGAGGGGCGGAGATACGTGTCCAGCCCATCGGCCTGGAGGTCGCGAGCCGCTTTCTGTGCGGCGCCAAAATCGAAGAATCCCTTGTACGGAACGCGACCAACGATCGGAAACCACCACGTGTGGGCCTCGAGCCGATCGCGATACGCGGCCGACAGCACGAGCACCAGGGTGTCGCGCCGGAGGCGGCTATACGTGGTGAAGCTCTCGCCGACATCGAGCCCGATCGAGTCGCGCGCGAAGGCACGCGCCGCGAGGACGAGCTCGAGCTTGAGCCGTGTCGCCCGGTCGGTGCTCGGATCCTCGACCAGCCGCGAGATCTCCTTTCGGCCCGCGAGGATTCGCGCTTCCTCCCACCCGGCCCGGCTGAGGTAGCAGCCTGTGGGCGTGAGCGCGAGAAACAGCACCACGGCGATGGTGAGTCCCGCGACCAGACGTTTGACGACCTGCCGCACTCCGGCCACGAGAGACGTCACGGCCTCCCGACAGGAACGCCGCCTAACGCCACCACCGGAGCCCGAACCGGTGCGTCGCCAGCGCGAGCGCATCAAACGACTGATACGCGTAGTCCAGCGCGAAGTGACGGGCACGAACGCCTCCGCCAAACGACACCGGCGACGTTGCGGCCCCGTCGCTCTGCGCCAGGGCGCCCACTCGCGCACTGAACGCCAGGCCATTGGCGGAGGTCCACGTCACCTCGGCACCGCCGAGCGGAAGAACGTCGCCCTCGCGGTGCTGCGCCACTTCGACGGTGCCGAGGACGTCGAATGGCCCAATGCCTCGCCACGGCAATGACGCGCCGAGCCGAAGAAACCGCGGGAGCGGCGCACTCGAGCCGGCCGTCGTGAGGTCAGGACCGATATTCTGGACGCTCACGCCGATGGTCGCGCCCCGCCACACATCGATCGCCGCACCGACATCGATCGCCGGTGCGCCGCCGCTGGCATCGGCAAGCGACTGGCGCACGTACTTTGCCGCGGCGCCGAGCCGGAGCATGCGCCAGGTCATGCCGTATCCCACCGAGGCGGCCACGTCGTTCGCCGACACCGTCCGACCGGTCGCCTCGCCGCGTTCGCACCCCGTGCTGTCATCGCACACGAATTCATCGGCGCTGCCGTAGCTGAGGACCTGCACCCCGATGCCGACCGTCCCCGGTCCGAGCTGGAATGCCGCGGAGAGTGCCCCGAGCGTGGACCCCTCGATGTACGGCTGCACGGACATGCTCGCCGCACGTCCCTCGACTGTCGCGAGCTGGGCGGTGTTGTAGAAAAGCGAGGCATCATCGGCTCCAGCGGTGACGTACGCTCCGCCGAGGCCCAGGGCTCGCGCACTCGCTGGGAGCTCGAGGATGATGGCACCCGTGCGCCCGCCCTGTGCCAGCGCGAGCGACGGCGCGACGGCAGCCAGAGCGGCGGTGAGGCAGACATTCACGTATCGCATCATGATCACCGAACGATGAAGACTTTGCGCCGTACGAGTCCCGACGGCAGCTCGGCCACGAGAACGTACACGCCGTTGACGACGGCGCCGCCGCCTTCGGCCTGGAGATTCCAGCGCAGGGTGGTCGCGTCATCGAAGTCCGTCTCACGGAACGAGCGGACGCGCTTGCCGGCGAAGTCGTACAGATCGACGCGTCGTGGGGCTTCGCCGAAGCGAATCACGACTGGAGACGAGCGGATGGGATTCTGCGAGATGTTGAACGATTCGCCTTGCGCGAGCATGAGGGCCCGTACGTTCGCGACCGCGCCTGCCACATTCAGCTTGCCAAACCCCCACGACGCGTTGGGCGATGTGTTGGGCTCGCCCGTGAAGGTTCGGGCCGTGAACCCGTCACGCCGCGCACCGCGCTGGAGTGCATCGACCGCCTGCTCCGGTGTGAGGTGGTGGTACACCGAGAGCATCAAGGCGACTGCCCCGGTGACGTGCGGTGCCGACATGCTCGTCCCCGCCTCGAGCACGTGAGCACTGTCGGGACTCACGAACCGCTCATCTCCGCCGAAGAAGGCATCGCCCGACATGGCCGAGAGCGCGACGCCTGGCGCGACGATCTCAGGCTTCAGACGACCATCGCGCGTGGGACCTGGTGAGCTGAAGAACAGCAGGTCGTTGGCCGGCCAGAGGCTGAGTGGCGCCAGCGACCAATCCTCACCATCGAAGCCCCGCCACGACGCGAAGCCATGGTACCCCCCAACGGCGATCACCCGCTCCCCATCCGCGGGTGACTGAATGAGTCGTCGGTTCGTTCCGCCCGTCGTGAAAAACGGCTCGGTGCTGATGAAGGCGAACGGAATGTAGGAGTCGACGAGACCGCTCCCTGCACCGGCGGTCTTGCGGAAGATCAGGCGCCATGTGCCCGCGTCCGGCGCGGTGCCGCCATCGAGCCATTCGCCGATGAACGCCGTGAAATAGTTGGTGGTCGACGTCGAGAAGCCTGACGACGACTCGAAGTCGTCGATGATGGTGTCGCCCCGTGCCGTTCCGTTGTAGGCGAGCACCCCACCCGCGGCACCAAACGATGCCGCGGCGTCGTTGAAGCCAAGATCGAGGCGCGATCCGTCCGGGCGCACGAGCGTGACGGCGAACGTGTCCTGTGGCGAATAGAACGCCTGAACCACGAGCAGGTCATCATCGCCTGCGGGTCCGCGCGTGTAGTTAGGCAGCGCGAGATCGATCACCCCCGAGTCGCCCAGCGCCACGGTGGTTTCACCGTGGAGCGAGCCGAGAAGCGCGAAGTTCGACCCGTCATTGCCTGCCGCCGCGACGACAATGCGGCCGGGCCCCGACAGCTCATCCATGACGACCGAGAGCACCTGCTTGCCGTCGTGCGGCCCCGCCTGCGTGCCGAGGCTGAGATTGACGACCGCCGGCTTTCCGAGCTGCTCGGCCCTCGCGAAGATGTAGGCGACTCCATCGGCCACCGACGCCGTGGATAGGCTGGTGCGGACGACGATGAGGTCGGCCTCGGGCGCGACGCCGACGTACTCGTATCGCGGCTCGCCGCGGTTCGCGCCGGAGCCATCGCCGGCGGCGATTCCGGCCACGTGCGTCCCGTGCCCGTCCCGGTCACGCGATGGGCAGGTGCCGTTCCTCCCAAGCTGCGCCTGTCGACACTCGATGCCGTAGGAGAACGTCATGCCCGACACCGTTCCTGGCGGCACTCCCGTGGCTCCGGGCCCGGGAGCATGATCCCAGAGATACAGGATACGGGACCGACCCGTCACATCATCGATGAAATCGCCATGGCGGAAATCGATTCCCGAATCCACGATGCCGACGATCGTCCCCTGTCCCGTCGCTCCCGAAAACTCATCGCGATCGACCCGGCGGCGGATCTGCGACGCACCGATTTCGGTCATCGTCGACGTGCTGTAGCTCAGTCGCTGCGCGAACTCGACGCCCCGCACACCCGGGAGCGAGCGGAGGTCACGCAGCCGCTCCATGGGAACGCGGGCGGTGACCCATTCGCCGGCGCGGATGCCGACGCGCGCACCAACAGCCGTCAGCGCGTCTTCGACACCGGCGGCACCGCGCACGAATACGTCAACGGCGATGGCACCGGACTCATCCCGGGACAGCGCGATTCTCGCCGCGCGCGGCGAGAATCCGAGCTCGCGCGCGCGGGCGATTTCGTTGAGCGCGTCGCGCGCCCGGGCGTGCGACGGCCGCTTGGCGGGCCGCTCGATGAGCCCCTGTGCCGCAAGCGCCGGCGCGCAGAGGAGGCCAACGAACAATGTTCGGAGATGCATTCGGTGCGTCCGAGGGGGGACGAGGTGGGCGGCGACATCGCCGGCGCAGCAACATAGCGGTGGGACCGCGGGAGGGCGAGGTTGCCGAGGTGTCGAGGGATCGAGGGTAATCGAGGCGGTCGGCGCCGTTCCTCGATTACCGCGACACTCCCGACACCCTCTGCCTTACGGCAGCCTGAACAACCCCAGCTGTGGCTTCAACGCCGACGAGAAGACCTGCCCGTCGGGCCTGGCGAAGCGGAATCCAACGGCGGGGTCGGCGGGTGCCTGCGTGAGGAAGTACTCCATTGTCCCCGGGTACATGGAGCTTTCCACGGCCGTGCCGGCGCCGAGCTGGCGGGGAATGAGCGGATACACTCTCGGGAACTGCGCCGGTGCGATCGCGTTGAGGCGCGCGTAGATCCGGCGCAGGTTGCGCGACTTGTAGCGGTTCCGCTCCGGAACGCTCGTTCGCGGATGGTCCGGGATGCTGTCCGTCCACAACGCGATGGCCCAGTCGCCGAAGAGGACCGGGAACGATTCGGCGGCCACGTTTTCGACGTTGGCGATACTCGTGAGGTTCGTCTGCACCAGCCGGGCGAAGATCGTACTGTCCTTCTGATCGGCGAGCCACCGAAGAAAGAGCCACGCGGCGCCGCGCTCCTCGAGCGTGCCCGTCGACTCGAACAGCGTGAGGGAGGTCGTCCCGGTGGACTCGAGAAAGTCGTACGAGTTCGACAGATCGTTGTTGATGAAGATGTTCGCCGTGTCGCTGAAGAGCCGTCCCGGCGGCAGGATCGGATACTTGTTGTCGTAGTGGCGCGCCACGACCTCCTCGGCGATATGGCTCAGCCCTTCGTTCAACCAGGATTCTTCATCCGAGCCATTGCGCATGATCACGTGTTGATTGAACGAGATCATGTGCTGGAACTCGTGGATGAACGTCGGCGGCGTACTGCCTTCGACCACGGCCACGGAACGCGGGCAGGAAAAGTCTCCCTGCGGATCCGGGACGAGTGAGTAGAACACCTCCGCCTGATTCGAGTTGGGGCCCTGCGTGAGGTCGAGTCCGAAGAAGAAGCCGGAGATGACCACGTCGCAGTTGTTGCGGTTGGTGAGCCCGTTGACGATCGGCGTCATGAGCACGATCACGCGATCGTTGTTGTCGATGTCGGACGCCGATCCGAAGGTGTTCACACCAATGGGGTACAGGTCCTGATCGAACCACGTTCCCAGCTTGGTGAGCACGGAGTCGGAGAGACCGTTGGGGCCGGTCGGCGACTGATTGTCGACGTAGATCAGGATGTTCTGACCGGCGAAGCGCAGCGTCGCGGTGACGGTGGCGAAGGTCGGCTGCTGCTGGCTGTTCGCCGGGATGGAAGACAACACCTTGAAGGTTCGGGAGGACCCGACCTGCTGGAACGATGGGCCACGGATGACCTGGGACGACAGCGAGAGCGCACGAAGCTCGCGCGCCTCACGCGCCGCCGACGGCGCGAGCCGTCGCTCGATCTGGCGAAGCGTATTATCGAGCCGGGCCGACGGCGATATCGAGCTCGCCCCGACCGTGCGGGCCACCGCGGCGAGCGACCCGCCGTTGCCAAGCGAGTACCGAACGAGCGCGCGCGTGGCGGTCTCGGTTGGGAACTGGGGAACGACCAGATACTTCGCGCCGCTTCCCGTTACCCAGTCGCACTCCGCGAGCTCCGACCCGCGAACCGTACGCGCCTGGAACACGGCCATGGGGACCGTGCCGCTGCCCGCGTCGGCGGCATCGCACGAAACTATGACGGATGGATCGGGCCCTGGGGAGTCGGAGCACCCGGCAGCCAGGACGACACCGGGAAGCAGCAAACGAGACAGGAACGAGCGCATTGAACCTCAATCGTTTAAGAGGGCGCCCACTCTGCAGTGCGGCGCCCTGCTGTATTCAGACGAACGGGAGACAGCGCCCGTTCCGGCGTTTCCACGGCAGCCATCTCCCCGGCGACCCGCTATTATTACAGATTGCCTGGTAAGGACATGCGAAGCCGCTGGCCCCCTTCATACACCCCGCTCAGGCAGAGGTTGTCACCCACCTGATGTCCTTCGTTCACCTGCATTGCCACTCCGAGTACTCCCTCCTCGACGGCGCCAACCGCATCGACGACCTGATTGCGCGCGCCAAGGAGCTGGAGCAGCCTGCCGTCGCCATCACCGACCACGGTAATCTGCACGCCGCGTGGGAATTCCAGGAGAAGGCGAAGAAAGCAGGCCTCAAGCCAATTATCGGGATGGAGGCATATGTCGCGCCTGGGGACCGCCGGGAAAGGGGGCGAAACCGCATCTCGGGCGACCCCAATCGATCGTTCGCCAAGCCCTACTACCACCTGGTCATCCTCGCGCGTGACGCCGTCGGCTACCGAAACCTGGTGAAGCTGTCGTCGCTGGCATACACCGAGGGCTTTTATGCCAAGCCGCGGATGGATCGTGAGCTCCTTGCCCGTTACAACGAGGGGCTGGTGGTCACCTCCGCGTGCATGGCCGGCGAGGTGGCCACCCACCTCCTGAACGACGCCTACCAACAGGCCGCGGATGCCGCGAGCTGGTACGCCGAGGTCTTCAAGGATCGGTACTTCCTCGAGGTTCAGGGCCATGACTCCGAGGGACAGGCCCGGCTGAACAAGCTCGTCCTCGGCCTCGCCAACGACCTTGGCTTACCCGTGGTCGCCACGAATGATGCGCACTTCCTGCGCGCGACCGACCACGACGCTCACGACGTGCTCCTGTGCATCGGGCTGGGAAAGGATCGCGGCGATGCCGACCGCTTGCGCTACGATCGCGGGCTGTATTTCAAGAGCGCACCCGAGATGGCGCAGCGTTTCCCGGATCGAAGCGATCTCCTGGAGAACACGCTGAGAATCGCCGATGAGGTCGACGTCCCATTCCAGAAGAAGTACTTCCTGCCGTCCTTTCCGCTGCCAGCGGGCACGGCGACGGAAAATGAGCTGCTGGTTCGACTCGCCACCGAGGGCGCACGGGCTCGATACGGAGACCCGCTTCCGGACAATGTGCGCGAGCGGCTCGAGTATGAGCTCGACGTCATTACGACGACGGGATACGCGGGATACTTCCTCATCGTCTCCGACTTCATCGCTGCCGCGCGCGAGCGAGGCATCCCCGTAGGGCCTGGTCGCGGGTCCGCGGCTGGATCGCTGGTCGCGTATTCGCTGCGCATCACCGACGTCTGCCCGCTTCGCTTCGATCTGCTCTTCGAGCGGTTCCTCAATCCCGAGCGCGTCTCGATGCCCGATGTCGATGTCGACTTCTGCTTCGAGCGCCGGGGCGAGGTGATCGACTACGTCCGCCAGAAGTACGGGCGCGAGTCAGTGTGCCAGATCGTGACGTTCGGAACCATGAAGTCTCGTGCCGCCATCAAGGACGTGGGACGCACGCTCGGCTTCACGCCGGCGGAGACGGACGCGCTGGCCAAGCTCATCCCGAACCAGCCGAACTTCTCGCTCACGGTAAAGCAGGCGGTCGAGGAAATCTCCGAGATCGCCAAGCTCTATCGCACCGACGAGCGCTACAAGCAGCTCCTCGATTACGCGATGGCACTCGAGGGGTTGTCGCGCCACACCGGCGTGCACGCGGCAGGCGTCGTGATCGCCCCCGGCCCGGTCGACGACTACGTCCCGGTGTGCACGCAGGCGACGAAGGGCTCGGGGTCGAACAGCGACGACGAGACCGTGGTCGTGAGCCAGTACGACATGAACTGCCTGGAGAAGGCAGGAATGTTGAAGATGGACTTCCTCGGCCTCACGACACTGACCGTCATCCACGACACGGTGGCGTCGGTGCAGGCCCGCACGGGCTCGACGCTGGCCCTCGAGACGCTCCCCCTCGACGACCCCGACACCTACCGCATGTTGCGGTCGGGGCGGACCGCGGGCGTGTTCCAGTTCGAATCGAATCTCGCCACCGATGTGCTCCGCCAAATGCGGTGCGATCGCTTCGACGACCTCGTCGCATCGAATGCGCTGCTCCGCCCGGGGCCGCTCGATAGCGGCATGCACCTCGTCTACATCCGCCGGAAGCGCGGTGAAGAGCCGGTGACGTACGCGCTTCCCGAGCTCGAGGCGATTCTGTCTCCGACCTATGGCGTCATCACCTATCAGGAGCAGGTGATGCGCGTCGCGCAAAGCGTTGCCGGCATCTCGCTGGCGGAAGCGGACGTGCTGCGCAAGGCCGTGGGCAAAAAGGACGCGGAGCTCATCAAGCTCGAGCTCGGGAAGTTCGTCCAGAAGTCGGTGGCGCGCGGGTACGACCGCCGCATCATTGATGACCTCGCGGCACAGATCGAGACGTTCGGCCGCTACGGGTTTCCCAAGGCGCACTCGGTCGCGTACTCGATCCTCTCGTATCAGACCGCGTGGCTCAAGACGCACTATCCCGCCGACTACATGGCGGCGCTGCTCTCGAGCTGCATCGGTGACACCGACAGCGTCGTGAAGTACATCGCCGAGGCACGCGAGCTCGGACTCGAGGTGCTGCCGCCCGATGTGAATGAGTCGGGCTACAAGTTCACCGTCGTTGGCGATCGACGGATCCGGTTTGGCCTCGGCGCCATTCGCAACGTTGGCCGTACCGCGATCGATTCGATGCTCCAGGCGCGCACCGAGAAGCCGTTCACGAGCATTTTCGACCTGTGCGAGCGGGTCGATCTCCGCATCTGCAACAAGCGTGTCTTCGAGGCCCTCATTCACTCGGGCGCGGTCGACGGGCTGGGCGGGCATCGTGCGCAGTACGCCGCGATTCTCGATGCGGCGATGCAGGAAGCGTCGCTGAAGCAGGATGAGCGGACGAGCGGCCAGGTGTCGTTGTTCGGCGATGCCTCGCAGGACGACACGGCGCGCCATCACCTGCCGATGACGCTGCCCAACCTCCCCGCCATGACCGACGTCGAGCGCCTTGCAAAGGAGAAGGAGATCCTTGGGTTCTACATTTCGGGGCACCCGCTCGAGCCGTTCCGCACCGAATGCGAGCTGTTCGCGACCCATACCGTCGCGCAGCTGGGCACGTGGTCCGACCAGCCGGTGGCGCTTGGCGTGGTGGTGACGGCGATACGCCGCCAGATCTCCAAACGGTCCGGGGCGGAGTTTGCCCGCTTGACGATCGAGGATTTTTCGGGATCTTCGGAGGTGCTCGTGTTCCCCGAGGCGTGGACGCTGCTCGCCGACCGCGTGCGGACCGACGTGCCAGTGCTCATGCGCGGGGGATACTCGCGCCGTGATCAGGGCGCCGACACCCCGGCGTTCATCGTCGAGTCGGTAACGCCGTTCACGGAGCTCCGCGCTACGGGCAACGTCGCGATCGCCCTCGAGCTGGGCGGCAACGGATCGGCGGTGCCGGCGGACGTGCTGCGGGACGTCCGCGCGATCGTGGAGTCGCACGCGGGCTCCGCCCCCGTCGAAGTGCGCTGGCGCGACCACAATGGCGCGAACGCGCGGTTTCGCTCGCGCTCGCTCAGAATCGCCGTGACGAACGCCGCCTTGAACGAACTGCGCGCGTTGCTCGGCGATGAGCGCGTGAGACTCGTACGCGGGAGCTGAGGTGGCGACTGCGACCACGCTCGAGTTCGAAAAGCCGATCGTCGAATTGCAGAATCAGATCGACGAGCTGAAGAAGATGGCGGAGAAGCAGCAGCTCACCGTCGGCGATGAGATCGCGCCGCTGGAGAAGCGCCTCGCGGATCTACGCGTCGAAATCTACCGGAACCTGTCCCCGCTCCAGCGGGTGCTGGTGGCCCGGCACAAGGATCGGCCGTTCACGCTCGACTACGTGCGCCTGAGCTTTACCGACTTCATCGAGTTGCACGGCGATCGCGCGTTTCGTGACGATGCGGCCATTGTGGGCGGCTGGGCTCGGCTGGATGGGGAGACGGTGATGATCATTGGCCAGCAACGTGGCCGCGACACCAAGGAGAATCTCCGGCGCAACTTCGGGATGCCGCACCCGGAGGGCTACCGAAAAGCGCTGCGGCTCATGAAGCTCGCCGAGAAGTTCCAGGTTCCCGTTCTCACCTTCATCGATACGCCCGGCGCGTGGGCCGGACTCGGCGCCGAAGAGCGCGGCCAGTCGGAGGCGATCGCGCGCAACCTTCTCGAGATGAGTCAGCTTCAGGTGCCGGTCATCGCGACGGTCATCGGCGAAGGCGGCTCGGGTGGCGCGCTGGCGTTAGGCGTCGCGGATCGCGTGTTAATGATGGAGAATGCGGTGTACTCGGTGATCACCATCGAAGGATGCGCCGCCATTCTCTGGAAGGACGGCAAGTCACCCGCGATGAAGGAGCGCGCGGCCAGCGCGCTGCGCATCACGGCGCAGGATCTCTACGAGCTGCGCGTCATCGACGAGATCGTCCCCGAGCCACCTGGCGGCGCGCACGCCAATCACGACGAGACCGCGCACGGGCTGCAGCAGGCGCTGATGCGCAACCTCGAAGAGCTGCGAAAGTACAAGCCGGACAAGCTCGTGCGCCGACGGCGCGAGAAATACTTGCGCATGGGACAGTACGCTGAGTAGGGTGAAACGAACGAGGAACGAGGAGGCACGATCAGCGCTGTCGCAGCTGAATCGTGTGTGCCCCGTTCCGCTTCCTCGTTCCTCGTTCCTGGTTCCTCGTTCGTCCGACAATGCCTCATCTCATAGAAGTCGCGTTCAAGGGTAATCGCCGCGAATTTTTCATCTGGGACGGTGAGGAGCCGCCGCGGATGCACGCGCCCATCATCGTGGAGGCCGATCGCGGCGAGGACCTCGGTCGCGTCAACGCCGTCGGCGAGCTCGCCGAGCGTCGCTGCGGCGGCTGCGCCCACGGGTGCGGCACGGACCAGCCAACCCGGAAAGCTATACGCGCCGCCACCGCAGACGATGAGCGCCGCGCTGCCGACCTTCGGGTGCAGGATGAGGAAGCGCGCCGCAAGGCGATGGAGAAGGTTCGCGCGCACGCCCTGGTGATGAAGGTGTCCGACGCCGAATGGCAGTGGGACCGACGGAAGCTCACCTTCTATTTCACCGCCGAAAAGCGTGTCGATTTCCGTTCCCTGGTCCGGGATCTCGCGGCCGTGTTCCGCACGCGGATCGAGCTCAAGCAGATCGGCGTGCGCGATGAAGCCAAGCGGTTGAGCGGCGTGGGACGGTGCGGGCGGGAGTACTGCTCCGCCTCGTGGCTTCCCGATTTGCGTCCCGTGAATCTCCAGATCGCGAAGGACCAGCGGCTGTCGCTCAACCCGTCGCAGATCTCCGGCGCGTGCGGGCGGCTGATGTGCTGCCTGCGCTACGAGCACGATTTCTACATCCAGGCCCGCAAGCGCTTTCCCAAGGAGGGCCGGATTGTCGTGACGGCACAGGGCGAGGAGAAGGTTCTCGCCAACGACATCTTCCGGGAGCGCGTCACGCTCCGCTCGAGCGAAGGGGACATCCGGGTCGTTCCGCTGGCCGAGCTCGGCCGTCAGCTTCGGCAGCCCGCGCCCCTTGCCGTCGAGGCGGAGGAGGACTCGGGGGTCGCGACCGCCGCCGACCTTCACGACGACGAGGTGCCTGACGAGACCGATGTCGTGGCGCCCGTGCGCGCACCGATCGCGGAGGGCGCAGCTCGAGACGCCGCGCGGCCCGAAGGCGCGGGACGACCCAGCGGTCGCCGGCGGGGACGTCGTGGCGGTCGCCGGGGCCGGCCGGGAGGCGATGCGCCCGGCTCTCCGCCCAGGGAATAGCGTGGGAAAGTTCTACATCACGACGGCGATCGACTACGCGAACGGCGACCCACACATCGGGCACGCGTACGAAAAGATCGGGGCCGATGCCATCGCCCGGTTTCACCGGCTGCGTGGTGACGACGTCCACTTTCTCATCGGCATGGACGAGCACGGCCAGACCGTCGCGCAGAAAGCGGCCGAGCGGGGCCTCACGCCACAGCAGCAGGTCGATGAGATCGCCCCACGATTTCAAGAGATGTGGTCGCGGCTCGAGATCTCGTACGATCAGTTCATCCGAACCACGGAGGACACGCACAAGGCAGGGGTGCGCGCCCTCATCAAGCGAATTTTCGACAACAACCCCGATGACTTCTACGAGAAGTCCTACCGTGGGCTCTATTGCGTTGGATGTGAGTCGTTCAAGCAGGCCGCGGAAATCGTCGATGGCCGCTGCGTCCTGCATCCCACGCGAGTGCTCGAGCAGGTCGAGGAACGGAACTGGTTCTTTCGACTGAGCAAGTATGGGGAGTTTCTTCGCCGCCTGTTTACCGAGCGTCCGGAGTTCCTGCAGCCCGACTCACGCCGCAACGAGATGCTTTCCCTGATCGACCAGGGGCTCGAGGACATCTCCGCCAGTCGGGCGCGCTTCGCGTGGGGGGTACCATTTCCGGCACCGCTCAGCGACGGCGAGCAGCAGACCACCTACGTGTGGTTCGACGCGCTGCCGAACTATCTCACTGCCACCGGCTTTCCCGCCAAGGGATACCGCGACCGCTGGCCTGCCGACGTCCACGTCATCGGCAAGGATATCACGCGGTTTCACAGCATCATCTGGCCGGCGATGCTGCAGGCCGCCGAGCTCCCACTCCCCCGCCGCGTGTGGGTGCACGGCTTCGTGCTGTTCGGCGGGGAGAAGCTGAGCAAGACAGCTGGTGTGCGCCTCGAGCTCGACGAAGCGATCGCGCGCTTCGGCGTCGACCCGTTCCGCTATTTCCTGTTGCGTGAGGTGCCGTTCGATGGGGACGGCAGCTTCACCTGGGAGCGGTTCGAGGATCGATACGGCGCCGACCTCGCGAACGCCTTCGGCAATCTCGCGAGCCGGGTCATAACGATGATCGAGAAGTACACGGGCGGGACCGTGCCAGCCGGACAGGCGAACGACATCGATCGCGCGGATGCATCCGATCTCGCCGACTACATCTCCGCCATGGATGGAAGCCGGGGATACCTGCTTCACGAAGCGCTCCGCATCGTCTGGAAGAGCGTGACGCGAGCCAACGAATACGCCCAGCAACAGCAGCCGTGGACCCTCTCGAAGCAGCCGGAGTCGCGCGCCGAGCTGGAGCGGGTGCTGGCGTCGCTGGCGCGCCAGCTCGCGCGGCTCTCGGTGCTGGTCTCTCCGTTCATGCCGCTCAAGGCGCAGGAGCTGTGGGAGTCGCTGGGCGGACCGGACAGCGTGTCCGAGCAGCGTCTCGATGCCCTTACGCGCCTCGATCCGGCCGGGTGGCGGGTGACCAAGGGCCCGGCCCTCTTCCCTCGCGAGCCGCACACCGCGAAGGCTTCCAGCGCAATCTGACGGCACCTCTCCGACCTCCTCGAACGACGCTGACTCATTGGGGGGGCGCTTTGGTTTGTGCTCGGGAATCGCCCGAGATTGGTGACCTGGAGCACGCGCGCGTTGTGTCGGCAAACATTTGCGCCCCAATCACTTAGCGGCATCGTACACTACGCCTCGGCCCGGTTTTTGACTTAGGGTTTGGCGAACGCATTCGAGGATGATTCAGCGTGACGGCCGCCTC
>JAICOJ010000128.1 GCA_025930755.1 Gemmatimonadaceae bacterium
CACAGAGAAACGGCGAACTGCTTGTTGAGCAGTTCGCCGTTTCTCTGTGCCTCCGTGCCTCTGTGGTTAGGCAGTGTGGTCGTCGCGAATCAGAACTTCTCCACGTTCAGTCGAGCGACGTGCACATCCAGATTGTGATTCACCCGCAACCCCACCTGCCCATCGATATCGGCGATCGCGCTCCTCGGGAACGCATTCACCTGCTGGCCGTTGACGAAGAACGCCACCGAGTCGCTCCCGACGCGCACCGCCAGGTCGTTGCTGGCCTCGCCATTCCCCTCCGGGACCTTCACTGCCGGATGCGCCGTCCAGTCCACGATCGTATGCGTCTCGGTGCCGGCGCGGTGCTTGATCAGGTACCTTCCATCCTGCCTGACGAGAAAGTACGTGTAGCGCTGATCATCCTGGTCGAGATCCCGGCCGCCGAAGAAGACGCCGTAGGCCTCCGGGTGGGCCGACGGCTTCATGAGGATCATCGACGAGCTCACCTCGTACTGGCCCGTCCCCATGTGCTGCGGATTCCAGTAGATCGCCGATGGACCGGCGGTTACGTGCCACCCGGGGGCCATCGTCGCGAACTTGATGGCCGACGCGTTGGCGTTGGCGCGATCGAGTCGCGCCTGCCATCCGTCCGGCAGGGTGGGGCGCGCCGCGGGCCTGGCGTCGGGTTGCTGCGCAGCGAGCGGAAACGCGAGCAGAGTGGCGGCGAGAAGTGAGAGGCGCATCATGAGACGGTGAGGCTGAGGGTGAATCGTTAGGTCCAGGGCTCGTCGGCGGTGGGGCCGTAGATCGACGGAAGCTTGCCGCCCGCCATGCGGAGATAGACCGACAGCTGGCCGCGATGGTGGATCTGGTCGAAGAGCAGGAACCATGCGAACGGAAGCTTCTGCCACGGGCTCACGGTCTTGGGCGCGGTGGGGAACGAGATCGTCCCCGACGCCAGCGATTCATCGGTCACCTCGCGCAGCCCCTCGAGGGTGCGGGCGCGTGTTGTCTCGAACGCATCGACGACTTCCTTCCAGTTCTGGGGCATCGGCGGCAGCTTCGGCGGAAAGGTGAACGTGCCCCGTACCGCGGCGTCGATCGCGGCCATTTCCATCGTGAACATCGCCGCGAGCTCGCGCGCCGTTTTCATCTTCTCCTGCGGACGGAGCTCGCTCTGATCTTCCGGATATGCCTTGAGGACCTTGATCGTCGTCGCCGTCTCGCGCTCGAACGCCTCCAGGAATTGCTGTTTTGCGCTCTTGGTCGCGGTCGCTGCAATCATCGCTACCTCATTCCAGAGATCAGGGGCGTCGATTATAGACCCCTTTGAGGGCCTCGGCAATGGAGGACGAACGAGGAACGAGGAATGAGGAAGCTGGTTCGAGTACCTCACCCGAGCCGGCGTCCTCGTTCCTCGTTCATCACGTTATCGTTCTGAGATGCCGCCGATCCCTCCCCCACGCGCTTCCGGCTTTACGAGGTCCACGCCCGTCCCGCTCTACTGGGCCGCCTACGGGCGCGCGGGCGCACCACGCTTGCTCGTGCTTCATGGAGGACCGGGCGCGCATCACGATTATCTCCTTCCGCAGATGCTCGTGCTGGCCGAGAAGCACGAGGTGATCTTCTACGATCAGCGAGGCGGCGGGCAGTCGAAGACTGACGATCGCTCCCCGATCACCTGGGAGACTCACGTCGCCGACCTCGGTCTCGTCGTCCGAGAGCTCGTCGGCGAGCCGCTGTCGATCGTTGGCTATTCCTGGGGCGGGCTGCTCGCCGTGCTCTACACGGTGGAGGCCTTCGAGCGCCGAAGTGAGGCGACACCGGCTCCAGCGCGTCTCGTCCTGATCGATCCCGCCCCGGTGACACGCACGTACCGTTCGCAATTCGAGGCCAACTTCAGCGAGCGCCAGTCGGGGGCGTCGGTTCTCGGGCTCAGGGAGGAGCTGGCGCAGTCCGGGCTTCGCGAACGTGATCCAGATGCCTATCGCCAACGTGCGTTCGAGCTGTCCGTCGCCGGCTACTTCGCCGACCCCGCCCGCGCTCGCGACCTTACACCTTTCCGTGTGATCGGCCGCGTCCAACAGCAAGTGTGGGAAAGTCTTGGTGACTTCGACCTCTTGCAACGCGTCGAACAGGTAGAAATTCCCGTGCTGATTTTGCATGGGCGGCACGACCCGATTCCGCTCGAGGCTTCCGAGGCGCTGGCCGATGCGCTTCCCGATGCGCGCCTCGTGGTGCTCGAGCACAGCGGGCATGTGCCATACGTGGAGGAGCCAGACACGTTATTCCGCGAGATCGAGCGCTTTCTCGAGACGGCGCCGGTCCAGGTGAGGTGAGATGCGTACGATGAACGAGGCCATTCAGCCGCACGTCGGCACCATCGAGGTGAACGGCAAGCGGTACAACGTCGCCGTACGCGTCGCGTACGACGGCCTCGAGTTCGTCGGTCGCCTCTGGTTCGCCGAAGACGACTGGGATGATGCGGGAACGCCGGATCGCGGATACCTGACGGGCCGCACCAAGGAAGACGTCATCGCCATCGCGCGCGGCTACTCGCAGCACGAGCTCGCCGCACGCTGCCGACGCGCGCTGTCGAACAAGCGACGCTTCCCGATGCTGCGGAAGGTGACCGAGGAGATCCTGGCCAAGGTGCGCTATCTCAACCAGCTCTCCGTGTCGATGCGGGCGGGCTTGATCGATCTCGAGGGTGCGGCGCAGGAGATCGACTACACCGAGCAGCAGCTGCATCAGCTGGTGCGCCGGCTCAGAGCCGCCGCCGGAGTCGAAGCGCCGCAGGCATGAGACCTGCCCGCGCTCAATGTCATGAGCGCGCGAGTCACCCCCTACGAAATGTTTCTCGAGTCGCTCGAGGCGGTCGCATTCCCCGCGATCCGCGCCGAGGCGGCGCAGCGCGGCACCGACACGCGTCGGCGCGATCAATTCGTGCTGCTTGGCCATGTCGGCGCGGCGCTGGAGCAGTTCGTGAGCGACGACGCCGATCCTGACGCGATCGAGGAGTACGCCGAGTTCGTCTATCAGGGCTATCAGTTCTGGGAGTATGGGTGTCGGCTGTACGCGTTCGCGGAGTCGGTGACGAAGGAGCTGACGGAGGAGGAGTACGATGTCGGCGCCTGGCCATTCGCGGGGCCGCCAGCGTGCTATCTCCAGTTTCCGTATCAGCGGCTGTGGTCGCGCGTGACGGCGGAGTCGCCTTACGAGCCGGTGGATGGGTGCTTCGTCGTCGTGGATGATACGGAGCCGGCGCCGGGTGCCGGGGCGCATCTCAGGATCCAGCTGGTGTTAGGTTTGCGCGCGGATCGGCCGGGGGTGTCGCTGGTGTCGTATCGAACGGATCTCACGCCGACGGAGGTGCACGAGATCGCGCATCGGCCGTGGCGGGATGAGGGGCATCCGTTCGCGAGCGCGATTCCGGGTGGAGAGAAGAAGGGGTATCGCACGCTGGCGACGACGAGCGAGCTCGAGGCGCTGGTGATTCGCGCCTTACATCATCTCGACGTGCATCACGATTCGTTGCGGGCGGCGGACGGTTCGAACGCGGAGGGGCAAACGCATCTGGCGCATACGGTCGTGGAGCACGGCTGAGAACCGGCGCACCGATTCTCGGAGGGGGACTTGATACGGCTGCGTGGCCGCCGTGTCGGCTTTCCGGATTGAGATCACCGAATAGCACAAGCCGCGATCAGTGACCACAGCGACTTAGCGAACCTTCTTCGCCCGAATCGGCTCCTCACCTTCGCCGAAGTGAAACTCCAGCCCAGCGACCGTTGCGCCTTCACGCACGAATCGCACGCGCGTCGGTGTCGTCACCTTGAAAAAGAAATCGCCTTTCGGGGACGCGAACAACTCCAACCGATCATCTCTGGTCGGAATGTCGATGAAGAGGCGCGTTCCCTCGCGGGCGACAGTGTATGTCCGCCTCTCGCTCTGCTGGTACTCGCCGGCATACGATGCGAGGACGGTCTCGTCGAGCGTCATCGTCGGCTCTGCACGCGCTGCACGACCTTCCAGCCACGTGTTCATCACCGTCTCGGCGGCTCGCTTGCAGGGATCGTCGCCGTTGAAAACAAAGTGCCGGAGAAAAGAGCAGGTGAACGGATTGGTTTCGCCGGGCACCCAAAAGGGGTCGCTCAGCGCTTCACTGTTCGCGAGAAGAATCATCGAGAGATTTCTCGCCGGTAGTTTCACGTAGATAGCGGAGAAGCCGGACCCCCAGTTTCCGCTATGCCAGACCAGCCGCTCGCCTTGGTAATCTCCGACGAACCAACCCAATCCGTACGGGAGCTGCTTTCCTGCATTCGACACGAACGGCGTCCACGCAAGCTCCTGCGTTTGCGGCTGGATGAGAAGGTGTCGATCGAGGGCGACGTCGTACTTCGCGAGGTCGCGCACCGTTGAGAGCAGACCTGCCGAGGCGCCGATGCCCCGGCTCGGATAGGTAGCGGGGACGATCTCACCGTTGCCGTAGAAGGCGTACGGCTTGGCGAAGCGCGCCAGCGCGGGCGCGTAGCGGCGCGCGAGCTCCGGATTGTCTATCACATTGTGGCCCGGGACGCTCTCCGTCATTTGCAGCGGTTCGAGAAGCTGCCGCGCGAGTACGTCGGCAAACGACGCTCCGTATTTGTTCTCGATGACGTTGGTGATCCCGTCGTAGAGGGCGCCGTTGTACGAGAATCCCTGGCCCGGCGTGCCTTCGGACGTGTGACTAAGGATGTGGCGGATCTGCACACGCTCGTCGGTGATCGCGGGTGCGCCCTGCGATGGCGGGTACTTGGCTATCGGTTCATTCAGCGCAACCTGCGCTTTCTCCACGAGCTGCATGAGGAGCGTCGACCCGAACGTCTTCGTCACTGAGGCGATGCTATACAGCGTTTGCGGCGTCGCAGGCACTCTGTTCTCGAGGTCGGCGTATCCAAAGCCGCGCGTCCAAAGAATCTTCTGGTTCTCGAGTATCGCCGCGGACATGCCTGGGATGCGGAGCGTGTTACGGATCTCGTCCGCATCACGCTCGAAGCTCCTCACGCGATTCGCATTCGTCGATGCGCAGGCGGCGCTAACGAAGACCAACGGAATCAGTAGGAATCGGTTCACGGTTCCTCCGCGGCAAGTTTGAACACGCAGCGGCGCGGCAGATCGGGGTCGGATTCAAATCCACTGATTCGCAGTCGCCGCGGGCCTAAGCGGGTGGTGAGGCACCTACCCAAACAACCTCCGCCGCCCCACTCCGTTTCGCCCGATCGATCAACGTCCGCATCCCGATCCTCGCCCGCCGGTGGGCCGCCTCCATCTGCGTCCTCAGCTTCTCCATTTCGCGTCCGAGCGCCGACATCCGTTCGCCGAGCTCCCGCATCAGTGCGCTGTCCTGGTTCATATCACGGGCTCCCTGCCGGACGCCGATAGTCGCCTGCTGCGCGCCGATCCTTCCCTGCTCCCCGCCGATCTCGATTACCGGATCCCACAGATCGACCACCTCACGCAACACGCCGCGGTCGCGCACGACGTATTCGCGTCCTCCATCCCGAAACCAGAGCAGCGGCTCGTCACCGCGTTGGTAATGCCGCGCGCGCCCAACGTCGTCCGTGCGGCTCGACATCGTCGTCGTTCCGTTATCGGGCAGGTAGACGAACTCCAGGTCGTCCGCAACGCGTTCCTCTACCTCCGCATCCGCCCCCGTGTCCGGGACAGGTGCCATCGATGGCGACGATGATGCAGCGCGCGGCTGTGCCAGCTCCGCGTCAACTGGCAGCGTCGCGAGCGGAGCGACATCGGTGTCGGCCCTCTGTCCGAACGAAGCAGCATCGACAGTAAAGGCAACGGCAGAAGCGGCGCTGGCACTGCGCGCGACGGCCTTGACGGGGGCGATCGCAAGGAAGGCGGCGGCGAGTGCGGCGCCGGCGATTGCACGCGTGCGAAGCGACGGAGAAGCCTGGTGACCGAGCCTGATGATCCTTCGTTTGAGCGTCGGGAACGAGCAGGCTGCGCCAGCGGCGACCATCGCAGTTGACTCGCGTAAAATGCCGAGCTCGAGCAGCAGCCGGCCGTAGCTCTGCGGCGATGCGCCGAGTGTCGCCAGGACGCTCTCGTCGCACGCCGCTTCGCGCCAGAACGCGTACTCACGGGCGGCAAGGCGTGCGAGTGGATGGAAGAAGAAGCAGCGCTCCACGATCCCCGGAATGCTGCCGAGCCAGACGTCGCCGCGTTTGAGGTGCGCGAGCTCGTGGCAGAGCGCCATCCGCTGATGATCGACGGAGAGATGCTCGAAGCTCCTCGATGGAACGAGGATCACCGGCCGACGCACGCCGACGATGAGCGGCGAATCGATTTCGGTCGACATCCGCACCTCCGTCGTGCGCCGTAGCCCCAGTCGGCGAGAAAGCTCACGCACCGCGTCGTGAACGCTCGCACTTCCGGGCTCCGATCTCGCGACGACACCGCGTATGCGCCTCCACGCACGGAACGTCCGCACGGCCGAGACGGTCATCCCGACAAACCACAGGCCGAGCAGGATAGAGGTCCATGGAATTTCCAGAACCGTGCGCGCCGCGGCCGCAGCGGGTTCGCCCGCCGCCATGCTCCCCGGGAGCTCGGCCACAACCGGCAGGCTCGTCGTTGTTGCGACAACCGGTGTCGCGCGCGGCGCGTCGGCGGGGAGCACCGGCAAGCCGATCGGCGAGAACCACACCAGGGCGACGATGAACTTCGCCGCGACGCACCACCACAGCATCGCACGTACGCCGGAGGAAAGCTGCGGGAGCGCCCGGCAGCCCACCCAAACTACGGCCGCGAGGAGCGCCCCTTCCATAGATATGCGAACGAGATGCTCCAGCATCAGCTGCCCCCGCCCCCGTCCCCGCGCCGCGCCGCGTCGAGCCGCGCGAGGACCCGTTCGAGCTCCTGCCGCTCCTGCTCCGAGAGTTCCCGCACCTCGGACAGGTAGGCGAGGAACGGAGACACCGAGCCGTCGAGGCTGCGCTCCACGAACCGGTGAACCGCACCCTTGAGAAGCTCCGCCGATGAGGCGAGCGCACGGTAGCGGAACACTCCGTCAGTCATCTTCCGCGACAGTGAGCCCTTGCGCCGCAGCCGCTCCATCATCGTCAGCACCGTCGAGCGCGCGAGGCCGCGGCTGGCCCCGAACGAGGCGGCCGCATCCCCCACGGTCATGGGGCCGTGGTCAGCAATGTGGCGAAGGAGGCTGAGCTCCTGGTCACCGATCGTTTCACCCATACCGCCGCTGCCTACATGAGTAGTCACGCAGATGATAACGACTGCCTACACGAGTAGTCAAGTGCGTCGTTCGAACACCGGCCGCAAACGGCGCTGGCGGCGGCTTACGGTTTCACGCTCGACCCAGCGTGGACGGAATGGCGTTCCTTGCTCGCTGCCGCCGATTTCCGCTACCCACCGTGCGTGAGTCCCGAGACGCGATCGTGCTCGGTCCGCGCATCGCCGACGAGCAAGATTCGCAGAGCAAGAGCGACGACCGTGCGGCATAACTGATCGTTGCACTGGCAGGTACAGGAACACGGCGAGCTGCTGACCGTTGTCGGCAGTGCACCTTGGAACCGCGCACCGATTTCTCGCCGCGTTCGGTCATCCCCAGACCTCGAAGCCCAGCGCAATGACGGGATTACTGTTGACAACCGGGACGTGGCGTATAATGCCTCTCGGTTTCGAGAGGAAATCATGACGCACGCACCTCATACGAGGATCGTCGGAGTAGCAGGCGCCTGCTGTGCCGTGCTCGCTGTTGTCGCGCCTGCGATCCATGGCCAGACGGCTGGGGACAGCCTGACCGGTATCTGGGTCAGCCACTCACGATTCCGGTCGGCGTCACCGGGCGAGCTGCTTGTCGAGCGCCGCGGAGACTCGTGGCAGGCTTCACTGGCGGATGCACGAGCGCGCCCGGTGCTTCGAGGCGACAGCGTCCACATCGACTTTGGCGCAGGCCGGTTTCGCGGAGCGCTGAGCAAGAACGGCGAGCTTTCCGGTTACTGGCTCCAGGCATCCAGCGCAACCCCCGAGCGTCCCAGCCGAGTAGGCTACCGTCAACCGTTCGCGACGAAGCTGGTGCTACCGGCGGTCGCGGCGGGCAGATGGCGCGGCACGGTGCGACAGGTCCCTGAGAGCTTCACGCTGTACCTCAAGATCTATCGCGACAGCGCCGGCCAGCTCGTTGGTGCGTTCCGCAATCACGATTTCAATTCGATCGGCGGCGCTTCGCTGTATCACGTCTCGCAGCGCGCCGATTCCGTGTTCCTCACCTTGAAGTTCGACGAGAATCAGCCGGAGATACGGCATGCGGCCGTGCGCCTCCGCTCCCCCGATGCGCTGCGCTTGTTCTGGGATGACGTGGGGACCGTGCTCACCTTGGAGCGCAAGTCGCCGGCCGAGGCGGCGAACTTCTTTCCCCGCCCGCCTGGACGTTCTCGGTATGTGTACCGCCAGCCTCCCATGCTCGCCGACGGCTGGACGACGGCCCGCGCGCGCGATGTCGGCATCGATGAGGCTGCGCTTACACGCATGGTCCAGCAGATCATCGACACCAACCCTGCCTTACGCGGCGCGCCCCTGATCCATTCCCTGCTCGTCGCGCACAAGGGCAAGCTGGTGCTGGAGGAGTACTTCTACGGGTACGACCGCGACACGCCACACGATCTGCGCTCCGCCGGAAAGACCTTCGCGTCGGTCATGCTGGGCGGAGCGATGCGGAACGGCGCGCCGCTGTCTCCGCAAACGAAGGTGTACGAGTTGCTCGCCGGGCTGGGGCCCTTCGCCAATCCAGATCCGCGAAAGGCAGAGATTACGCTTGCGCATCTGATGACGCACAGCTCGGGGCTGGCCTGCAATGACAACGACGAGAACTCACCCGGCAACGAGGACAAGCTCGACAATGTGAAGGGTGACTGGTGGAAGTACACGCTCGACCTGCCGATGGCGCATCCACCAGGTACGCGCTACGCCTACTGCTCGGCGACCATGAGCCTCATGGGGGCGGCACTCACGCATGGCACGCGCACCTGGCTTCCGGAGCTCTTCGACCGCACGGTTGCGCGACCGCTTCAGTTCGGGCTGTACCACTGGAACCTGACGCCGACGGACGAGGGCTACCTTGCCGGCGGCTCGAGACTCCGTTCCCGGGATTTTCTCAAGGTCGGGCAGGCATACCTCGATGGCGGTGTCTGGAACGGGCGCCGCATCGTGGATTCGTCGTGGGTCAAGGAATCCACGCGGCCACAGATTCAGATCTCCGAGAAGACCACCGGCCTCAGCGCCGAGGATTTTGGCAACAGCTACGGTGGTGGCGGCGCCGACGGTTACGCCTGGCATCTCGGCCGCAGCCAGTACTCCGCCGGCGGCAATGGCGGTCAGATCCTGATGGTGGCCCCCGAACACCAGCTCGTCGTGGTCTTCACAGGCGCCAATTTTCGGCAGGGCTGGATCTGGACACGCTGGGAAGACGCTTTCGTTGGACGTCAAATCATCCCGGCAATCGCTACCCCCCCGCGTTAGTCTTTGAATCGGCGTGCCAATTCGAGAGACGGACGCGCGCGTCGCGTGTCAGCGCGGCCACACCAGGCGCATTCAACGAGCCCTTCCATTGGGGCCGCAGTGTTTTCACCCTCACTGACACTGAGGATGTGTCTTGCTTCCTGAAGCGGAAGGAGCCATCGCCTTTGAACCCCTTTGAAGTGCAAAACCGAAGGCGAGCGACGCTTGCCTTCTGGAACATCGCCTGCAGGTGAACGCAGCCGTTAGCCAGGCGCGGAATGGTGATCTCATGAGTGCAGGCGTACCTCGGCCGAACTGGGCACAACGCACGTTCGCGTTTGTGCACCCGCCTTGGATGCTCGCGGACTTCGTCGAACGCCTTCGCGGCGCCGTTCCACGACTCAGGCCTTTGCTTGAGGGAATGGGGGAGGACGCTGCGCACAACCAAGTCGACGGGAAGTGGTCCGTTGCCCAGAACGTTGGGCATCTAGCTGACGTTGAGGAACTTTGGCAGGAGAGACTTGAGGATCTGCGTCAGGGAAGAAAGACGTACACGGCTGCAGTGGGAGCGCGGTTTCAGGAGTTGGCGAAACGACATCAAGAGAGGTCAGTCGAAGTCATTCTTGCGGAATTCGAGAGTCGTCGTTCACGGCTCGTCGATGCGCTGACTCGCGCGCCGGCAGAGCTTCAGGAGGCAACAGCCTTCCACGAACGACTTCAGGTGCCGATGCGCCTGGTCGACTGCGCTCAGTTCTACGCTGAACACGATGACCATCACTTGCTCCGGATCCGGACGATCCGGTCGCTGCTTGGCGGAG
>JAICOJ010000193.1 GCA_025930755.1 Gemmatimonadaceae bacterium
GTCGAGGAATCGGCGAGGATCTCTGCGTCGAGCTCGACCCAGGCGTGGGCCTCGAACCGGCCGGTGCGCTCCCGAACGCCGATCCGAACGTGCCATCCCGGCACCTGTTCACACTCGAGCAGACGCGAGAGCGCGAGGGATCGTACGAGACAGTTGGGACGAAAAACCCCGTGCCGCGAGGCGACCGACACCGCCGCGGCCAGCCGACGTGCCGTCAGGCGGGCGCGCTCGTCAGGCGTTGCCGGCGGCTCACGCTCGGGCCGCACGAGGCGACCATGCCGAGTGGTCCACACCGCCAGCTGCGCGCGCAGCAAGGCGAGCTGCGCACGGAGGAGATCGCGGCGCTCGCTCTCGCTAAGCGAGACGAGTTTCGACAGTCGCGACGCGATGCGGCGCATGTCGGGCGGGCTCCCGGGCGGGATGGAGGAGGCCGAACGATTCCAGCGACGTCAGCAGCTCAATGACGTCCGCGCGGAGATCGGCCGCGGACACCTCGGGGTGTCGCGCCGCCAGTGCCGCGCACAGCGAGTCCAGCGATGTGTGCCGGGGAGGCAGCATCTCCCAGACTTCCGCCGCGACGGCGTTGAGCCCGAAATACACCTCGTCCGTCAGTGAGAAGAGGACGGCCCCTTCCGACAACGTCCGGTAGATGACTGCCTCGTTCCGGGTGGGCAGCATGCAGCGCTCTCGTCGGTACGATTGCTCGCACCGTGGCCATTGGGCTCGCGGACGCGAGACAGGGATCGCGCCACGACATGTCCCGGCTAGGCATCCGGGGCTACAAGCGATGGCAGGGGCGATGCCAGCATCGACGGGTGGGCCCCTCGAGCGTCGCTGGCTCTAAACCCTTGATTGACAACGCGTTCGTACGCGAGACCGCCGAGACGCGTCGAGGCTTTCGTGCGTCCGTTCACCATCTCTTGTGGCGGAGGCGCGACAGGTGGCCGGGGCCGCAGATGCGAAATGATTTTCTTACATTCTGGCTCGGACACCTCACCTAACGAACAAACGGCGCCTCGAAGAGGCGCCGTTTGCAGGGCGATCTGGAGGCACGTGCTTACCAGCGATAGTGGGCGAACGCCTTGTTCGCTTCGGCCATGCGGTGCGTGTCTTCCTTCTTCTTCACCGCGTTGCCTTCGCCCTTCGACGCCGCGATGACCTCGGCCGCGAGCTTCTCCGGCATCGACTTCTCACCGCGATCGCGCGAATACGAGATCAGCCAGCGCATGGCGAGGGCGGTACGACGCTCGGGGCGCACCTCCACCGGCACCTGGTACGTCGCGCCACCGACACGGCGGCTCTTCACCTCGACGACCGGCTTGAGGTTGGTGAGGGCCTGCTTGAAGACGTTGACGCCCGGCTGCCCAGTGCGGGACTCGACGAGGTCCATCGCCGTGTAGAACATGCGCTCGGCGGTGGACTTCTTCCCCTGGTACATCAGGACGTTGATGAACTTCGAAACGGTCTGGCTGTCGTAGCGCGCGTCGGCGAGGACGGGGCGCTTGATCGACTTCTGTCGGCGGCTCACTTCTTCGCTCCTGCCTTGGGCTTCTTGGCGCCGTACTTCGAGCGGCTCTGCATCCGGCCATTCACACCCGACGCGTCGAGCGTCCCGCGCACGATGTGGTAGCGCACGCCCGGCAGGTCCTTTACACGCCCGCCGCGGATCAGCACGATCGAGTGTTCCTGCAGGTTGTGTCCCTCACCCGGGATGTACGCCGTCACTTCGAGCTGATTCGTGAGGCGCACACGCGCGACCTTCCGCAGCGCCGAGTTCGGCTTCTTGGGCGTCGTCGTGTACACACGCGTGCACACGCCGCGCTTCTGCGGATTCGCTTTGAGCGCGGGCGCCTTCTCTTTCTTCTCGACGTCGCGGCGACTGCGCCGGACGAGCTGATTGATAGTCGGCATTATCTCAGATAAAGATCACAGACCGATAAAGTTAAGGGCTCCGGACGACCTGTGTCAACGTTCGGGTCCTACGAACGGCAAAGACGTCAGATGCCAGAATACAGATTTCAGAATTCAGAACGCGACGTCTGAATTCTAAGATCTGTATTCTGACATCCGACGTCTTTGCCGTTCCTAAAGCTCCTCGTCCACCAGATGCGTCGCGGTCCCGAAGCCGGCGTCCGCCAAACCGGGAACTGGAAGCGGGGCGAACGGCTCGAGCGGCGCGGGCGCCACATACCCCTCCGGCGGCTCCGGCGCCTGGAGATCGATGTCGATCTCCGAGTACCGGTACTGCCCCGTTCCCGCCGGAATGAGGTGCCCGATGATGATGTTCTCCTTGAGACCGAGGAGATCGTCCTTGGCCCCACGGATCGCCGCATCGGTGAGCACGCGCGTGGTCTCCTGGAACGACGCCGCCGAAATGAACGACTGCGTCGTGAGGCTCGCCTTGGTGATGCCGAGGAGCAGCGGCTCCGACGTGCCCGGCTTGAGCCCCTTCTTCTGGGCCCGGTCGTTGATCTCGCGGAACGAGCCCTTGTCCACGTGCTCGGCCTCGAGGAACTCCGTCTCACCCGGATCCATGATGCGCACCTTCTGCAGCATCTGCCTGACGATCACGCCAATGTGCTTGTCGTTGATCTTCACGCCCTGCAGGCGATACACCTCCTGCACCTCGTTGAGCAGATACTCCTGCACCGCACGCGGTCCCTTGATCCGCAGAATGTCGTGCGGATTCACCGGACCCTCGGATAGCCGGTCCCCCGCGCGCACGCGGTCGCCCTCGTGCACGCGAAGGTGCTTGCCCGCCGGGACCTCGTACAGCTGCGCCTCCTGCGACTCGTCGGCCACCGGATAGCCGTCGGGTCCGTTGCGCGTCGGCTGCACGAAGACTTCGCGCTTGCCCCGCTTGATCTCACCGAACCGCACCGTGCCATCGATCTCCGAGATCGTCGCCGGATCCTTCGGCCGGCGCGCCTCGAACAGCTCGGCCACGCGCGGCAGACCACCGGTGATGTCGCGCGTCTTGTACGCCTCACGACCGATCTTCGCGAGAATGGTTCCCGCGCCGATCTTCTCTCCATCGTCCACGGTCAGCTGCGCGCCGACCGGAATCACGAAATCGCGCAGACGCTTCTCCTTCCCGCCCTTCTCCTGCACGATCTCGATGTGCGGGTGGAGACGCTTCTCGCGATCCTCGATGATCACGCGCTGACGCAGGCCGGTGAGCTCATCGAGCTCCTCGGTGACCGACTCGTCCTCGACGATGTCGACGAAGCGAACCGTGCCTTCCACGTCGGCGATGATCGGGTTCGTGTACGGATCCCAGGTAAAGATGACCGTGTCCTTCTTCACGTCCTCGCCATCGGCGACCATGAGGAGCGCCCCGAGCGGTACCGCGAAGCGCGACGCCACCGGCGCGTTCTTCTCCGCCGAGCCGCGAATGATGATCTCGCCCTCGTACGACGTGACGATGCGTTGCCCGTCCGGATTCAGGACGTGCACCAGACGCTCACCGTACTCGACGACACCGGCCACCTTCGACTTCCGCGCCGTCTGCTCGGCGATACGAGCCGCGGTGCCGCCGATGTGGAAGGTCCGCAGCGTCAGCTGCGTTCCCGGCTCGCCGATCGATTGCGCGGCGAGAATGCCGACCGCTTCGCCAAGATCGACCATGAACATGGTGGCCAGGTTCCGACCGTAGCACATCTGGCAGAGGCCGCGCTTGGCCTCGCAGGTGAGCACCGAGCGGATCTTCACCGTCTCGAGTCCGGAGTCCTCGATGGCACGCGCCGTTTCCTCATCGATGAGCAGTCCCGCCTCGATGAGCAGCTTCGGCCGCCCCGACTCGTCACGCTCGTGCGGATCCTCGACATCCTCGGCCGCCACGTTGCCGACGATGCGCTCCGCCAGCGGCTCGATGATGTCCTCGCCCTCCTTCAGTGCGCCGACCTCCAGCCCGAGGATCGTGCCGCAATCCTCCTCGGTGATCGTCACGTCCTGCGCGACGTCGACCAGACGACGCGTCAGATAGCCGGCGTCCGCCGTCTTGAGCGCGGTGTCGGCCAGACCCTTCCGAGCCCCGTGCGTCGAGATGAAGTACTCGAGCACCGAGAGACCTTCACGGAAGTTCGACTTGATCGGGCTTTCGATGATCTCGCCGATACCGCCGGTGAGCTTCTTCTGCGGCTTCGCCATCAGTCCGCGCATCCCCGCCAGCTGGCGGATCTGGTCGCGGCTGCCGCGTGAGCCGGAGTCGAACATCATGAACACGGGATTCAGCCCGTTCTTCGACTTCGACATCGCCTTGACCATCGCGTCGGCAATGTCGTTGTTCGCGTGCGTCCAGGTGTCGATCACCTTGTTGTAGCGCTCGCCGTTCGTGATGTTGCCCGTCTGATACGCGCGCTGGAACCGCTCGACCCGCGTCTCCGCTTCCTCGAGGAGCGTCTCCTTCTCGCCCGGGATCTCGAGATCCTCGACGCCGATGGAAACGCCACCCATCGTCGCGTAGCGGAAGCCGAACTCCTTGAGGCGATCGAGGAACGCCACGGTGCCCGAGAGCCCCGAGCGCCGGTAGGCCTCGAAGACGAGCTCCGACAGCGCCTTCTTCTTCATCTCACGGTTCTGGAACGGCATGACATCGGGAATGATGCTGTTGAACAGCACCCGTCCCGCCGTCGTGCGCTCCCAGCGCGCCGCTCCACCTGCCTCACGCACCAGGAACTGCACCGGCGTGTGGTACGTGAGCCGACCCACGGCGAGCGCAGCCTCGATCTCGGCCAGCTCGGTGTAGCGTGCGGCGTCGGTGACCTTCGTGGGGTCGACCGGCGCGCGCGTGAGGAAGTAGCAGCCAAGGACGATGTCCTGGCTGGGCTCGGCCACCGGACGCCCGTCCGACGGCTTGAGGATGTTGTTCGACGACAGCATGAGGAGACGCGACTCGAGCTGCGCCTCGAACGACAGCGGCACGTGCACCGCCATCTGGTCACCGTCGAAGTCGGCGTTGAACGCCGCGCAGACGAGGGGGTGAATACGAATGGCTTTCCCCTCGACGAGCACGGGCTCGAATGCCTGGATGCCCAACCGGTGCAGCGTCGGGGCACGGTTCAGGAGCACCGGGTGATCCTTGATGATCTCTTCGAGGATCTCGTACACCTCCGGGCTCTCGCGCTCGACGATCTTCTTCGCGCGCTTGACCGTCTCGGCGATCCCCTTCTCCACCAGCTTGTGGATGATGAACGGCTTGAA
>JAICOJ010000135.1 GCA_025930755.1 Gemmatimonadaceae bacterium
GACCGCGCGCGCTCCCTGCGCGGCAGCTACGCGCTCGCGGGATTGCCTCGCACGCCCGCTGGGTTGCTGACGCTCGCGCTCGACACCCTCGTCGTCGAGGGCGTGCGTCTCGATTCGGCGCGTGTCGCGCTCGACGCCACGGGTCCGAATGCCGGCCGGCTGGCGCTCGGAATCAGCAGCGCGACCGGCCCGCGCGGCCGGATGTCGCTCGCGTACGCGTTCAGCGGGGACACGACGAGCCTGCTCGTCGACACGCTCGGCGCGGTGATCGGCGATCGCCGGTGGACGCTGGCGTCGCCGGCGCGCGTGACGCTCGATTCCACCAGCGTGGCCGTCGATTCCCTCGCCCTCATCGCCGACGGCGGCGCGCGAGTGGTCCTCGCCGGGGATTTCCCGTCGACGCGCCCCATCGACGCGTCCTTCCGAATGTACCAGGTGCCGCTCGCCGACCTGGGGGCGATCATCCAGAGCCGATCGCCGTTAGGCGGTCTGCTCACGCTCGAGCTCGGGATCACCGGGATGCGCGATGATCCCACCATGCGGCTGAGCGCCACCGCCGACACGGTGCGAGTCGACGAGATTCACTTCCCGCGACTCGATGCCCGCGCGACCTACGCCCGGCGCCGCCTGGACGGCGAGATTCGGCTCGTGCGCGACAACCAGCCGGCCATCAATCTTCTAGCGAGCCTGCCGCTCGATCTCGCGCTCACCAGCGTCGAGAAGCGGTTGATCGAGGACTCGCTGCGCGTCAGCCTCCGTGCCGACAGCATGAACCTGGCGCTGCTGGAGACGATGGTCCCCCGCGTGTCGAACGCCACCGGGCGCCTGCAAGCCCGGCTCGACGTTGCCGGGACGTGGACGCGGCCGAGCTTCACCGGGAACGTGCTGGTGAACGGCGGGCAAATGGCGCTCGCGTCCACCGGCACGCTGCTCCGGAACATCAACGGGAGCCTGACGCTCACCGGCGACACCGTTCCGACCATCCGGCTCGATAGCCTCGTGATGGCGAGCGGAGAAGCGCGCGACAGCCGCGCCGCCCTGAGCGGCAGCGTGCGGTTCTCGCAGAATGCCGACAGCGCGTGCGCCGTGAGCTCGTTGATGGAATGCCTCGCGCGCCGATCCGCCTTCGACGTCAGCTTCAGCGCCAACAACTTCGAAGCCATTCGCCAACGCCGGATCGCGGATCTCGAGATCAGCGGCGGTCTCCGACTCGCGGGCGACTACGAGAGCTCGCTTCTCACCGGCGGCCTGCGCGTGGATCGTGGCGCGGTGTACCTCCGCGAGCGCCTCCGCAAGCAGATCGTCAACGTCGACCGGCTGGAGGAGGATGAGTTCGGGGCCTTCATTGACACGACATCCTTCAGCGCCATCGCTCCCGTCGCGCGTGGACCGGGCTGGGCGGAGGAGCTCCAGAGCAACATGGCGATCAGCAACGTCGACATCGCCATCGGCGAGGACGTGTGGCTTCGCTCGCAGGAAGCCAGCATCAAGCTCGCCGGCTCGGTGAGTGTCACACGTACCGGTGACCAGATCACGCTCGAGGGACCGCTGCTCGCCAACCGCGGCACCTACCGGCTGTATCTCGCTCCTGGCGTGATCCGGACGTTCGAGGTTCAGCGCGGAGTGATCACCTTTTTCGGCGGCCCGGCGATCGATCCGGCGCTGGACATTGTCGCGGTGCACACGGTGCGTCAGGCGGGTAGCGACCGCCGCGACGTGCGTATCCGCGTCACGATCGGCGGCACGCTCTCGCAGCCGCGGCTCGCGCTGTCGAGCGATGAGCGCATCCAGATCTCCGAGACGCAGATTCTCAGCTACCTCGTATCCGGACAGCCGACGTTCGTCGCCGAGAACACCGGTCAGCTCCAGACGGCGTTCGCGACGCTTGTGCCGACACTCGGCGCGCTGGTCGAGCGCGCGATCTTCGATCAGCTCCGTTTTCTGGACATGTTTCAGCTGCAGACGACGCAGAACCGGCAGTTCTACCAGGTCGACAACGACCCGCTCAACCTGGTCTGGCAGTCGCGCATCGCCTTCGGGAAGCAGCTCACCGAGCGCACCTTCCTGAGCGCCAACGCCGGGCTCTGCTCCATCGGCGGGCAGGACTCGCAGAACCACCGGTTCCTCGATGCGTTCGGCCTCACCTTGGAGCACCGGCTCAACCATGGATTCTCGGTGCAGATGAGTGTCGAGCCCGCCACCAGTGCCGCGCTCTGCCGCACCGATGCCGTCGAGTTCAATCGGCCGCGCCAGTTCGGACTCGACCTGTTCCGGGAATGGAGCTTCTGAGGGGGCCGTTCCTCCTCATCGCCAACCCCGCCGCGCGCCGCGCCCGCAGTCGCCTCGCCGCGGCCGTGCGCGCGTTAGGCGCCGGTGGAGCACAGGTCGATGTCGTGACCACCGAGCGGCCAGGCCACGCCGCGGAGATCGCCGCCGCGCGCGCCGCCGACTATCAGGCCGTGTTCACGCTCGGGGGCGACGGCACGGCAATGGAGGTCGTGGGCGCCCTCGCCGGCCGCGGCATCCCGATCGGCATTCTTCCCGGAGGCACGGGCAACCTCGTCGCGCGCGCCCTCGGGATCCCGATCGCGACTCGGCGCGCGGCGGCCGCGCTCCTCCGCGGCGAGATCGCGGAGGTGGATCTGGGGAGACTCGTGTCGGGGCGATGCTTCGCGTTCTCCTGCGGAGTCGGCGTCGATGCACGAATGATTCGCGACACGCCGCCAATCTGGAAGCGGCGTCTCGGCATCGTCGCGTATGCGTACGTCGCCGTGCGTGCCTCGCTGCGCACCGTCACCTTTCGCGTTCGCGCGACCGTCGACGGTGAAACCATCGAGCGCGATGCGACGGCCGTGATGGTGGCGAACTTCGGTGCCGTGCTCAGTGACCTGATCGTGCTTGGCCCCGGGATCGCGCGCGATGACGGCAAGCTGGACTTGTGCGTCTTCTCGCCGGCGAGCGGCTGGGAGGCTCTCGGGATCGCCTGGCGCTTGCTGCGCAAGGACTTCCGTCCTCATCGCGCCATCGCGTATCGATCGGGCACGCACTTTCGCATCGAGTGTGACCCTCCACAGGACGCACAGGCCGACGGAGAGCTCGTCGGGATGACGCCGGTGGATATCGAAGTTCATCCTCGGGCCGCGCGTCTTTTGCTGCCTCGGGTCGGTTGACCCTGCTGTCAAGAAACTCTACATTGGCCTCCCCCACCGCGTGGCCGGTGGTTCCCTGATCCCGCCCGAATGACCGACGTCTCCAGGTCAGCCACGTCCAAATCGCGTCCGACCGCGGGCGCCCCGCTTCCATCGCTCGAGGGGCTGCCACCGGAGCAAGCGCGGGCGATGCGCGAGCTGGCGCGTGAGCGTGATCGATTGCTGGTGCTTCAGGACGCCCTGCGCGACCTCGAACGCTCGGGATCGCTCGACGCGCGTCTCGGCGTGCTGCTGCGTGGCATGCGCGCGCTGGGCTTCGCCCGGGCGGCCGTCGCGCTCCAGGATGAGCCCGGCCACGCCGTGCACGTCGCGGCCTCCGGCGCCGTCCCCGATGCGGAGAGCGTCGTTCGGCGCGCGTTAGGCGATCCGGGGGCGTGGCCGCGGCGCCTCGATGAGCTGTCGCGCTTCCGAAGCGGCACGTCGTACCGCCTCGACACGCGCGACGCCTGGGTCACGCGGGAGCTCGGAGCCGTTGGGCTCGATGCGTCGGAGATCCTGCTGCTGCCGCTGCGCCGTCGCGATGGCCGCCTGGTGGCGCTGCTCCTCCTCGCGGGAACCGAGGACGGCCCGGCCGGCGAGTCCCTCCTGCGCACCGCCGAGCTGCTCGGCCGGCAGGTCGTGCTCACGGTCACCGAGGCCACGCTCGCCGATGTGGCGCGCCGTCGCGCGGAGCGATTGCAGCGCCTGCACGATGTCGGAAGCGCGCTCTCGCGGTCGCTCGAGGAAGGAGAGATACTCCGGGAGCTCGCCCGCCAGGTGGCGCGGGTCATCGACGCCGATGGCATCGTCATCGCGCGCCCGGAGCTCGACACGCACCGCATCGTGACGCTCGTGCGCCTGGTGCGCTCCATGCCCGCCGTGCGCGCTCCCGTGCCGTTAGGCGGCGGACCGATCGCGACCGTCGCGCGAACCGGGCGCGCGGTGCGGCTGGCTCATCCCGCCCTGGCGTCGCTGGCCGACGACGATGTGGTGGGTGACGACGAGCCGGCACGCGCGCTCATCGCGGTGCCGATCATGGTCGGCATCCAGCTACTCGGGGTGCTCGCGGCGTACACGCGGCAGCACGACGGGTACAGCGACGAGGACGAGGAAGTCCTCCTCACCATGGGCGCCCAGGCTGCCGTCGCGCTCGCCAACGCCCGCCTGTACGCGGAAAGTCAGCGTGAGCGGCGACAGAGCGAGGCTCTGGCCGACGTCGCGCGCGCGGTGAACGAGTCGCTGCGATTGAGCGACGTGCTGAACCTCACGTTGCGTCACACGTCGGCGCTCCTGCGCGCGGAAGGCGCCTGCGTCACCCTGCAGAGCGGTGATCATCTCGAGGTGGTCGAGGCCGTGGGCGCCACCGAGGCGCTCCGCGGCATGCGGATGCCGATCGCCACCAGCTTGAACGGTCGCGCCTTCCTGACGCATGCCTACGTGATCGCCAACCGGGCCCCGGAAGAGGGCGTATACCGTCCGGCGCATGAGGCCGCGGGAATTCAGAAGGCGATCACGGTCCCGCTCATCACGGCACGCGGGGCCATTGGAACGCTTGCGGCGATCAACCGCGCCTCCGACTTCACCGAAGACGATGCCCGTGTGCTGCAGCGTCTCGCCGATCACGTCGGCGTGGCGATCGTGAATGCGCGGCTGTTCGAGGAAGTGGCGAGTGCGACGCGCGAATGGCAGGTGGCATTCGATTCCATCGCCGGTGGGATGGTCGTGCTCGATACCGAGGGCCGGATCGTCCGGAGCAATGCGCGGGCGCTGCAGCTCGCCAACGTCACGCGGCCCGACGATCTGGTGGGGCTCCCGTTCTATCAGGCCGTGTTGCGCGAGCATCATCCGCCGGGCGACTGCGTGATCGGCAAGGCACTCGTCGAGGGCCATACCGGCCACGGCACCCAGCGCTCGATGTCGCGCGGAAAGGTGTTCGACGTCGTCGCGTCGCCGCATCCAAGCGGTGGCGCCGTGGTCACCTTCGACGACGTCACGTCGTTCCACATGCTCGCCGAGCGCTACCGCCGCGTCGTGGAGACATCGCGCGACGCGATCGTCATCACCAATCGAGCGAAGCGCATCGAGTTCGCCAATCCGGCCGCCGACGACCTGTTCGGCTACGCGGACGGCGCGACCATCGGAATGCCCGCCGGCGATCTGGTCGTTCCCGAGCTGCGCGATGAGGTCGCGCGGCGCGAGGAGATGGCGTTCGCCGGGGAGCCGCAGCGCTACGAGACGATCATCGTCTGCGCCGATGGCGACCGTCGGACCGTCGCGATCAGTACTGCACCGCTGCGCGAGGTCGGTCAGATCACCGGCGTCGTCGCCTCGCTGCGCGACGTCACCGAGGAGCGCCGCGCGCGCGACGCCGTCGCGCAGTCGGAGGCACGCTACCGCAACCTGTTCGAGACCGCTCCCGACGCCATCTTCACGCTCGACAAGCGCGCGACCTTCACCTCGGCGAACCTCGCCACCTGTCAGATCACCGGGTACGCGCGCGAAGAGCTCCTCGGACGCTCGGTGCTTGGCCTGCTCGAGGAGGAAGAGGTCGCCACCGTCAAGGCGCACTTCAAGGAGGCGCTCGCCGGAACCGCCGAGCGCTACGAGTGCCACTTCTATCGGAAGACCGGCGATCGGCGCGTGGCCTCCGTCACGAACACGCCGATGCTTCGCGGCAACGACGTCGTCGGCGTGCTCGCCATCGTTCGTGACCTGACGGCCGACCGCGCGCGCGAGGAAGCACTGGTGCGCTCCGAGGCGCGATATCTCCGGCTCGTCGAGTCGGCGTCGGATGCCATCTTCACCATCGATTCCGATGGTCGCGTCACGTCGGTGAACCGCGCGCTCGAGCGCGCCATCGGTCGTTCGCGTGGCGAGATGTTCGGCATGCGCTTCATCGATCTCATCGAAGCGTCCGACCGCGATGCCGTATGGTCGCACTTCGAGGCCACGCTCCGCGGCGAGCGTGTGCGCGGCGAGATCCGCTATCGCGATGCGCAGGAATCGTTGCGCGTGGGCTCGGTGACGATGACGCCGATCGTCGAGGAGGGGCGCGTCACGGGCTGCCTCGGCATCGTGCGCGACATGACCGAGGAGCGCACCCTCGCCGAGCAGCTGCTCCAGCGCGAGAAGCTGGCGGCGGTCGGACAGCTGGTGAGCGGCGTCGCGCACGAGCTGAACAATCCGCTCGCCGGCATCATGGCGTTCTCACAGCTCATGCTGGCGATGTCCACCGTGAACGCCGACCAGCAGGATGCCCTCGTCACGATCCACAAGGAGGCGAAGCGCGCCGCCAAGATCGTGTCGAACCTCCTCATCTTCGCGCGTCAGCGTCATCCCGAGCGGACCGATGCCGATCTCAATCAGGTGCTCCAGGACACCCTCGAGCTCCGGCGGTATTCGCTGCGCACCCACCAGATCGAGGTCGACACCGACTACGATCCGGAGCTTCCGCTCACCTGGGCGGATGCGTTCCAGGTGCAGCAGGTCATCCTCAACCTGCTGACCAACGCCGAGCAGGCGCTCAGGAACTACGGTGGCGACAAACGCATTACGCTCCGCACGCGGCGCGAAGGGGAAGTCATCATCGCCTCGGTCGCGGACACTGGTCCCGGCATTCCTCCGGAGGAGCTGGATCAGATCTTCAATCCCTTCTTCACGACGAAACCGGTCGGCGAAGGCACCGGGCTCGGCCTCTCGATCTCCGACGCGATCATTCGCGAGCACGGCGGGCAGATTCGCGTGAGCTCGCGCGTCGGCGAAGGCGCGACCTTCACCGTCGAGCTGCCGATCGTGCACGCGCCCGCGCCCCGCACCGGCGAGATCCCGGTCGCGACCGAGCGCTCCACCGCACCACGAACCATGCTCATCGTCGACGACGAGCCCGCGCTTCGCGCGGCGTTGTCGCTGTATCTCGAGCGTGAGGGGCACACGGTGGACGCGGTGGCGAGCGGGCGGGAAGCGCTCGAGCATGCGCGGTCGCGCCGCTACGACGCGATTCTCCTCGATCTGCGCATGCCCGACATGTCGGGCGATGTCCTGTTCGCCGAGCTGCAGGCGAGCGATCCCGAGCACGCGGCCCGGGTGGTCTTCGCCACGGGCGACGTGGACAGCGAGACGGCGCGGTCGTTCCTCGAGCAGAGCGGCCGGCCCTACATCGAGAAGCCCTTCGCGCTCGAGGACGTGGCAGAGCTCCTCTGTACGGAAGTGCGTCGGTAGCGTGGCCACGATCGTCATCATCGACGATGAGGTCGAGCTGGCCGCGGCCCTCGGCGCCTTCTTCGAGCGCACCGGGCACCAGGTGGTCCGCGCGCACACCGGTGAGGACGGGATCGATGCCTGCCTGCGCGTGCGGCCCGATCTCGTGCTGCTCGACCTGAAGCTGCCCGACGTCCAGGGGTTCGAGCTGCTCGAGCGGCTGCAACCGGATCAGCGCGTCGTCATCATGGTGACCGCGCATGGCGATATCCCGCTCGCCGTGGAAGCGATGCGACGCGGCGCGGAGAACTTCTTGACGAAGCCGGTCGAGCTTCCGCACCTCGGCGTGGCGGCCGAGCGCGCGCTGGAGAAGGCGCGGCTGCGCGAGATGAACCGGCATCTCCTGGAGCGGCGGGGCGCGCGCACGACCGCGCTGCTCGGCCCTTCGCCGGCGATGCGCGAGCTCGCGCACCAGATCGAGCTGCTGGCCACCGCGGAGCGCACGACGGTATTACTCATCGGGGAGACCGGCACGGGGAAGGGGCGCGCCGCCGAGGCGATTCACGCGTCGAGTCCGCGGGCGTCGCGGCCATTTGTCGAGCTCAGCTGCGCGGGTCTTTCGGCCGCTGCGCTGGAGGCGGAGCTGTTCGGTCACGAGGCCGGCTCGACCGCGGCCACCAGGGAGCGAAAGCTGGGGCTGTTCGAGGTGGCCGATGGTGGAACGCTTTTTCTCGACGAGATCGGCGCGCTCGACGCGGCGATCCAGCCGAAGCTGCTCAAGGTGATGGAGGGAAAGTCCTTTCGCCGGATGGGTGGGACGCAGGACATCACCGCCGACGTGCGCGTGATCGCGGCGACCAACAGGGATCTCGCGAGCGAGGTGGTGGAGGAGCGCTTCCGCGAGGACCTGTACTATCGGTTGAGCGTGATGCCCGTGCATCTGCCACCGTTGCGCGCCCGGGCGCGCGAGGACATGCTGGATCTCATCGCGCGATCGCTCGAGGAGCTTCACGTGCAGCTGCCGGAGTCGCCGGTGGAGCTCTCGGAGGGCGCGCTCGACCAGCTGCTGCGGTATTCATGGCCCGGCAACGTGCGGGAGCTGCGGAACGTGCTCGAGCGAGCGATGATCGTGGGGCGTGGGGCGCGCAAGATCGGTACGGAGCATCTGCCGCCGGAGGTGCGCAACGCGACCGGAGCGGGCGTGGAGCGTCACGTCCCGAAGTCGCTGGAGGAGGTGGAGCGCGCCCACATCGAGCGCACACTCCGCGCGCATAACGACAACAGAACCCGGGCGGCGAAGGAGCTGGGAATTTCTCGCGCCACGCTGATCAACAAGATTCGCGGCTATGGTCTGGAGCGTCGATGAAACAGGGGTCAGGAGTCAGGAGTCAGGAGTCAGGGGTGTCAGGAAATTGGTTTGAGGAGAGAACAGCAGGTCATCTCCCGCAACCTATCCCCTGACACCCCCTGATCCCTGACCCCTGACCACTAGCTCCTAGTCCACACCAGAGATCAGGGACGAAATCAATGCCAGAGCTCAAGGAAAAGGACAGCATGAAGTGCCGCAGCTGCGGCAACGAGGAACGCGCGTCGGAAGGATATCCGTGCGACGACTGCGGAACGTTCATCTGCCTGGTGTGCCAGATGCGCGGGGTCACGTTGTGCAAGGCGTGTCAGGAGAAGCGCGGGGTAACCCAACCCACGTGAGCGGCGAGCTGCTGCTCGTGCGCGAGCGCTTCGATCTCGACGATCGCGCGTACACCGTCATGGCCGATCCCGCCTTCGACGCCGCCACGGGGATGTGGCAGGCGACCCTCGTCTTTCTCTCGCTCGACCGGTCGTTCTCGACGCCGCTGAGTAGCGCTCCCGTGAGCCGCATGGTGCGGCGCGACGACCTGCTCGCCGCCATTCGTGAGCTCGACGACCAGGAGATCGCTGCCGCGCTCCGCGCCATCGATCTTCCGCTCCCCAAGATTCGCGCGAAGAAGAAGCGTGGGCGCTGACCTTCGCGCACTGGGGATGGCGGTTGGCCACGCGTCGGACGAGATCGGTGCGACCGGAGTGACTGTCGTGCGCGGCGTCGAGGGACCGTTCCGCGCCGGCTGCGCCCTCCTTGGCCGCGCCACGGGAACGCGTGAGCTCGATGCCCTCTCTCCACGCCATCTCGTCGATCGCGTCGATGCCATCGTGCTGACGGGGGGCTCGGCGTTCGGCCTCGACTCGGCGGGCGGTGTCATGCGCTGGATGGAGGAGCGCGAGCGGGGATTTCCGGTGGGCGTTGGCGTCGTCCCCATCGTTCCCGC
>JAICOJ010000223.1 GCA_025930755.1 Gemmatimonadaceae bacterium
ATATCGCACCCGAGGGCATGCCCGCCGTGAGCGGGTCGGTGCACGTCGGGACCCACGCCGCGACGTGATGCTCGTGCATCACGGCCGTGGTTTTTTTTACCGCAGAGGCCGCAGAGGACGCAGAGGAAACCAAACTGCCAAGAGCTTTTCCAAAAGCCTTCGCAGTTGAAGTTCCTCTGCGCCCTCTGCGTCCTCTGCGGTAAAAAAACGCGAGTCTCTAAGTGCCCGTGGATGTGTATCGGCGCACGCCGAACCGCCACACCCAAAGCGAAGCAGCCAGAAAGACGAAGCCGACGACCGGCGTGAGCGGCAGCAGCCAACCCGGCGCGCCGGTGCGGTTCGCATGTCCCAGCACGGCGGCGACGGGGAAGTACGACACGCACCCGAGCGGCACGACGAAGATGAGAAAGTCGCGGAACCACCGCGTGTAGATGTCGAGCGGGTATTGCCCCGCTTCGACGCCGCCGTACGTCAGCGTGTTCGCGACTTCCAGACTCTCGACGGTCCAGAAGGCGAGCGTCGCCTGGAGCACGAGGATTCCCGAGAAGAGCGCGACGCCCCCGGCGACGGCGAAGGAGAGAATCGCCCAACTCTGCCAGCTCACGTCGATCGTCAACAGATTCACCGCCACTCCCCACGCGAGCATTCCCTGCGCGAGCCGGCCGATGCGCGTGGCGCGAAGCTCGTAGCCGAGTAGCTGCAGGACGGTCGAGCGTGGGCGGACGAGGAGGCGGTCGAAGTCTCCCGTCTTGACGAACCGTTCGCCGAAGACGTCGAAGCCGCGCGTGATGGCGTCGGCGATCGCGAACGACACACTCACGACGCCGTAGAAGAGCGCGACCTCCTCGAAGCGCCACGCATCGATCTGCCGGAAGCGGGCGAACAACGCCCAGATGCCGATGAAGTCGATGACCGTGGCGGCAAAGGCTCCGACGGACGTCGCGATGAAGGAGCCCGGGTACTGCATCTGCGCGCGCAGCGACGCGGCGACGTACCGGCCGTACAGACGAGCTCCATTCATCTCAGCCGCCCCACCTCCGAGCGGCTACCTCATCTCGGGCTGATCGTCGAATGCCAGCCCCACAATCTTGCGGAACCGTTCGGTGGCGAGCGGATGGACGCGGTCCAGCACGAACTCTTTGAGGCGCCGATTGGTCTCGCGGGTTCTCGGGCCTCGGAAATATTGCATGACCGGATCGGCCTCGTCTCCGTCGAGCTCGGCTGCTTTGAGGACCACCTCGCACTGCACCCGGAATTCCACGTGCGCTGCATCCCCAGAGTCCCGGATTATGACTAGATTCGGGATGTCCTTCCCGAGAATCCTGGTGCCCGCGCGCCTTGCGTCTGGAGTCGTGTTCTCACCGACTTCACCCGGACTGCCTGTTTTTGGGGGCATGGTACCACTCCTGGTCGTCCCGACCTGTGGAGTTGGTGTTTCGCCAAACTGCCGCGCTCCGCATTGTAGAGTCTGAAATGGCGCGCGACCCTGAATTGCGCAATCCCTGCCGGACGAGGGATGCCATGCGGGTCCTTCTGCGGTCCTCAGCGAGAGAGCTCAGTGTCGTCACAGACACTTCCGGACTTCGGTGATCGGTACACCGCCCTGAGCGAGATCGGGGCGGGCGGCATGGGCAGGGTCTACCTGGCCCACGACGCCAAGCATGACCGCCGGGTCGCGGTCAAAGTGCTCGACCCCGATTACGCTCGCCTCGTCGGCCCCGAGCGATTCCTCCGCGAGATCCGAATCCTGGCAGGGCTCACACACCCGAACATCGTTCCACTCCACGACTCCGGTGAAGTGGCCGGGCAGCTGTTTTACGTGATGCCATACCTCGAGGGAGAGAGCTTGCGGCGACGCCTCGATCGAGAGGGCAGGCTTCCGCTTGGCGATGTCATCACGTGGGCAGCGGAGATCGGGGAGGCGTTGGCGTTCGCGCATGGGCACGGGATCATCCACCGGGACATCAAGCCCGAGAACATTCTGCTGCATGCCGGCCGCGTTCTCCTCGTGGACTTCGGGATCGCTCGCGCGGTCGACCTCGCGACCGGCGACAGCCTCACGAGCCAGCAGATCATCATTGGCACGTCGCTCTACATGAGCCCGGAGCAGGCGACCGCCTCGGCGGCGCTGGATGCGCGCACGGATCTCTACTCGTTCGCGTGTGTCATTTATGAGATGCTCGCGGGCGAGCCCCCGTTTCGGAGCCCGAACGTCACGGCGAAGAAGCTGGCCGGCAGCTACCCCCGCCTGCGGGTCGTTAGGCCCACGGTTCCCGAAGCGGTCGAGCGGGTGTTGGCCCGGGCACTTGCTCCCTCACCGGCGGACCGGTACGCGACGGCCGACGAGCTGTGCAAGGCGCTGCGCGCCGCGGCCAAGCCGAGGTCGCGGCGTCTCGTGCCGTGGGTTGCGTCGCTCCTCCTCGTGGGCGGAGCCGTCGGACTCGCTGTCACCTTCGGCTTGGACGATACTTCCGCGCCCGAGGTGCGCCGGCGCGTCGTCGTTGGCATTTTCGAGAACCGCACCGGGGACCCGCGATATGATCCCCTCGGTTTCATGGCTGCCGACTGGGTCACCGAGGGACTGCAGCGGACCGGTGCGGTCGAGGTCGTTCCTACCGCAACCGCCCTGGCTGCCTCACGCTTCGTTCGCGAGCACGCGGGCGCTGACGATCCCGTGCGAGCGTTAGGTCGTGAGACGGGGGCGAATCTCGTGGTCAGCGGATCGATCTACCGGGACCAGGACACGCTGGTGCTCCAGGCCCAACTCGTCAATGCGGACTCGAGCCGCCTGGTTGGCGCCGTAGAACCCATCCGTACCGCGGACACGAAGGTGGCCGAAGCCCTCATGCAGCTCCGCGGTCGGCTGATGGGTTTGCTCGCACTGAGCCTGGACGATCGCGTTCTCCAGGGAGAACGGCCGCCGACGTACGCCGCCTATCAGGCATTCAGCGAGGGGATCGATGCTTACGTTCGCAACGACTACCGGGTCTCCCTGGAGGCATTCCAGCGCGCCTACGCGGCGGATACGACCTTCGTTCTCCCTCTCCTGTACGCGGGTATCGCTCACTCCAACCAGGGGGATTACGCGGCAGCCGATTCGCTCCTTCGCATCGTGAGACGGCAACGCAACCGATTGAATCCGCACGATCGGTACTTGCTCGATTATCAAGCCGCCGAGCTGGCCGGTCGCGACTCCGACGCGCTGATCGCGATACGGCGAGCCGCGGAGCTCGCACCGACCTCGAAGGCGACGTACAACTTCGCGGCCCGCGCCTACGAGGCTCGCGAACCCGTTCCGGCAGAGAGCGCACTGCGGCGGTTGTCGCCGGACGTCGGTCCGATGCGAGGCTGGCTGCCGTATTGGGAGGTGCTCACGAGTGCGCTTCACGCCCAGCGAAAGCACGGGCAGGAGCTGAAGGCCGCCCGGGAAGCTCGCCGCCGCTATCCCGAGCGTGTGACCGCACATGCAATGGAAGCGCGGGCCTTGGCGGCACAACGACAAGACGCCGAGCTGGAGCGATTATGGCTCGAGCTCCCGGCCAGGGTTTCCGCACTCGGTGCTGCGCAACTCGGTGCGCTCGCGCATGAAATAGCCAGCGAGCTGCGGGCTCACGGAGATTCAGCTGGAGCACAGAAATGGTTCGCGCGATCTCACGACGCCTTCGTCTCCGGTGGCGACGACGCGAGCACCAGCGAGGCACGTTGGGGCCGCGCGCGCGCAGCCGCCGAGATGGGGCGGTGGCGGGAGGCTCTCGAGCTGTGCGAAGCCCTCGTCGTCGCCGACTCGACGCGAGTCGATTACATTGGGCTGCTCGGGATCTCGGCC
>JAICOJ010000187.1 GCA_025930755.1 Gemmatimonadaceae bacterium
CACCGATATCTGGGTGTCGACGCGTCACAACGTCACGGAGGCGTGGTCGACGCCGGTAAATCTTGGCCCACCGGTGAATACCGCGGGCGGCGAGCTCGAGCCGGGAATATCTGCTGACGGGCGAACGCTCGTCTTCTCGGGGACTATGGCGCGAGGCTCGTCGCTCGGGCTTCAGGACATCTGGATCGCGACGAGGCCGCACCGGACGAAACCCTAACAGTGCGGAGCGGATCGAGCCGCGCCACCGGCGGATGTGGCGCGGCTCCGTGTTTCTCGAGGCTCGGGCAGCACCTCAGCGCTTTGGCGATTCTCGCCGATAGCGCCATACGCCGTTCGTCGTCTCGTTACGATCCGAATACCCACCGGAGATGAGCACGTCGCCGTCCCGCAAAAGCGTCGCGGCGGCAAAACGGTAGCCGTCGGGCATGGAGCCCGGTATTTCGCGGAAGGCCCCGGCGCCGACATCGAACAGTTCGGCCGTTCGCGCCCCCGACGTCACCAGCACGTTGCCGCCAGGCAGGAGCACGGACGTGCGGGCAATCTTGTATCGCCGATGGCGCATCTCCGGACCCGGCTCGAACGTGGCCGGACCCGGCGTGTAAATCTCAGTCGTCGCGAAGTGCACGCGATCCGACCGGTCCGCTCCGGCAATCACGAGCACGCGTCCGTCGTCCAGCCGGATTGCATCGTGCTTGTGCCGGGGTGTCCCCATGGAGCCAGTCGCCTCGAATCTTCCGGTGCGCGGGTCGAAGATTTCCGCGCTGGCGTACACCGTCACGTTCGGACGTCTGCCGCTGTGGCCGCCGATCACCAGGACACGACCGTCCGCCAGCCGCGTCGCGGTGTGACCTTCGCGTGGCGAAGACATGGACCCAACCGATGTCGACCGACCCGTCGCTGGATCGTACATCTCTGCACTGCGCAGAAAAGTCCAGCCACGGCCGACTCCGCCCACGATCAATATCCGACCATCGGGCAGAAGCGTCGCCGTGTGTTCGCTTCGCGTCTCCAGCAGTGAGCCGCCCGGCTTGAAGACGTTCGTAGCGGGATCGAAGATCTCGACCGTTTGCAGATACTCGCCGTCGTAGCCGCCAGCGATCAGGACGCGGCCGTCGCCGAGCAGGGTCGCGGTGTGTCCGGCTCTTCCATTGGCGAGCGAGCCGACTCGCTGGAGCATGTTCCTCGCCGGATCGAAGAGCTCGACGTCATCGAGGCTGCCGCCACCAGACGCCATTCCGCCAACGATCAGTACCTTTCCGGAGCCGAGGGTGGTCGCGGTGTGCGCCGCCCTCGCGATGTGAAGCGTAGCAATCTTTTCAATGGAGTCCGCGGGCTTCGCGCGGAGCCCCGCCGGCTCGGCTACAACGCTGAACAGCGCCAGGGCGCCCAGTCTTGCCACGCGTATGTCGAGCATATGATCCCCCTCCGATCGCAGGCTCTTCCTGGATGTTGGACGCCGCTCGGCCCGTGCGTGCTTAGTGCGGTCTCCTTTTTTTTACCGCAGAGGACGCGGAGAACGCAGAGGGGGACGTCGACTGCAAGTGCTTTTGGAAAAGCTCCATGGCCACGCTCGTCGCCACGCGCGCGAATCCGGTGATTCGTGCGGAAACTCCTCACGATTCTCAATCACATGCTGCGCATCCGGCAACCGTGGTCACCATCCCCAACATGAAAAACAAGACAGTTGCCGCGTGCTCTGCGGTGAAAATCACCGCGCGCAGGACGTGAAACGCATCCCCCGGCCGTCAGCCACTGAGAAGCGGCGCGGCGTCAGGCGTCGAAGATGGCATCGAGACCCAGCCACTTCCTGATGAAACCCATCTGGCCGATGTGATAGGCTTCGTGCAGGGCCGCGAACGACAGCGCGCCCAGCAGCGTCCCGTCCTGCGTACGTAGCCATTCCGGCGATGGCGCCGTGAGCTCCGCACCGCCGATGCGCTGGAGCCGACGCAGGAGCTCGTCGGTGCTGCTGCGCCAGACGGCCTCGAGCTCGCCAATGCCCGGGTAGACCCGCAGGTCGCCGATGATGGATCCGGTCCCGAAGATGTCGTCCCAGGGGATCTGGCGCGCCGGGCCGAGCGCGCCAAGGAGACGGGTTCGCTGCTGCACCAGGTGTCCAGCCACCCAGAGAAGTGGGTTGGACCGCGGACCGGGACGCGTCAGCAACGCGTCGCGCGTGACGCCATCGAGTGCGCGCCCGTACAGACGCGTCGTGTCGCGAAACTGGTGCGCGACGGGAGCGAGACTCGGCTCGACGGTCAGGAGCTCGACGTTCATTCGTTACTATGACGCCGAGGTGCCAAAATGTGAAGCCTGCGAACGGCGCGGGCGGGAACTGTCAGGCGACCGGCGATGCAGACGCGCAGCTGCGCACGACCGTCGACGAGCAGACGAGGGCGTTACGTGGAGCGACCCGCACGGGCTCGGGTGGATGCTGCCTCCGAAGCAGGGCCCGACGCCGACGGCGCCGACGGCTCCGACTCGATCTGGCGCACCTCGCACGCCCCTTCGAACTCGGGCCAGTGCCTCAAGTGGATGTCCATGAACTTCGCGGCGATAGCGGGAACCTCCTCGGCGTCCTCGTGGCTGTACTCATGGAGACCAGCTCGCACTGCCACGCTTGTCCTTTCGCTCATCGAGCTCGTCCGGGCGCACCTCGAGCACTACCACGTCCGGGTCGATCGCCTCGATCACGCGACCGAGTGCGGCACGGTCGAAATCGCGCTGCGGCCGCGCGACGTGCTCTCAGGCTGCGCGTGGCTTCACGTACCCCATGTCGATGGCGTAGCGGAGCAGCTTTCGTTGAAGCATTCGGCGGCCCCGGAAGAGTCGGGATTTGGCCGTCCCCTCGGGCACCCCGAGGATCTGAGCGATCTCCGCGTACCGGAACTCGTGCACGTCGCTCAGCAGGACCGCCTCGCGGTAGTACTCGGGCAGCGACTCGATCGCCCGCGTGACCTCCTCGTCGATAATCGAATCGAAGTAGGCACCCTCGGGATCCGGATGCCCCCCGACCTCGTCATGCGGGCGTTCATCCGCTGAGTCGGGGAGCGGCACCTCGCGCTTCGCCAATCGAAGACGACCGACGAAGAGACGATAGAGAATCGTGAAGAGCCATGCGCGTGCATTCGTGCCGAGGGTGTATTGCTCCCAGCGATCGAACGCGCGCAGGACCGTGTCGGAAACCAGGTCCTCGGCGGTATCCCGGTCCCGCGTGAGCTTGGCCCCGAACGCATACAGCGCATCGAGGTGCATCAGAATCTCGCGCTCGAAGAGAGCGCGCCGCTCATCACCAACGGCGTTCATGTGCATCTCCTCTCCTTGCCGGCGGTCCAAAGCGCGACGGCTCGCCGATGGTACCACTTCAACGGCACGTTCCAGTCAAGCGGTCCGGGGAATTCCGGCGCGCCAGCCCATTAAATAGACGAACTGGGGCGCCCGAGTTCGACATGGCCAGGTCGCAAAGTCGACTACCTCGGAGGTAGTTGAGACGGGAAGTCGCCGGAGTTAGCGTCTCACCATGGCGACCACGGTCGAGGACGCCGCTCGATGTCACCCTGTCGGAGCTCGCGATCGAAACATTCTTCCCCGCCGACGTCACGCCGCCGATCCTTTGCGGCGTCTGACGTAGCCGGAGTTCTGCGCCGCATTTCCGATCTCGGTGTGACGGCGGATGTCGAATTGGAGGTGCCCCGATCGACTACTTCACGATCGCGACCGTTCCATCACAGACTGGGAGACGCCGATGCGATACCTATGCCTGCTCTACGGAGATGAAAGCCGCTGGGAGAAGGTGACGAAGGAGGAGATGGACGCACTGTACGAGGAGTACGTCGCCCTCACGGACGACATCAAGCGAAGCGGTCACCACCTCGCGGGAGACCCGCTGTATCCCACGAAGTCGGCGACCACCGTGCGCGTGCGAAACGGAAGGGTCTCAGCCACCGATGGGCCGTTCGCCGAGACGAAGGAGCAGCTCGGCGGCTACTTTCTCGTCGAGGCAAAGGATCTGAACGAAGCGATCCAGATCGCGGCCCGGATTCCGGCCGCGCGCACCGGATGCGTGGAGGTCCGGCCGGTCTGGGACATGGGTGAGCGGCTCACCGAGGAGGCGTTCGCTGCCTATCGAGGACACGCCTGAGCGCGCTCGCGAGACGGTCGAGCTCGTCTATCGCCGAGACTCCCGCAGCGTCCTGGCCACTCTCATCCGCCTCCTCGGCGACTTCGATCTCGCCGAGGAGGCATTGCACGACGCGTTCGCGGCCGCCGTCGAGCGATGGCCGCGGGAGGGCGTGCCGGCGAATCGGCGTGCGTGGCTCGTCTCCGCGGGTCGCTTCAAGGCGATCGATGGCCTCCGCCGCCGCGCACGGTTCGACGCATCGCTGGGCCGAGTGGCGGAGCGCCTCGAGGCACCAGCGGCGGACGGCGACACAGGCGATGACTCCGTCGTCGAGGATGACCAGCTCCGCCTGATCTTCATCTGCTGCCATCCGGCGCTCCCGCCCGATGCGCAGGTCGCGCTCACGCTGCGCGAGGTATGTGGCCTGACGACTGAAGAGATCGCGCATGCGTTTCTCACCAGCGCACCGACGATCGCGCAGCGCATCGTTCGTGCGAAGACGAAGATCCGCGACGCCCGCATCCCTTATCAGATCCCGTCGCCCAAGGACCTCGCCGACCGCCTGCACGCGGTGCTCCACACGATGTATCTCGTGTTCAACGAGGGATACGCCGCCTCGTCAGGCTCGTCGCTCACGCGACCCGATCTCTCGAAGGAGGCAATCCGGCTCGGCCGGCTGCTGATCGAGCTGCTGCCGGATCCCGAGAGCATCGGACTTCTGGCCCTGATGCTGCTCCAGGACTCGCGACGCCGAGCGCGCACATCGGCCGCCGGTGAGCTCGTGCTGCTCGACGAGCAGGACCGCACGCTGTGGCATCAGGAGCAGATCGCCGAGGGGCGGACGCTGGTCGAGCGGGCGCTTCGGTCGCGTCGGGTCGGCCCCTACACGGTGCAGGCCGCGATCGCGGCGGTGCACGCAGAGGCGCCTAACGCGGCGGACACCGACTGGGCGCAGATCGTCGGGCTGTACGATGTGTTGATGCGGATGGATCCCTCACCGGTGATCGAGCTGAATCGCGCCGTCGCGGTCGCCATGCGCGACGGTCCCGAAGCTGGACTGACGCTGATCGATCGGATTTTCGAGCGAGGCGATTTGCTGGACTACGGTCTCGCGCACGCGGCGCGAGCGGACCTGTGCCGGCGACTGGGCAGGAGGACCGACGCGCACCGGTCGTACGTGAGGGCGCTCGAGCTCACGCGACAGGAGGCCGACCGACGGTTTCTGGAGCGACGCCTCGTCGAGCTGAGCAGCTGAGCGACGTGCACGACCTCGCGATCGCGGGTGTGCTCAGCGCGTTGACACCGGCGCTCGCGTTACCGCAGAGCGCAGGCCAGAGGCCTGACCAGTCCGCGATCGCGCGGATGCAGGAGCACGGACCCGAGGCCG
>JAICOJ010000024.1 GCA_025930755.1 Gemmatimonadaceae bacterium
CTGCGGTGCCTGGTGTCCGCGCTCTGCTTGGCCCGGGCGGGGCGGCTCCGCCCCCCCCCCCCCCCCAACCCCGCCGGCCCGGGGCCCCCCCCCCCCCGCGGCCCCATTCCATCCCTGACCCCTGACTCCTGACTCCTGACCCCTTGCAGAAACACAACGTAAGTCATAGCTTATATAAGTCATGACCTATATAGCGACCCTGACCGCGCTCGCCGATCCGACGCGGCGCCTCCTCTACGAACGCATGCGGCGCCGACCGCACACCGTCGGAGAGCTGGCGCGGCTCGCCGACGTCTCCCAACCGGCCGTGTCGCAGCACTTGCGCGTCCTCGACGGAGCCAGGCTCGTGACGCATCGCCGCGAAGGAACGCGACGCTACTACAGCGCGAGCCCCGAAGGCCTGGCCGAGCTGCGACGCTACGTGGACTCGCTGTGGGACGACGTGCTCACAGCCTACGCGACGACCGCCACCGGCTCAGGCGCGAAACGGAGGAAGAATGGTTGACCAGCCATCACGGCCCCTCATCGCACCGGTGCGAAAGTCGATCGTCGTGCCGTGGGGGGTCGACGCCGCGTTCCGACGCTTTACCGCCGAGATCGGCTCCTGGTGGCCGCTACGCTCGCATTCGCTGGGGCAGAAGGAGGTCAGCGCCTGCATCTTCGAAGGGCGCGTCGGCGGAAAAATCTATGAGGTATGGCGCGATGGCCGGCGCATCGAATGGGGCGAGGTGCTCACGTGGAATCCGCCGCACGGCGTGACCTTCACCTGGCATCCCGGTCAGGCGCGTGACGTTGCGCAGCAGGTCGAGCTGCGGTTCACGGCGGTCGGCAAGGACACGCGCCTGGATCTCGTGCACTCGGGATGGGAGCGGCTCGGCAAGGCGGCCAACAGGACGCGCAATGGCTACAACCTGGGCTGGAACTACGTGCTGCGCCGATGGGCTGGCCAGCCTCCCTCCATGCTCGACCGCCTCCTGAACGGAATCGCCGCGGTGACGACGATGATCCGCCGCCGCCCCCCGCGGCCCGACGCAGGAGAACGCATTACTCCGTGACGGGTATCACCCCCTCGCCGCCTGAATTCAGGAAATCTGAACTCTGGCAACCGACGTCTTTGCCGTTTGCTATCCGCGCTGGTATCCCCAATGCATTACGGGAGAGGACCGGCAAGCGCGATGCACGTCATTGGGGGAACACATGCACGCTGGACAATTCCGCGGCATCATCGCGATCGCGATACTCGCGTTGGCGACGGGCTGCGCGCGCTCCGGTCGCTCAGCGCCCGGCCTGATCGTCCTGGACGAGATGGCGACGGCCCGAATCACCAATAACGGGTGGCTGGACGTCAACGTCTACGCGTCGCGGTCAGGCTCACGCCAGCGATTGGGCACCGTCACGGGACAGAACACCGAGGTGTTCGAGCTGCCACGCAGCTTCGTCGAGGCTCGCGGACTCAGAATTTTCATCGACGCGATCGGCTCGCCGCAGACCTATCAGACGGATCTCATTCCGGCGGGGCCCGGTCAGCAGATCGATGTCGTCGTTCAGCAGCGGCTGGCGATGTCGCACTACTCCGTACTGAGTCCCTGACCGGGCGCGCTCGCGCTGCTCGCGATGAGCGTGCGCGCGCTCTGCACGGCCTCGTGCGAGCCGACGACCGCCAGCACATCGCCCTCGCGCAGCGTCTCCTGGCCCGAGGGCATGAGGACCTGCTGATCGCCGCGCACGATGGCGAGCACGGTGGCACCTGTGAGCCCGCGGAGGTTCGCGCCCGCCAGCGTTTTCCCTTCGAGCGTGCTCCCCGGCTCGATGCGCAACGACACCGGATCGCCGAGTCCCGGCAGAATCTTGCCGACTTTGTCGAGCGACGGCGCTCCATGAGCGGAGGCGCCGCTGTTCTTCTCTGCAGCCATTTGCTGGGCCAGAACGGCGACGATGACCTCGGCGCCCGCGCGCGCATGGCCGTATAGGTCGGCCGCCGTTCGCCAAAACGTGATGCCGAGAACGAGCAGCAGGACGCCCACTCCAATGCTGACGACGAGTGTCGAGCCGATGCGGGGATAGAACGGCTTGACCACCGCCACCACGAACACGACGGCGACGATCACCACGGCCAGCTGAAGAGTGACGATGAGCGCCCGGCGAGGAGCGGCGGCGTAGTCCACGCCCTTTTCGACGGCCGGCAACGCTTCGTGGGCGAGCAGGTTTCCGAGCTGACGCGCCGTGCGAAAGAACCCGATGAGCAGCGGCACCATGATCGCGCCCGTGCCCGCGATGACGATCATTCGGGCGGCGAGGTCCGTGAGGCCGCTCCATTGGGAAAGCAGCGTCGTGAATCGCTCGGTCTCGAGCGCGGCGCCGATCAATACGACCGCGATCGCGACCACGTCGAGCACCAGGAGGCCGAGCAGCCGTCGTACGCGAGGCCGTTGCGTGCGCGCCGAGCGTGACTCGCTGATGCGCTCGATCCACGATCCATAGAGCGTGACGAAGGTCTGAATCGGTCGCGGCAGCTTGCTGTCCACGAACGTGGCCGTCGGGGCCGCGGCGCGAATGAGCCATGGCGTGATGAGCGTGGTTATCGCCGAGACGGCGACCGCGATGGGATAGAGAAATCCACGGGTCGCCCCTGTCGCGAGCCCGACGGTGGCAATAATGAAGGAGAACTCACCAATCTGCGCCAGGCTCATCCCGGTCTGCAGTGCCGTGCGTGTGCTGAAGCCGGTAAAGAAGGCGCTGATCGTGACGCCAAAGACCTTTCCAACGACGACGGCGAGGGTGAAGAGAACCACCGGCAGCCAGTATTCCGCGACGAGCGCAGGGTCGATCAGCATTCCGACGGCAACGAAGAAGATCGCCGCAAATACATCGCGGACCGGCTCGATGAGATGCGCGACGGTCTTCTCCTCGCCCGATTCACCCACCAGCGAGCCGGCGATGAAGGCGCCGAGCGCGACCGAATAGCCGAACGCCTGCGCGAGAAGGGCCGCCATGAAGCAGATGGCCATGCTGGCGATCAGCGTCGTCTCCGGGCGATTCATGCGGACGACGGCCCGCACCGAGCGCGGAATGACCAGAAGACCAACGACGATGAGCGCGACGAGGAAGATCCCGAGCCGCATCCCCGTGATCGCGAGACTGCTCGCCGAAAGCTCCGAGCCTGCGGAAAGGGCGGTGAGAATCGCGAGCAGGAAGATTCCGATGAGGTCCTCGATGATGAGGACCCCAAGCACGAGGTCCGTGAATCTTCCCGTGACGCGCTGCTCCTGAAACGCCTTGGCGATGATGGTCGTGCTCGAGATCGCGATGATGGCGCCGGCGTAGAAGCTCTCGATTGTCGTCCATCCGAACGCGCGCCCGAGCGAATACCCGATCCAGATCATCAGGCTGCTCTGGGCCACCGCGACGATGCCCGCCCGCGGCCCGACGCGGATGAGCTTGCTGAGGCTGAACTCGAGCCCGAGCGAAAAGAGAAGGAGGATGACGCCGGTCTCGGCGAGCGTCTGCACCGTGGCTTCGTTCGCCACCACCGGGATCGGGACGTGCGGGCCGACGATCATTCCCGCGAGCAGATATCCGAACACCACCGGCTGCCGCAGGCGCTGGAAGATGACGGTCGTCAATCCAGCGGCCGCGAGGACCACGGCGAACGTTTGCAGGAACTCGTGAGCGTCGTGCATCCGGCGAAATTACACGACGAGGTCCGATAACGCACCCGCGACACGGGCGCACGACGACCTGGGTCGTCGTGCGCCTGTGTCAGAAGTGCGACTATGGCTGCGGGGGTGTCTCCACGTCCGGAACCGGTGTGACCACCTCCGTGATCGCGACACGTTCCGTTCTCCACGTCTCGACGTCGCGTACGAAATCATCGGCCAGCAGCGCGACGTCGATCGGGGCTGCGTTCGGATCATCGCCGCGGCCATCGATGCGCGTGAGGCTCGCCGATGCCTTCGCGTACCCCGGTTCGATCGACACAGCCGCTCGATACGATTCCGCGGCCGCTACGAAGTGACCGGTACGCTCCAGCGCCATGCCGAAGTTGTTGCGGAACACGGCCACGGTGGAATCGAGCTGCACTGCACGCGCGAGCGGCCGCAACGCCTCCTCGAACCGGCCACGCTCGATCAACAGCAGACCCATGTTGTTCATCGCCCACACGTCGCGGCCATCGAGCGCGAGCGCGGCACGATACGATTCGATCGCCGCGTCCGTTTCGCCGAGCGCCGTTTGCACGCGACCCACGAGGCGGTGGATCTCTGCAGACGTCGAGTCGAGCTCGAGGGCCGCCAGAACCCGCGCCGACGCCTCACGAGGCTCCTTCAGCTCCAGCAGCACGCGCGTGAGGTTGAGCAGGCTCTTCACGTGTGATGGATCGAGCTCGATGGCACGCTCGAAGCTCTCCCGCGCCAGCGAAAGCTGACCGCCCTTCCATGCCGAGAGGCCGAGCATGTAATGACCCCACGGATTCGCGGGGCGACGCGTGACGTAGGCCGCGAACATCTCCGTCGCTTCGCCATACCGGCGCGCCGTGAACGTCGACTCCGCTTCCTCGTACGTGACGTTCTCGTAGCTTGGCGTACCCGACTGCACGGGCGACTCGACGACGGAGTCGTTGACGACCACCGGATCGTCGATGCTGGGGGTGGTGCGCGGCTCGGGCTCGCTTCCATCACACGCGAAGATGGTGAGCACGGCGAGCGCGGTCAGCGCAAGCGGCAGGTAGTTGCGGCGGGGCTGCTCGGCGAAATGAATGGGGCGACGCATGGTCCTCTCCTTTGGTTTGCGCCCTTGGGCGCGTTGTCGTGGTGCCAACGTGCCGGCTCGTTAGGGCAACGGGGGGACCGTCGGCTCGAAAGGAGAGTCCGGTGTGCAACTCGTTGTTTCACAGCAGAATAGCGCGAGTGGCGCTAAAGGCGCCAAAGGCGCTGTGTTCGCGCGGACACGTTATCGGCGCGCTCCTCGTGTCCGATCGGCCACAGCGCCCTCAGCGCCTGTAGCGCGTTTAGCGCCTTTGGTTCGTCAGCCCATGCCGCCGCATGATCTTCAGGAGGCTCGCATGATCGGCGAGCCCGAGCGCTCGCGCGGTCTGCGTCACATGCCAGTCGTGGCGCTGCAGCGCGGCGACGATGATCTGGCGCTCCGCCTCCGCCTTGAGATCGACGAACGTGGTCGCCGTCGGCTCATGCGCGCCGGTCTGAGTCGCTCCCCTGATCTCCGCTGGGACGTGCTCTTCGCCAATCGCATCGCCATCGGACGCGATCACCATGCGCTCAATGACATTGCGGAGCTCGCGCACGTTGTTGCGCTTCCAGTCGGAGGACGAGAGCCGCTCGATCGCCGCGGCCGAAATGACCTTTCGACGAATGCCGAATCGCTCGCATGTGGTGCGCACGAGATAGTCGGCGAGCTGCGGAATGTCGGACCGGCGCTCGCGGAGCGGCGGGACCCGAAGCGCGTGTACGTCGAGCCGAAACAGGAGATCTTCCCGGAACCGCCGCTCGGAGACTTCCGTCGCGAGCTCGCGATTGGTAGCGGCGATGATGCGAGCGGCGACGGGAATCGGCCGCGATGCGCCGACGCGCACGACCTGCCGCTCTTCGAGGGCACGCAGAAGCTTGGCCTGCGCGGGCAGGGGGAGCTCGCCGATCTCGTCGAGAAAGAGCGTTCCCTTCCCCGCCGCCTCGAATGCGCCCTTTCGCGTGGCGTGCGCTCCCGTGAATGCCCCGCGTTCGTGGCCGAACAGCTCACTCTCGACGAGCTGCTCCGGAATCGCCGCGCAGTTGAGCGCCACGAAGGGCTCGCGCTCTCGCCCACTCAAGCGGTGGACGTCGCGCGCGACGAGCTCCTTGCCGGACCCGCTCTCGCCGATGATGAGAACGGTGGACGGAATGGGCGCGACGCGGACGATGCTCTCCTTCAGCCGACGCATCGCTGGGCTGTCACCCAGCAGTGCGGAATCATCCGCGGCGTAGGTGCGTAGCGTCGCGACTTCCGCCAACAGCAGGCGACGTTCGATGGCGTTCTCGACCTCGCGCGCCACGCGCTCGACCGTCTCACCCTTGTCGATGAAGCCGTAGGCGCCGGCGCGCATGGCCTGCACGCACCGGTCGTAGTTCCCCGTGCCGGTGTACACGACGACTGGAGCGTCGAGCCCGCGTTCCTTCATCGCCCGGAGCACGCCGAAGCCGTCGCGGCCTGGCATCTCGAGGTCGAGGATCACGCAGTCCACGGGCTCGCGAGCGAGTATCTCGAGTGCCGCATCACCATCGGTCGCGACGATGGTTTCCATGCTCGTGAGGCGCCGAAGATCGTACGCGAACTGATCGGCGAGCGCGCGAACGTCGTCGACAATGAGCAGCGTATTCATGAGTGTGAGATCCTGGCCTGCCGGTGTGGGTGCGCTGGCAGCTCGACGACGACGGTGGTTCCGCGCCGAGGCGCCGTATCGATGTGAACTTCACCGCCGTGGTCGGCGACAAGGCGGCGCACGACGGACAGCCCGAGTCCGGTTCCCTGCGGCCTGGTCGTGTAGAAGCCCCCGAGCGCGCGGGCGACTTCCTCCGCGGTCATTCCATGTCCCGTGTCGGCGACGGTGACGCGTACGACGCGATCGCGCTGCTCGGTGGAGATGGTGACGGCCCCTCCGTCCGCCGGCAGGCTCTGCAGCGCGTTCGTGACGAGGTTGTCGAAGATGCGGCGGAGCGCGACCGGATCGCCGACGACCGGCGGCAGGTCGACGGACAGCTGGGCACGCAGCGGAGTGGCATAGGCGTCGCGCGCAGCGACCGCGATGTCTCGCACGATGGCGTTGACATCCACGGGGCGGCGGTCCGCTCGCGGAGTGAGTCGGGCCCACCGCGTGGCGAGCTCATCCAGGTAGGTGACGCTCGAGTCCAGCGTCGCTCGCCGCTCACCGAATACTGTCGCCAGGTCGTGCGGCGCCCGCTCCTGTACCTGTGAGAGGTGGCGCAGCACGTTGCGAATGGGGACCAGGCCATTCTTCATGTCGTGATTCACCTGCCGCGCCATCTCGCCGACGGTCGCCCGGCGCTCGGCATCACGCAGACGAACTGCACCGGCGCGAAGACGGCGCGTCATGGCGGCAAAGCGACGGGCGAGCGTGCCGACTTCATCGTCGCGAGCGGCAACGGTGTCCACGTCGGGCGTGTTGAAGTCGATCGACAGCGCAGCGCGGGCGAGCGTTGCCATGGGCTGACTCAATCCTGCGGCGAGCCAGGCAATGAGAATGGCTCCCGCGATCGCGGCGAGGAGAAAGGAGGCACCGACCCAGCGGTCGAGATCGCGTCGCAGCATCTGCAGCTCGTCCGCGCGCGGCGCAATCGTGAGGTGCGTGGTCGCGACCCCGGCCGCTCTGTCGTCCACGTACACGAGAGGGAGCCGCGCGATCGCACGCGTCGCGGGGACTCCCGCCTCGCCAAGCGCCAGAGAGACATCAATCTCCCCATCCCGAGCGAGACGGGTAAAGAAGCCGGAGTCGACTCTCGTACCGCCGACGATGATGAAGGCGCGTCCGCCGACGCTGGTGGATTCAGCTCGTGCGAGCGCGCGGAAGGAACCCGAGGGCGTCTTCACGGCGATGAGCGCTTCCCCGCCTGGAGCGGCCGCGAGGCGGGCGAGCAGTTGGCTGTCGTCGCGGCCGAACTCGTTGCGGAAATGCCCAGAGCTCACGACGCGCCCCGCATCGTCATACACGCGCAGCATCGAGAGCCCGGCCACGTCCATGGCGCGCTCGGCCCAATCGAGGACGTAGCGTCTGTGGCCCGGATCGCTACGGACGGCTCCCAGACGAAAGCGATCATCCGTCGAGAGGTCGGTTTCGAGGATCTCCAGCCGTGCAGCGATGGAAGCACTCTCTCTTGCGAGGTCCTGCCGGACGATGTCGACGAGGGCGCCCACGCGCCGCTCGTGCTGCGCGGTGAGTCGCCGCGTGACCTCGCGCCGCACGCCGAGGGCGAGCACGGCGAGCGGAATGAGCGCGGCAACCACGAAGGCGACCGACATGCGAGCGCGGAAGGTCATGGCCGTGGTGCACGAGGGGCGATGGCATGCGCGCGCGTATCGATCAGCGGAATGATGGAGTGAGGAGACATCCAGGGCGCGCGCTGTGCCAGTGCGAGGAGGGCGTCGCAGTACGACGCCCGCGGGACGGAGATGACGTACGCGAGCTCGTTGCCGGCGTGGAGCGCGACGTCGAGCTCGGCCGCGGTCAGCCCTACCGCCGTGGCATCGGAACGCTCCACGAGCGCGACGGTTCGCTCGGCGAGCTCACGCGCCGTGCGGTCGCTGCCGTCATACACCACGCGCGCCGAGGACACGGCGTCCAGCTCCAGTGTCGTCGGAGGCACCTCGCACGGTGGAGCGTCCGCTGGTCGCGCATCGGCGCGCACCGCATCCGGGCCCGCGGCTCCGCCCAACGACGCCCCGGAACGAGGGGAGAGGCGCAGATAGGTGCGATCCCACGGGAGCGGACTGACCTCCAGATCCGCGCGCGTCGCCGCATAGGCAGTGAGATCGGGATCCTCGGTCGCGAGGAGCGGCGAGCCGGCATCGATCGCGTTGCGCGCGCGTTCGCGGTCAAGCCGCCGCACCAGTGCTTCGGTCGGCGTCAGGGTCAGATGTACCGTCCACGGCTCGCTCGACGCGAGCGGCCAGGGGCGCAGACCTTCCGCCGCGAGTGTCAGCGCGCATTGTTCGCGCGTGGCGCCAAGCGCATCGAAGGTGATGGTGGTAGTATCGGCCACAATCGACGGCGCCTGCAGGAGCGTGCATGCAGTTGCCGAGACTGGCGGCTCTTGCGGGACGCGGAGGGCGCCGCTGCACGCACCGATTGCGCAGAGCGCCAGACCCCACCCGTACGGTTTCCCCCCACGCCAGCGGCGACGCATAGCTATCCGAGGTCAGACGGAAGCTTCAGGAAAGCGCTTTCCCGTGTATTTGGTACCCTCACCGCGTGTTCCCCCCATTAGCAAGGGATTAACATCTCGTGAGCTGTACGTGACTACGCGTCCCCCCTGGCATCCGGCACGGGGATAGCGCATTGATATCGGCTTCCGCACGGCCCGAGGTGGCGAGAATGCCGGACGCGACCAGACGGTGGATGCGAAGCGAGGAGTATCAGCGGTACGTGGACATCGCGGCGGCCGCTCGGTCCGCGGCCGAGCTGGCGAGGCTGAGAGCGGAGCTCCGGGCGAACTGGCCGGAGGATGCAACCGCGCAACTGCTCTGCGAAGTCCTCTACGATCAGGAGCAATCGTTCGACGCCCCCGACGGCGCTCGGGCGCAAGCGTGCGCCGTGTGGCATGACGATCCGACGCTCTTTCAGCCGCGTCGCACGCGTCGTGTGTCGGCGGAGATTCCCGAGATCCCGCCGGAGATGCCCAGCCGGCCGGAGGAGGCGGCGGGTGCCTAACGGCTGACGGCGCTCACCGCGGCGGCTCGTTGCGAGGCTCGGGCCGCCGCGCCTCGAGCCGGCGCATCGGCGCCTCCACCGCGAGACCGAGAAGCTCCTGAAGCTTTGCTTCGGACATCGTGCGCCACTCGGGGGGATAGTGCGGAAGTCGCTTCCGCAGCTCTTCGTCGAGCGTCTCGAACGCCAGCCACCCCTGCTCGAACTCGCCGAGGTTGGCCTCTCGCTTCGAGGTGCGCGAATGCGACGGCGTGACCGCCCACACGCGCCACTCCCGGCCGGCGATATCCCGGAATTCGCGGATGGCCTCCTCCGCCGCCGGCTGATCGCTCGCGCCGCTCCTCTGGTGCCGTCGCTTGCGGAGGGAGACAACGTCCTTTGCGGCGCGAGCGGCCGCCAGGAGCGAGTCGCTCAGCTTCGCCAGCTCGGCGGTCGATTCTTCCGACACCTCGCGGGTGTCCGGAACGCAGGCCTCCTCGAGCTTCTCGGCCAGCTCAGCCTCGGTGTGCTGAAGGGCGACGACGAGGGGATCCGACTGAGGCGCAGGAGGCGTGGTCATGCGTTCTTGGCTCGCTCGAAAAACGGGTGCGCAGCGATGACGTCGTGCAGGACATCCCTCTGCCGCGCAACCCTCGTGCCTCGCGCTCCGACGGCCTCGTCAGGCGATGTCGCCTCGCCGGCGCCGGAACTCGGTCGGATTCGCCGAGGAGCCATCCCGAGGGAAGGACCGGTAGAGCAGGTCGGAGAGGTCTCCTTCCGACATCTGTACCCACTGGGAGGGCCAGTCGGCTGCATCCAGGGAGCGAGCGCCGGAGGTGAACCGGAGCAGGGGCCGCTGCTGCGCCGCCCCGGTGGATTCGGCCGGGATCTCGTTCACGGTCCAGTACCGCCCATTGGGATAGCGGAATGTGCGGACGCTGGACCCGGTGTCCGAATGAACCGCCTGGACCGCAAACCCCGCCGAGGCAGTGGAGTCCCGCCGCGTGGCGGGTCCCTCGATGCGCGACGGCTCGGCTCTTTCCAGCATCGCCTCGAGCTCTGTCTCGGTAGCGCTGTCCCAACGAGGGGGTATGGGGGCCAAGCGGCGCTTCTCGCCACCGGTCGCCGGCTCGAACGCGAGCCACCCGTTGATCACGCTCTGCAGATGGTCCTCGGCGCGCGTTGCGGCGTGCATCTGCTCGGGACGGATATCCCACACGCGCCACCGGCGACCGGTACTGTCTGTGAATTCGCGGAGCGGCATGCCCGGCATCGGTGCACGAGGCGTACCCTCGTGCACCGATGGCGGGGGTCACTTGGTCTGGCGAACGCGGAAGGGGACCACGCGCTCGGCGTCGTCCCACTGGAGGCGCAGCAGGTTCGTTCCGCCTTCGGTTTCTGCCTTGATGGTGAACGTCTCTATCGGCGTCCGGAGCGGCTGTGTCGATAGACGCACCCGCCCGAGATCCTGGGCCGGATCATGGGCGGTGCCGGCCTGGCCCGTCTCGCGATTGATGATGAGCCAGCCGCCGTCGCGCTCCGGCACCGAGAAAAGCGTGTAGCGCCCCGCCGGGACCACCAGCGTGTCTCCGCCGGTGCCGAACACGAGGTCTCGATCGGTCTCGAAGTGAGTGGCTTCGTTGGCGCCCGTGCGCCAGAGGGTACCGAACGGGACCAGTGCGCCCCAAATCCTCCGCCCGCGTTTGGAGGGTGTGCCGTGGTCCAGACCGATGGTCGCGCCTGCAACGACGTTCGATGACCGTGCGCGGCCGGACAGGGCTCCGAGGCTGCGACCTGCGGCGTCCTGGGCGGTCCAGCGTTTGACGAGATCGTCGATGGGCATCCAGGGACGACGCTCGACGACGAGCTTGCGTGTGGTCGCTCCAGCGTCGAGCGCCATGAGCCGACCAGCGGAGTCGACGCGGAGGCGCATCGTCCCCCGTGACGGGTGCGTGATCGTCATGCTGTCGGCGCCGACACGAGCGAACGCGAAGTTCGAGACGCGCGAGCCGGTGAGCAGCGGCTGCGATGCGTCGGTTACTCCGCTCGTCTTGAGCCGGACGAGCGCGATCTCGTATGGCCAGTGCACCATGTCGATGAAGGGCAGGGCATGCGGCTCGGCGCGGACGGCCCGGGTGCGGCGTTGGTCGCCTGCCGTGGTCTCGATGCGGAGCGAGTCACCGACGCGCGTGACGATCTCGCGGCGCGCCGCCGCGGCGCCGCCGCCGGTAGTGTCGAAGGTGGTGGCCTCCATCCGCTCGAGCATGCCGGACGGGGACAATTGAAGCACATACACCGTGCGCGTGGTGCGTGGCACGCGCATGGCGACCTCGGCCTCCACGCGTTGCGGCGACCGAATGACGCGCTCGACGACGAGTGTATCCGATCCCAGCCGAGTGACGAAGACGGCGCTGTCGAGCGGGTTCGGACGCTGCGCGAAAGCGTTCGCCGTGGCGGTGAGCCCAACCATCAACGACAGCAGGGTGATTCGTGGTGCGGACATCCCAACCTCACTCTTCCTGGTTGATGTAAGGAAACTGTATCTCCTACGCGCGCCGTGGGAGGTCTGATGTGGAAGTGGCTGCATGGAGTTACCATGGCGCACCTGCACTCGCGGAGCACGTTCCATGCGCTTGCGTCGCCCGATTGGTATCGTCCGCGCGCTCGTCAGTGCCCTTGTTTTGGGGTGCTCCAGCGCTCCCTCGGGCCCTGGACTCCCCGCGCTCGTCGGTGAAGGGCGTCGAATCCTCTTCATCGGCAACAGTCTTACGTACTGGAATGATCTTCCGCTGATCGTGCAGTCGCTCGCCGACTCGGCGGGAGGGGAATCGCTGGCGGTGATGACCGTGGCATTCCCTGATTTCAACCTCGAGGACCATCGCGCGCAGGGCGCCGCCGAGCGGGCGATCGCGCTTGGTGGGTGGGAAGTCGTCGTGTTGCAGCAGGGTCCCTCGTCGCTACCGGAGAATCGCGCCCAATTGCGCGCGAGCGTCGCTGTTCTGAATGCCGGGATTCGCGCGGTGAGCGCGATGCCCGCGCTCTACTCGGTGTGGCCGCAGAGCTCGCGTCGCGCGGACTTCGATGCGGCGATCGAGTCCTACAGACTGGCGGCTCGAGACGTGAACGGTCTGTTGTTCCCCGTGGCGGCAGCATGGCTCGCCGCGTGGGAGGATGATCCGGCGCTCGCGCTCTACTCGCCCGACGGTCTGCACCCGTCGATCGCGGGGTCGTATCTCGCGGCGCTCGTTATGTACGGCGTGCTTTACAACCGGTCACCGGTTGGGCTGCCGCCGCGCGTGCGTCTCGCGTCAGGTGCCGAGCTCGGCGTGTCTACGGCGCTTGCGGCACGGCTTCAGGAGGCGGCGGCTGCAGTGCTGGCTCGCTAGGTCCCCACTGTGGCTTGGTTCTGTAGGGCTGACATCCAGGTTCATGAGGCGACGCCGTTTCCGCGTAATCCGCGTCGCCTCGTGAACCTGGATGCCGGAAGGGCAGGCAGGAGCGCGCGGCCTCAGCGAACCTCGAACACAGACTCGTCAGCGATCACGAAGACGCGATCGCCAACCACAGGTCTGACCTCGGACACCCCGGTGAAGTCGCCGAACGCCGGCAACACCCCGATCTCGGTGCCGAACCAGAAGCACGCCAGCCGTTCGCGTTGGCGCGCCGGACCAGTCATGACTGCGGCCGGGTGAAGATGCCCCGCGAGCACGTAGGCCCCGGGAACCGCGCGTGGGTGGTGCGCGAACGCAAACGGCTCCTCATGCAGCGGTCCGTCCTCGCAGTCGATGGCGATTTTCGTGGGCGGGTCGCCCGCGCGACGATCATGGTTGCCCCGGACCAGCGTCATATCGATGGCGTGATGCCGCGCACGCCATTCCGTGAGCGCGCGCACGGTGCTCGGCGATCGCCCTTCCTTCGCGTGAAGGAAGTCGCCAAGGAAGACGACGCGACGCGCCGACGTGCGATCGAGCAGCGCATCGACTCGCGTCAGGGCATCCGCGGTCGTTCCATGTGGTACCGGAACGCCAGCGGCACGGAATGAGGCTGCCTTTCCGAAGTGCGCGTCCGCGACCAGCAACGTTTCTCTGCGCGGCCAAAAGACGGCGCGTTCCGGCAATAGCAGCAGCTCCTCACCGCGCGCGTCAACCCGCAGCCCGCGGTCAGGCATCGGCCGCCCGCTCGAGCGCGAGCTGCATTCGGCGAATGCGATCGGCGAGCGTCTCCGAGGACACACGGTCACGCGCGCGATCGATCAGAAGCGGGAACGCCAGCGGTGGTGTGCGGCGCGGTGTCGTGATCACGGCGCGAGCGCTGGCAAGCCGCTCCAGCGTGCGCGCGAGCCTGCTGCGCTCGAGCTGGCGTTCGAGGACCTCACGTCGCGCCTGTCCCAGCAGCAGGTTCGACGGGTCGTGCCGTTCGAGCACATCGAAGAACAGCCCGCTCGAGGCCTGCAGCTGACGCGCCGTCTTGCCGCTGCGGGGGAAGCCGGGGAAAACGAGTCCCGCAATGCGGGCGATTTCCCGGAATTGGCGCCTCGCCATCTCGCTCGCGTTGAGGGCCGCCGGCAGGTCATCGAACAGATTGCGCGGCGAGAACAACCCCTGAGCGCGCGCTTCATCGAGTGGTGCAGCATCGGCGGACAGGAGCTCGAGTCCGTAATCGTTCGCCGCGAGCGTGAAGGAGATGGGAGTGAAGCGCGACAATCGATACGCGAACAGCGCGGCGAGTCCTTCATGAACCAGCCGGCCCTCGAACGGGAACACGAAGACATGGTGGCCCTCCCGCGTGCGCACGCGCTCGATGAGCACCTCGTCGAGCGCGGGAATCCGGGACCATCGCGCCTGCACCTCGAGGATCGGACGCAATGCCTCCATCTCGGCGCCGCGAAAGCAGCCGCGGTGCGCTTCGTCCAGGCGGCGGCGAATCGCCGCGGCGAGCTCGCCCGAGAGCGGCAAGCGGCTCCCCATCCACCGCGGGATGACGCCCTGGCCATTCGGCGCACGTCGCACCCACGCGCGCAGGTCGCGCACACGTACGAACTCGAGCGGTTTGCCGGCGAAGGTGAAACGGTCGCCCGGCCGCAGACGCGCGATGAACGATTCCTCGACTGATCCCAGGCGCTGTCCACGCAGGTACTGCACGGTGATCTGGGCGTCGCTGACGATCGTGCCGATCGATAGACGATGCCTGCGTGCGATCTCGCGGCTCGCGACGATCCACCGCCCGTCACGCTGGACGACGCGAGCGTAGTCCTCGTATCCCTGCAACGCATCGCCGCCGCGGGACACGAAATCCATCACCCACGCCCACTCGGCATCGGTCAGCTCCGCGTACGCCCGCGTCGTGCGCACTTCGCGAACGAGCGCGTCAGCGTCGAAGCCGCCGCCGAGCGCGACGGTGACGACGTGCTGGACGAGCAGGTCGAGGGGGCGCTCGACGGCAAGACGCGATTCGATGGCTCCCATTTCGATACCATCACGTGCCGCGGCGACATCCAGCAGCTCGAGCACGTTCGTGGGCACGCACGTCACCCGGCTCAACGCCCCGGGGCGGTGGCCGCTTCGGCCAGCCCGCTGCAGCAGCCGCGCGACGCCCTTGGGACTGCCGATCTGCAGGACGCGATCGACGGGAGAGAAATCCACACCGAGGTCGAGGCTCGATGTTGCGATCACGCACCGCAGCCGCCCCGTGCGTAACCCTTCCTCCACCCACTCGCGCGTCTTCCGCTCGAGCGACCCATGATGGAGGGCGATCAGCCCGGCCCAATCGGGTCGTGCCTCGAGAAGCGCGCGATACCAGATCTCGGTTTGTGAGCGCGTGTTGGTGAAGACGATCGCGCTCTCTCCTTCCTCGATCGCATTCACGACCGCCGGCAGCATCTGCGTTCCGAGATGACCGGCCCAGGGGAATCGCTCGATGACTGGTGGAATCAGTGCATCGACGACGACACGCTTGGGCTCGACACCGCGCACCAGGCGGCTGGTGCGAGGCTCCGTGCCGAGCAACGCGTCGCGGGCGTCCTCGAGGTTGCCGATGGTCGCGGACAAGCCCCAGATCCGGATGTCCGGTCGCAGCTGTCGCAGCCGCGCCAGCCCCAGCTCCACCTGCACGCCGCGCTTGGTTCCCATGAGCTCGTGCCATTCGTCGACGACGACCACGCGGAGCTCGCGGAACTGTTGCGAGGAATCCTCTCGCGACAAGAGGATCGACAGGCTCTCCGGCGTCGTGAGCAGCGCCGTCGGCAGACGCCGGCCCTGTCGCGCGCGAACAGCGGCAGACGTGTCGCTCGTGCGTGTCTCGACCGTCCAGTCGAATCCCAGGTCGCCCAGCGGCTGGATGAGCGCGTCGGCGGTGTCGGCGGCGAGCGCGCGAAGTGGCGTAATCCAGAGAACCCGCAGCCCCGATGCCTGACGAGGCTCTCGCATCGCCTCGATGAGGGGTGCCATCCAGACGGCGAGCGTCTTCCCCGTTCCTGTTGCCGCGTGCACGAGTCCCGATTCCCCAGCGAGGTAGGCGCGCCAGACGTCGCGCTGAAAGGGGAATGGTCTCCACCCGCGCGAGGTGAACCAGCGCTCCGCGCGCTCGATCGCTTCCCCTGTGGTCGATGCTGCAGGTGGCCGTCGCGCTGTCATTGGGCTGGTCATTGCGCCGCCATGAGCGCGCGCAGCGTCTCGAGCGTATCCGCCGCGTCGGCGCGCTTGTCGTCGCGCCACCGCGCGATTCTCGGGAAGCGCACCGCGACTCCCGACTTGTGCCGCGGCGATGGCTGGATTCCCTCGAAGTGCAGCTCGAAGACCTGCTCCGGCTTCACCGACCGCACCGGCCCGAACTTCTCGACGGTATGACGACGGATCCAGCCGTCGAGCTTGCGGATCTCGGCGTCCGTGAGACCGGAGTATGCTTTCGCGAATGGAACGAGCTCACCCTCCTGCCACACCGCGAAGGTATAGTCGGTATAGAGCGACGCGCGCCGGCCGTGTCCCGGCTGCGCGTACACCAGCACCGCGTCCACCGAGTAGGGCGCGATCTTCCATTTCCACCAAAGGCCGCGGCGTCTCCCAACGACGTACGGTGCGTCGAGGCGCTTGAGCATCAGACCTTCCGCGCACATCTCGCGCGCGCGCTCGTATGCCCCGCGGATCACCGCCCAGTCCGCCGCGCGAAGGACCGGGGATGGCAGCACCCGCGAGGCCAGGCCACTTCCACCGACGATTTCCTCGAGGCGAGCGCGGCGCCATGACAGAGGCTGCTCCCGCGCGTCCCGTCCTTCGTGTTCGAGGAGGTCGTATGCGAGGAGCACGACCGGAACCTCGGCGAGAATCCTGGGGCCAAGCTTCTTGCGACCGATGCGTCGCTGGAGCTGTGCGAACGGAAGCGGACGTCCATCCATCCAGGGCATGATCTCGCCGTCGATCACCGTCCCATTCCGCAGCAGAGCGGCCGCTGCGCTCAACTCGGGAAATCGGTCGGTCATCAGCTCCTCACCCCGCGACCAGATGAAGGAGCGATCGCTGCGCCGAATCACCTGCGCGCGGATGCCGTCCCACTTCCATTCCGCCTGCCACTCCGCGGCATCGCCGAGCGTCTCGAGCTCGTCCTCGAGCGGGTAGGCAAGAAAGAAGGGATAGGGTTGCGAGATGTGCGCGTCGGCGGTGTCGGGGGCGACGAGCCGCTGATAGGCCTCTGGTCGGGGCTCCCACGCCCCTGACAGACGATGCGCCACCACTGCCTCCGCTACACCACTCGCGCGCGACAGGGCACGCACGACCAGGCTGCGCGACACGCCCACGCGAAGCTCGCCGGTAATGAGCTTGTTCAACAGGAAGCGTGGGACGCCATCGATCTCGCGCCATGCGCGCAGGACGATCTCTCGCTGCACCGATTCGGGTTGCCCGGCGAGAGAGAGCACCGACTCCTCGATCAACTGATGCAGCGGACGGTCGACCGTCTGCACCGCGCGGGGCAAAAGCAGCGCGATCGTTTCCGCGAGATCGCCGACCGTGGAGTAACTCTCCTCGAATAGCCAACCCGGGACGTCGGACTCTTCCATCGCCCACGTCGCGACGCGCCGCACCGGCACGAGCCGCTTCGGCCGAGCACCGCTCAGGAAGTACACGGCCCACGCTGCGTCGGCGGGCGCAGCCGATGCGAAGTAGCGCTCCATCGCCGAGACCTTCTCGCTGGTGCGCGTGGTCTCGTCCAACTCGGTGAAGAGCTGCGCGAAACGATTCACGCGGGCGATTCTCCCTCCGGCAGCTCCACCTCGGAGTCGAGCTCGCCCTCCCACTGACTCGCGGCGACATGTGCCTCGACACCCCGCTCGCTGAGCCAACGTACGACGGGCTCGCGATAGCCGTGCGTCACGAGCACTCGCCCGGCACCGGTTGCCGCGATGGTTCCGAGAAGCGCCGGCCAGTCCACGTGATCGGACAGCGCGAAACCGCGATCGACCGATCGACGACGACGCGCACCACGAATCTGCATCCATCCCGAGGCGAACGCGGTCGACGATGACCCGAATCGGCGAAGCCACGTCGAGCCCATGGCCGATGGCGGCGCCACAATGAGTGCGCCTCCCCAGTCGTGGCCGCGCGGGACCGTCGAGGCGTACGTGGTCAACGGAAGCGCGATACCGGTTTCGCGGTAGTCGCGAGTGAGCCGCTCCACCGCGCCATGCGTGTAGATCGGTCCTTCGCCCCCGTTCACGAACGCGGCAAGCACGCGCTGTGCTTTTCCGAGGGCGTAACCAAAGACGATGGACGCCCGGCCCGCCTCACGATTGGCACGCCACCACTCGCGCATCCCGGCGAACACGTCCTGCTGGGGCTGCCATCGATAGACGGGCAGACCGAACGTCGACTCGGTCACGAACGTGTGGCATCGCACGACCTCGAACGGCGCGCACGTTGGGTCGGGCTCGGTCTTGTAGTCGCCGGAGACGACCCACACTTCTCCGCGATGCTCCACGCGCACCTGCGCCGATCCGAGGATGTGACCGGCGGGGTGGAGCGACACGCGGACCCCGTTCAGGTCGACCGGCTTCCCGTAGTCGACGGTCTCGATACGCGCCGCCGGACCGAGCCGCGTTCGCAGGACATGACGTCCTTCGTGCGAAGCGAGGTAGTATCGCGATCCCCAGCGCGCGTGATCGCCGTGTGCATGCGTGATCACCGCCCGGTGGACGGGCGCCCAGGGGTCGATGAAGAAGCCGCCGGCTTCGCAATAGAAGCCGCGGTCGGTGGAGCGGAGGAGCAGCGGTGCCTCGGCGTGAGGGGAAGTGTCGTGCTCGAGCGGCGGCCAACCCGTGGCTCGAAATTTAGCGCCCTGCGCGCGGCACTGGACGATGGCGCCACGGGTCGCTAACCTCGCGCTCATGTCCCTTGCACGCACCGCGCTGCTGCGCGCCTCTCGCAGCGAGTGGCTGGCCTCCCAGTTCCGGAAGCACGAGTTCACGCGGCGTGCGGTCAAGAGCTTTCTCCCCGGGGAGGAGCTCGGTGCCGCACTCGACGCGGCCGCTGTCCTCGCCAAGGAGGATCTCGGCTCCGTCATCACGAACCTCGGCGAGCGCGTGAGGACGAGAGGGGAGGCCGCCGCGGTGCGGGAGCATTATCTCGGCGCACTCGAGGCAATCAAGGCGCGCACGCTTCCGACGCAGCTGTCCGTGAAGCTCACGCACCTCGGGCTCGACGCGGGGCGCGATGCGTGCGCGTCGGACGTGGCTCGCCTGGCGGCGCACGCGGGGACCCTGGGCTCGTTCGTGTGGATCGACATGGAGGAGTCGCACTACGTCGACGCGACGCTCGGCATCTTTCGTGAGATTCGCGCGTCGCACGCGAACGTCGGGCTGTGCCTGCAGGCGTATCTGCATCGGACCCCGATGGACATCGAGACGCTGCTGCCGCTTCAACCTTCGATTCGCCTGGTGAAGGGTGCCTATCGAGAGCCCGCCGCGCGTGCGCTGGCGCGGCGTCAGGACATCGACGCCGCCTATCTCTCGATGGGGCGCCGCCTCCTCGATCAAGCGGCGCGCGGCCAGGGGGTCCCCGTGTTCGGCACGCATGACACCCGCTTGCTCGAGGCCCTGCGCATGCACGCGAATGGGCGACGCCTGCCACCCGGCTCCTACGAGGTGCACATGTTGTACGGCATCGCCACCCAGACGCAGCGCGCGCTCGCCGCCGGAGGCACGAGGGTACGCACGCTCATCAGCTACGGGACGAACTGGTTCCCGTGGTACATGCGCCGCCTCGCGGAGCGCCCCGCGAACATGTGGTTCGTCGTGCAGAACGTTTTCCGTTAGGGCGGTGACGCCGACGCTGATTGGTGTTCCGTTCGACGCCGCGTCATCGTTCCTCCCGGGTGCCGCGGCCGCCCCGGCGCTGGTTCGGGAGGAGCTCGCCTCGGACGCGGGCAATGGTGTGAGCGAATCGCTGATCGATCTTCGCGTGCCGGGCGCTCTCGCCGACGCAGGCGACGTCGACTTTAGCGGAAACGGAGACGCAGCCGATCGGATTACCGACGCCGTCGCGGCCGTGATCGCGGGTGGCGGCCGACCGATCTCACTCGGCGGCGATCACTCCATCACGTTCCCGATCGTGCGAGCCGTACGCGCGCACTGGCCGCGGTTGACGATCCTCCAGTTCGATGCACACCCCGATCTCTATGAGGTATTCCACGGCGACCGCCTGTCACACGCGTGTCCTTTCGCCCGCATCATGGAGGGCGCGCTCGCAGACCGGCTCGTGCAGGTCGGCATTCGGGCGATGAATGCCCATCAACGCATGCAGGCCGATCGGTTCGGCGTCGAGGTCATCGACATGCGCGCGTGGACGACCGGTGTGCGACCGGGGGTCCGGGGGCCCGTTTACATCTCCGTCGACATCGATGGGCTGGACCCGGCGTTCGCGCCTGGCGTGTCGCACCGGGAGCCTGGCGGGCTCGGCATTCGCGATGTGCTGGGCGTCATCCAGACGCTCGACGGGCCCGTGGTAGGCGCCGACATCGTCGAATACAACCCGTCGCGCGACGTGGGACACCTCACGAGCCACGTGTGCGCCAAGCTCGTGCGTGAGCTGGCGAGCCGCATGTGGGAAACGGAGCAGCGACAAGCATGACGGTACCGACTCCTCCCCGGTCGTCCGCACCCGAGCCGATCCTGGTGCGGGTGCTGCGTCCCTTCCAGCAATTCACGCACACCGAGGCTGCGGGCGGGATCGTGCTGCTCGCGTGCGCCGCCGTCGCGTTGCTCTGGGCGAATTCCCCGTGGGCCGCCAGCTACTTCCACCTGTGGGAGGCCACGATCGGGATCCGGGTGGGAGGGCGGGCGCTCGACCTTTCCCTGCACCACTGGATCAACGATGGGTTGATGGCGGTGTTCTTCTTCGTCGTCGGCCTCGAGATCAAGCGCGAAATGCTGGTCGGCGAGCTGTCGTCGCCGCGGCAGGCAGCGCTGCCCATCGCGGGGGCGCTGGGCGGAATGGTCGTCCCCGCCCTCATCTACGCGACATTCAATGCCGGCGGCCCCGGAGCTCCGGGATGGGGCATCCCGATGGCGACCGACATCGCCTTCGCGCTCGGCGTTCTCGCGCTGCTCGGCCCACGCGTTCCCGTCGTGCTCAAGGTGTTCCTCACCGCGCTCGCCATTGCCGACGACATCGGTGCCGTGCTCGTGATCGCGCTGTTCTATACGAGCGAGCTTGCCTTCACCTGGCTGCTCGTCGGGGGTGGGATTCTCGCGGCGTTGATCGGGCTCAACGTTCTCGGTGTTCGTCGCCCCGCGGCGTATCTCGTCCTCGGCGCGCTCCTGTGGCTGGCCTTTCTCAAGTCGGGCGTCCACGCCACCGTCGCCGGCGTCGTGCTGGCAATGACGATTCCCTCACGCACGCGCGTGCACGAGGAGGAGTTTCTGGAGGTAGCGCGCGGCGCAATCGACGAGTTCGAGGCCGCCTGTCAGCCGGGAGAGACCGTGCTCACCAACCGCGCGCAACAGGAAGCGGTCGAAGCGCTCGAGCACGTGAGCGAAGCGGTGCAGTCACCGCTGTTCACGATGGAGCGCAAGCTTCACGGCGCGGTGGCCTTCTTCATCATGCCGGTGTTCGCCCTCGCGAATGCCGGCGTGGCACTCGGCGGGCTGCTCGACTCGCTGTCGCTCGCGGTGACATCGGGCGTCATGCTCGGCCTCGTTCTCGGAAAGCCGATCGGCATCACCCTCTTTTCATGGGTCGCCGTCCGTACGGGGCTGGCAACGCTGCCTGCTCAAGCGTCATGGCGCGCGCTGCATGGTGTGAGCTGGCTGGGCGGCATTGGCTTCACGATGTCGCTGTTCATCGCCGGGCTCGCGTTCGCCGACGCCACTCTGCTCGACTCGGCGAAGGTCGGTATTCTCGCGGCGTCGGTTGTGGCTGGAGTGGCCGGCTGGCTCATGCTCAGAAGTGCCATGAGCAACGCTGAGAAAGACGTGAAGCCTTCGATGGAGTGAGCCACCATCAATCGAATCGCGCACCCTCACTTGATTTTGAGAATCACCCACGCCGGTGTCGGCACGCGGTCCTCGAGCGCGGGATGGAAGCGATAGCGGGCGAGCTCGGCCACGAGACGCGTCTTGTCGACCGTCGCCAGGGCGGTGCGCGACATCTCGGCGTGTGCAATGGCGCCGGTCGTGTCGATCAGCACGCGGAGCGTCAGCACCGTGTCGCCGAGGGCGGCGACGTCGGGCGCGGTGCTCGTGGCGTCGACCGTTAGGCGCGTGCTGTCGCGCACCGGTGATCCGGCGGCCGCCCGCTCGACCGTGGAGCGAGGCACCCCGGCGGGTGCTCCCGCGCCGCGCAGGATCCAGTCGGGCGAGGGCGCGACGTCCGGCTCCCGCTCGGTAATGGCCACATTCGCGAGTGCGAGCGGCTCGATGCGCGCGAGCGCGGGCGGGCAGACTTCGCGGCGCGCGAGCGCGAGAGTGGCGGACGGCCCGGTCGAGGCCAGCAACCGTGCGCCCCATTCCTCCTCGCTGGTCGGCGCCCGCAATTCCCGCATAACGAGCGCTCCAATGGAATCTGCCGTGCTCGCGGGCATCCGTCGATCGATGACGCGCGCGCGCTCGGCGCGTCCGGAGGGGTGGAATGTCAGCGCGAGCAGGACGCTTCCCTCCGGGCGGGCCCGAAGCTCGCCGAGGATCGCCGCCGAATCGAGAAGCGCCGACACGGGCGGCAACTGGAGGGGCTGGAACGCGTCGACGTAGCAGGCCTGCCCGTCCGGCGGTCGCCACCGCCCGAAGGCCATCGGCACATCGACCGACGCCGCTGGCGTCGCGTAGACGCACGCGGCCACGCCAAGGACGATCGGCGCCAGACGCGCGAGCCCTACTCCGACGCCGATGCCCATGTGCGGCGACGCTGAAGACGCTCCTCCACCCAGCGGCGAGGATGGCCCCATTCACGCGTCAGGAAGTACCGGGGCGGCTCGTAGCACGCCTCTGCGCTCAAGGGCCCCGGAAAATGGTTTGCCGCGGCGTCGGCGCGGACGAAGAACGCGTTGAGGCCCGTGCGCTCGCAAGCGACCAGCACGTACCCGCGCTCTGCCCCGATGCTCTCGAGCGATTTGAGGCTCGCTCCAAAGTAGGATGACTCGTCCCACACCGCGTCGGCGTCGTACGGGATTTCCCACTCGTCCGAGGCGGGAATGGCCGCATTGTACTCGATGACGAGGACGCGAGGCCGGAAGGCGGATAGCGATCGCCAGACGTGCGACGTATTCCGGTCGACATCGATCGACATGACGTCGATCTCATTGGGCACACGTGCCGCGCTCAGTAGCTCCGGAGCGTTCTCGCGCGTCACGAAGGAATGCAGGAGCCGCAGCTGTCCGCTCGCCAGCTCGGCCGCGAATTGTGACTGAATGGAGCGGACGGCGCGTGGATCTGCTTCCAGCCAGACCCCCTTCCATCCCTTCCGTAGCAGATACGCGGTATTCGCTTCGATGCCATGGCCGGCGCCGATTTCCACGAAGAAGCGATCGGTGGTTCCGATACGGCGAAGGATCTCGCTGATGATTCCGTCCTCGCCGTTCTGCGAGAACACCTGCGCCTCGAAGTGCGCGAGGTGGCGTGGGTCGGCGTATCGTGGCGTCTGTAACAGCTGCAGCAGGTAAAGCTCCTGCTGCACGCGACGCTGCGCTTCCTGCGCTGCATGTCGCCTTCGCTCCTCGTGCGACGGCTTGAACAGGCGGCGAAATCCTGGCAGCGAGCGAAGACTCAGTCGCATGGTGAGGGCTACGAAACGGAGGGAATGGCGGGTGCGCGCTAATGTGCGGGCCGCACAGGGGAAGTCAACGGCCCGACCTGTGAGCATTTCGCGAGGAGCGTTGACCGGGTGTGGCATAACGATCATTCTCTCTGCTCGCTTCCCGCTCTGGCGCACGCGCACCCGCGATCCCTGTTCGCTTGTCGGTTCCCGCCCTCGTCGACCACCTCTTTCGGCACGAAGCCGCGCGCATGACGGCCACGCTGGCGCGCATCCTCGGCCCGGCTCGCATTGAGCTGGTGGAGGACGTCGTGCAGGAAGCGCTGTTGGCTGCGCTGGGGCGCTGGCCGCGCGATGGCATTCCCGCGAATCCGACCGCGTGGCTCATACAGGTCGCGAAGCATCGCGCGCTCGATGCATTGCGACGCGAGCGACTCGCGGACGATCGCGAGACCCGAATCCGCGAGGAAATCGCTCGATGGGGTGATGCCGAACCCTCGGCCATCCTCGACGATCCAGTGATCATCGATGATCAGCTGCGGATGATCTTCATCTGCTGCCACTCCGCCATCCCTGCGGAGACTCGGGTCACCCTGACCCTCAAGCTCGCGGGCGGCTTCGGCGCGAGGGAAATCGCGCGGGCCTTCCTGGCCGAGGAAACGGCGATTCACCAGCGACTCGTGCGGGCGAAGCGGCGGATCCGCGAGGCGGGCCTCGCGCTCGAGATGCCGGACGGCGCGCAGCTGCCGGAGCGGCTCGAGTCGGTTCTCGAGGTGCTGTACGCCATGTTCACGGAGGGCCACACGGCGCACTCCGGGGATGCGCTGCTCCGCCGCGACATCTGCGACGAAGCGATGCGATTGGGCGCTCTGCTGCTCCGGCACCAGCGATTTGCGCGACCCGACGTGCACGCGCTCATGGCGCTCTTCCACTTGCAAGCGGCTCGCTTCGAGACGCGCTCGGATTCGGAGGGTGAGCTTCTTCTCCTGGCCGACCAGGACCGATCCCGCTGGGATAGGGCGCATATGGGGGCGGGACTCCGGCACCTCGAGCGGTCGGCGGCGGGGGACGAGATGTCGCGCTACCACATTGAGGCGGAGTTAGCGGCCTGCCATACCTTGGCTCCGAGTTGGGAGGAGACGGACTGGCGGCGCATAGTCGAGCTATACGATCGGCTCATGAACATCGTTCAGTCGCCAATAGTGGCGCTAAACAGATCGATAGCTGTCGCAGAAGTGGCTGGAGCAGGCGCAGGGCTAGCCGCCCTTGAGGAGTTACATGGACAGCGCGTCCTGCGCCGATACGCGCCGTACGACGCTGCGCTCGGGGAGATGCTCCGGCGGCTGGGTCGCTACGAGGAAGCGCTTGCTCACTTCGCCAGGGCCGCCGAGCATGCGGGGTCGGTGCCAGTCCGCCGATTCCTCGAGCGCAGGCAGCGGGAATGCGTCGACGGCTCCCGCGGGGATGTCGAAACTGGCTGGCTCCCTCCGTCTAGTGCGTGAACCTTCAAGGAGACCCAATGTCCAAGTTCATGCTGATCCTCTACGACCGTCCCGCCGACTTCGCGAACGTCACGCCGGAGGACATGCAGCGCATCATCGAGGAGTACAACGCATGGGGCCGCGGTCTGGCCGAGCGCGGTAAGCTGGGTCCGTCGATGAAGCTGAAGGATGAGGGCGGAAAGCACATCGCCGGCAACGGCTCGACCGTGGTGCGGGACGGCCCGTATGCCGAGGCGTCGGAGGTGATCGGGGGCTTCTACACGATCGAGGCGAAGAACTATGACGACGCGGTGTCGATCGCGAGTAGCTGCCCGCACGTGAAGTACTCGGCGCGGATCGAGGTGCGGGAGGTCGATTTTTGATCGAGCTGCAAACTGCGAGCTGCGAGCTGCGAGCTTAGAAGCAACAGCTTTTTTTACCGCAGAGGGCGCGGAGGACGCAGAGGGGCTGTTTCCCTGCGTCCTCCGCGCCCTCTGCGGTAAAAAAGCTGTTGCCGTTACCGTATCCGTGTGTTCTTTCCGTCCACCTGCGCACCGTCACACGCCTATTGATGCCGTTCGCAGTTCGCAGTTCGCAGTTCGCAGCTGCCCTAACGAGATCCCAGTATCACGTCCCGACGGGCGGTTGCCATGGCGCCGCCGGGGGCAGTGACGGTGATCGAGACGCGCCAGGTGCCCGACGAGCGGTCGCGCAGATCGAGGGTAACGCTGCCGACCGCCGTCGGCGCCGCGACGGCGTCCGTCTCCCACTGCATCTCCACCGTCTGTGGCGCATCGCGCAGCCCGAGCTTCTCCGCCAATCGGCGCGCGCGGGACGCACGAACCCGGGCGACGCTCACCGTTACACGCGGAGGTGTCTCGGGGAGGAGGCCGTAGACTTCCCAGTACAGTGTCACGCGGCCGTCGGTGTCCAGCGCCTCGTCCGGGAGAAGGCGCGGCATCGCGTCCGCGAGCGTGCGTGGCCGCTCGCCGGGCTCGAGCAGCAGAATGTCGGATACCGCGAGCCCGGCCGTGGGCGCCCAGGCCCGCAACCCTCGGCGCGCTCGTGCCGCAGCCCGCGAATTCCCCGCGAACAGCTCGAGGCTCGCCAGGTAATCGGTGTTGGGCGCGAGGACCATCAGCGCGCCGCGGGCCCCGCCGCTCTCGGACGTGGCTTCGAGCGGGGCACGACCGTCGTCGCTCGAGACGATCAGTGCGACGCGCCCGGGTGTCCTGTTGAACAGGGTGTCATGCGCTGCGTTCCACGCGCCCACAATGAGCAGCGAGTCGCCTCGGCGAAACCGTGCGATCTGGTGCCGCAGCGGCTGCAGCGGAGCAGCGCGCGGATGGGCGTAGTGCGTCGTCGCGTGCGATCGCTTCGGGCGCCAGCTCGCATCGGACGCGTCGAAAGGTGACTCGAGCGCCGCGGCGTCGGGGAAGAAATCGTAGGCGGGATTGGGCTCATGGCCGGTGATGGCCAGGAAGTAGCCGGCCTGTGTCGGCGAGCGCTCGCGCGTGCGGTCGCGCGACCACGCGACAGGCCAGGCATACCGCAGGACGATCTCGCGCATGTCCGATCCCCAACCCAGTGGATGAGACGCGCGCCAACGGTCATGCAAGACGGCGAATGTCCGCCGTGCGAGGTGTTCACTGCGGAGCTCGTTTCCTTCGACGGAGTGGAAGGGATCGGCGAGCCACCACAGCCGCGCATTCAGCGCCGCCCGATCCTCGCACGGCCTGCGCTCGATGAGCCGTTCTGCGTCGCCGTCGAGCAGGATACTGACATCCGTCCACCGGCAGCGCGTCGAGTCCGGCATGGCGGAGAGTGCGCGATCGAACGCACGCTCGGCTCCGAGGAAATCGTGCGATACGTGCAGTGCAAGGCCGAGGAGCGCGTCGCACCACCAAGGCAGCTCATCATCCTGACAGCCGCGAGCGGCAGACGCAGCCCGGGCGGTGTCGCCACCCTCGATGGCGTACCAGACGACGCGCGAGCGAATCCATGGGTCGGTTGGCGCATTCCGCAACGCGGAATCGAGCGTCCGCAGGAGCGATTGGCGCAGCCCCACGATTTCCGGTGGCTCGGCCGGCGGAGGGGTGAGGTCGTCCGCTTCTCCGGCAGCATAACGATAGCGGCCGATGATGATGTCACCGGAACCGCCGACCGACGACGGAACGTCGGGAAGCAGCCGCAGTCGGCGCTGCTCGAAGCTGCGTGTTGCCCGTTCCGCGCTCCGTTTCGCCGCTGCCTCGACAGCCATCGGTCGGTCCGCGGGCGTGACGTCTCCCTGTGCGTGCGCGCGCAGCGGCAGCGCGAGGACGGCGGCGACGAGAGCGACCCTCATACGTCCGCAAGGTGCTCGATGGACACGAGGTGCTCAAGGGTGTCCCTCGAGCACCTCGACTACCTCGACTACCTCGCTTACGGCCTGCGGATCGTCAGCGGCCCGTTCTGCGTCCGCGCCCGGATCGTCGGACCTCCGCTGCCGAGCGTGGTCGTTATGCGCTTTTCCAGGGACCGACCGACGACAGTGATCGGGAAACCGATCGACATGGGACCGTTCGTGGTCCCCGTCTCGAGCTGCGCGTTGTATCCCTCCGGAACGTAGAGCACCATCGGCCCGTTCTGCGTCTCGGCGTCGAGACCGGTACCGCTCCAACGGGTCCCGCTCAACGTGATCGAGATCGGGCCATTCTGTGCGCGCGCTCGAACGTCGCCGCCGAGGTCGCGGAGCGATATCGGCCCGTTGACGGCGCGCACATCGATAGTGCCCTCGACCTGAGACAGCCCGATCGGCCCGTTCTGCGTTTCGGCACGCACGTCGGTTCGGCGTGGCACGTAGATCACGAAGCTCACGTACCAGTGCTCATTCCGGTCGTCCGAGGCCGGCCCACGCGCGCTGACACTCCCCCTGCTCGCGGAGATGCGGACGCCTTCGGCGATGGCGCGCGCCTGCTCTTCCGTCCGGGCGGTCGCGCGAATGCGGGCTTGCACGTGCACGCTGTCCCGATCCCAGCCGCGAATCGTGACGCCGCCATTCTGGTTCGGCTCGGCGGTGAGCATGCCCCCCGCAACCTGCCGATACCCCGTGTTTCTGATCTCACAATGTGGAACACGGCGCCGACTCTCGTAGTCACGACAGTTCTCGAGCCACTCGGTCTCGTCCTGCTGGGCGAGAAGGCTCGGTGCGGCGGCCAGCGTCACGGCGATCAACAGCACTTTCATCGTATCCTCCATGGTCGCGCTATCAGACACCGGAAGCCGACCGAGGGTTTGGAAAGGGGCGTTAAGGGGCGTGGCAGGGGGTGGAAAGTCCCCCCGGAAGTGCCGCGCGTGCTCTTCGCCTCGGGTAAATCGTCCTGTATGCTGAAGTTCCACCATCGCACAACGATCTCTGGAGCCACTCATGGCCGTCGTCGTCAGCTGCCGTTGCCGCAACACCTATACACTCAAGGACGAGTACGCGGGAAAGCTCGTCGAATGTCCGCAGTGCGGCGCCGTCAACAAGGCGAGCGAGAGCACGCTGACACCGAAGTCGCAGGCCGATGAAGCCTTCAACCGCGACGTCTTCCTGCTCCGCCAGAAGCACCTTTCGATCAACCAGAAGTATCACGTCTTCGATGAGCAAGGTAATCCGATTCTGTTCGTCGAGCGGCCGACGCATTTCTGGCGAACCCTCTTCGCGGTTTTCGTCGCCTGGATCGTGACGATAGTCGTATACATGGGCGGAATGGCTGTCGCCTCGGTCAGCGCCCAGCAAGGCGGCGGTGGAGGTTTGGCGGTCATTGTTCTCCTCCTCGCTCCGGTGGCTTTCGTCGTCATCGCCATGGCGCTCTCGAAGAAGCGGCACGTGACGTTCTACCGCGACGAGTCCCGAACGCAGAAGCTGTTCGACGTGCTGCAGGACAAGAAGGTCCAGTTCCCCATGCGCACGTATACGGTTCGCGATGCATCGGGACGGCCGCTCGCCACGTTCAAGAAGAACTATTTCTACAACGCGTTCCGCAAGCGCTGGGAGATGCGCTCGCCGAACGGAAGCGTGATATGCGTGGCGAAGGAGGACTCGATCATTCTTTCGCTCCTGCGTCGCGTGCTGGGTCCGCTGTATGGGTTGCTGCGCACCAACTTCATCATCACGCGCGGCGAGAGCGACGTGGTCGTGGGCGAGTTCAAACGGAAGCTCACGATCCTCGATCGCTACGTCCTCGACCTCTCATCGGATCGGCGGCGCGACCTCGATCGGCGGCTGGGATTGGCACTGGGCGTGATGCTCGATACGGGCGAGCGGCGGTAAGCGTGAGCGGGATCGAAGAATCGGCTGCCGACGAGCAGCCGATTCGAATCACGGCGGACATGCTGGAGGTGCCGCGTGTGGTCGATGTCCGCGTGGACTTCGAGCGGGGCATGGGCTACGCACCGCCGGCGACGCTGCTGATCATCGTGACCCTCGGTGCCATCTTTGGCTGGCAGCTTTCAAGCGGCGCTCTGACGAGCGAGGAGAGCATCATCGCCGCGGGCGCGCTCGTGCGCGAGCGCGTTGCACAGGGCGAGTGGTGGCGCCTGCTCTCGGCGACGGTGCTGCACGGAAGCGTCGAGCACATCCTCGGAAACGCGATGTCGCTGTACATCCTGGGCATGGCGAGCGAGCACGCCTACGGCGCGCGCTCGATGCTCCTGATCTATCTCGCCAGCGGGATCGCCGGCTCCGTATTGAGTGCCGCGATGGGACCCGGGCCTTCCGTCGGTGCATCCGGCGCGATCTTCGGCCTCATGGGCGCGGTCCTGGTGCTCTTCTGGAAGCACCATCACGAGCTGATGGTGCGTGACAAGCGCATTGGCGTCGTGGTCGCGGCGTGGGCGCTCTTCACCATCGCCACCGGCCTGATGGTGCCGATGATCGACAACGCCGCTCACCTGGGTGGCCTGTTCGGCGGAATGGCGATGGCGTGGGGGATCCGCCCAGGAATCCTCGCCCGGCGCGTCGTCTACCTGCGTGGCGGTCGATGAGGGTGGCGCTCACCCGGTGTTTCTGAGTCCCTGCGCCACGCCGTTCAACGTCGTCCCGATCGCGTCATCGAGCGGTTTCGCTTCCGGAGCGCCATCGGCCAGCTCCCGCTTTCGGCGCAGCAGCGAGATCTGAAGCAGCGAAAGCGGATCGACATACGGGTTGCGGAGCGCGATCGATGTGCGCAACACCTCATTGTCCGTCAGCAGGTCCTGGGCGTTCCGAATCGCCAGCACGGCGCGAACGGTGCGACGGAATTCCTCCGCCAGGCGGTCGAGAAGTCCGACGTCCCCTTCGAGGTGCGTCACGTACGCGCGGGCGATCTCGAGATCCGTCTTCGCGCATACCATCTCGACCTTTCCGAGAAAGTCATCGAAAAACGGCCAGACCTTCGCCATGCGACGCAGGAGATCGAGTGTCCCCGGCTCCGCGATGGCGCGCTCGAGTGCCGTGCCGACGCCCAGCCACGCAGGCAGCATCAAGCGTATCTGCGTCCAGCCGAACATCCACGGAATGGCGCGAATCGACTCCATACCCTGGGACGTCCCCTCGCGATATACCGGACGCGAGCCGAACTGCACGTGGGCGAGCTCCTTCACCGGTGTGGTCTGCAACAACATCTCGAAGATCGCCGGATCGTCGTGCACGAGGGTTCGATACACGGGAAGCGCCGCCGCGGACAGACGCTCCATGACCTCGCGGAATCGCGCTTCCTCGCCGGGGGCGAGCGCCGTGCGCCAATCCGCAAAGGTATGCATGAGGGTGCCAGCGACCGTCACCTCCAGGGAGCGCTCGGCGATCGGAAGGAGGCCGAACTGTTGCGAGATAATCTCCCCCTGCTCGGTGATCTTGATGCGGCCGCGGACCGTTCCCGGTGGCAGAGCGGCCAAGGCGCGCCAGACTGGCGATCCGCCACCTCGTCCCACGGTGCCGCCCCGTCCATGGAACAACGTGACCTCGATGCCTGACGAGTCGGCAATGGCGGCGATGTCCTCCTGGGCGCGGTAGAGCGCCCACGACGCGGGAAGCAGCCCGGCGTCCTTCGCCGAGTCCGAGTATCCGATCATGATCTCCTGTCGCCGGCCGCGTGCATCTATCTGCCGCCGGTAGACCGGATCGTCGAGCAGGGCGCGCACGACGGTTGGCGCACGGTCGAGATCGCCGAGCGTCTCGAACAGCGGGACCACATCGATCGCGGATTGCGGCGGCTCCGAGGCGAGGTCGACGAGTCCCGCCTCACGGGCGAGGAGAAGGACACGGAGCAGATCCTCCGTCCCCTGTGCCATCGAGATGACGTACGTGCGCGCGGCCGCCTCTCCGAGCTCATCCTGGATCCGACGCATGACGGCGAAGACGTCGAGCGTCCGTCGTGTGTCGTCGTCGAGGGGAAGGTGCGGGCCGACGAGCGGACGCCGGCCGGTCAGCTCGCGACGCAGAAGCTCGAGATCAGCTTCACCGACCCCGACACTGCCGGCGATGGCGCCGACCGCCCTGGTGTGGACCGCGGCGTGATCGCGCACGTCGAGAAGAAAGCCGTGGAGTCCGTGCGCCTGCACGCGGGCGAGCAACGGATCGAGCTGCGCTTCTCGCGCGCGTGCGGCGCCGGCTTCGTCGAGCGCCTCGCGCACGAGCAGGAGATCGCGCTCGAGCGGCTCGGCGCTCGCGTAGGCCGCCGGTTCCGATGCGATGGCGCCGGCGTCACGCGCGGCGATTAGCCGACGCGTCGCTTCGATCCGCGCGGCAACGAACGAGAGCTTGAGCCGCACCGGCTCGTGCTTGTTGCGTCGGCGATTCGCGCGCCAAACCTCGGGAAGCTGTTCACGGTCGCGCTCGAGCGACTCGGTCAACGCCTTCGGGGTCGGCGCGAGGAGATCAGAGACGGAGAGCCGATCCACGAGCGCCTCGACATCGCGCCGGTACGCGGCGAGGATCGCGTACGCGGCGCGTCGGGCCGCGGCGATGGTAATGTCGGGCGTGACGTATGGATTCCCGTCGCGGTCCCCACCCACCCACGAGCCGAAACGCACGGGCGCGAACTCGTTGAGCTGCTGGCCGAACTCCTCGATAAACGCGCGCAACGTTTCCTGACGCACGCGTGATGCGGCCTCGACGAGTCGATCCTCCAGGTACCAGAGTGCGTTTCCGACCTCGTCCATCACCGAGGGCCGGTCGCGCTGCACTTCGGCGGTGAGCCACAGGAGCTCGATCTCCGCCTCCAGCTCCTCCACGATCTCTCGCCGGCGCCACTCGGGTGCGCGCTCGTGCGCGAGCAGCAGATCGCCGACGCGGGCCTGGAGGGCGAGGAGCGTGCGGCGAGTCGATTCCGTGGGATGCGCGGTGAGGACGGGTCGTATGTCCAGCGCGCGCATCGCTTCGGCGACCTCCGTGGCCGTTCGTCCGTCTGCGCGAAGGCGGTGCATCACCCACCGCGACGACCCCGGCTGCGGCGAGGCGTCCTCCTCTTCCAGGTAGGCGTCGCGCCGCCGCACGCGATGCACCTGCTCGGCGGTGTTGATGAGCAGAAAGAAGAGCGTGAAGGCTCGAGCGACCGTCGCCGCGCGGTCGAGCGAGAGGTCGTTGACATGCGTGAGCAGGTCGTCGAGCGAGGGCGCATCGGCGTGCTCGCGCCGCCGTGCACGACAGGCGCGGCGCAGCCCTTCGACGTCCTGAAACGACTCTTCCCCCTCCAGGCGGCGAATGACGGCGCCAAGCGTGGAGGCCAGCAGACGAACGTCGTCGTGAAGAGGCAAATCTTCGGGGCGCGTGTCGGGGGTCATCCCAGGAGGATTGCGGATTGCGGATTGCTGATTGCGAATGGTATGAAGCCGAAGCCCCCAATCCGCAATCAGCAATCCGCAATCGGCACTCCCTCAGTGTCGCGTCGGCACGACAGGGCCAGTCCATCGCAAGTCGCGCAGATGCCGCTCAGACGCGCATAACCAGTGCGCATCGGCGGCGTTTCGGGGTCGCGGGCTGGCGCGTCCCTTGCCCCTCGTTCAGGCACCCCCCGGAGCTTTCGTCACAATTGCGAGGACACCAATGACAGCTCGCGCTGGAGAGCGCGTGCAGGTAGCGGGCGCGGGTGTGCCTGATTCCGAGCGAGTCCTCACCGAGGACGCGCTCGCGTTCGTGGCGCGCCTCCATCGGGAGTTCAACCCCACTCGTGAGGCGCTCCTCCGCGCGCGCATCGATCGGCAGCGGGAGCTCGACGGCGGCGCGACCCCGGGTTTTCTCGGCAATACGGCCAGCATCCGCGAAAGTGAATGGCGCGTGGCCGCGGCCCCGCGCGATCTCGAGGATCGACGCGTCGAGATTACCGGCCCCGTCGAGCGCAAAATGATGATCAATGCGCTCAACTCTGGGGCGAGCTGCTTCATGGCCGACTTCGAGGATGCGCTCTCGCCGACGTGGGAGAACGTCGTCGCGGGTCAGGGGAACCTGATGGACGCGGTACGCCGCACGCTCGACTTCGCGAGCCCGGAGGGAAAGCAATACCGGCTCAACGACACGATCGCGACGCTGCTCGTGCGCCCGCGCGGCTGGCATCTCGTCGAGCGCCACGTGACGGTCGACGGACGCCCGGTGTCGGCGTCACTGTTCGATTTCGGCCTCTACCTGTTTCACAACGCCCGCGCGCTGCTCGATCGAGGGACGGGGCCGTACTTCTATTTGCCGAAGATGGAGTCCCACCGCGAAGCGCGGCTCTGGAACGACGTCTTCGTCGCGGCGCAGGAATGGGTCGGTATTCCGCGCGGCACCATCCGCGCCACCGTCCTGATCGAGACGATTCTCGCCGCGCTCGAGATGGAGGAGATTCTCCACGAGCTGCGCGAGCACGCGGCGGGACTCAACGCCGGTCGATGGGACTACATCTTCTCGGCCATCAAGAAATTCCGCCAGCGCCCGGCAACGATGCTTCCGGATCGCGCCCAGGTCACCATGACGGTGCCCTTCATGCGCGCGTACACCGAGCTGCTGGTGAAGACCTGCCATCGGCGCGGTGCGCACGCCATGGGGGGAATGGCCGCGTTCGTTCCCAGCCGTCGCGATGCGAAGGTCAACGAGACTGCGCTGGCCAGGGTACGCGAGGACAAGCTGCGCGAGTCGGCTGACGGCTTCGACGGCACCTGGGTCGCCCATCCGGACCTCGTGCCCGTGGCCAGGCAGGTGTTCGACGGTGTGCTCGGACCGAAGCCGAACCAGAAGGACCGCCAGCGCCCGGAGGTGAACGTGTCCGCCGAGCAGATTCTGGACGTGCGAGTTCCCGGCGGGACGGTCTCGGCCGCGGGAGTGAAAAGCAACGTCAGCGTCGCGCTGCAGTATCTGGAGTCGTGGATGCGCGGCGGGGGCGCAGTGGCGATCTACAATCTCATGGAGGACACCGCGACGGCGGAGATCTCGCGCGCGCAGCTGTGGCAATGGCTGCGACATGGCGCCGACGTCGATGGTGCGCGGTTCAGCAGGGCCATGTACGAGCGGGTACGCGACGCAGAGATCGCCGCGCTCTCCGCTGCCGAGGGGCACACACGACTGCGGGACGCCGCGGCGTTGCTCGACGAGCTCGTGCTCGGAGAGGACTTCGCGGAGTTCCTCACACTTCCCGGCGAGCGCTACCTGGAGGACGGTACCTCCAGCGCGATCCGGGACATGACGGGAGGGGCGGCATGACGTCCATGGATTTCGCGCGACAGGTGCGGGAACTCGAGGAGGAGTGGGGGGAAGCGCGCTGGGCGGGCATTCGGCGCGAGTACAGTGCCAACGATGTCGTCACGCTTCGCGGCTCCGTCCGTGTCGAGCAAACCGTTGCGAAGCTCGCGGCCGCCCGGCTCTGGAGCCTGCTGCATTCCGAGGAGCTGGTGCGCACGTTCGGCGCGCTCACCGGGACGCAGGCCGTGCAGATGGTGCGTGCGGGCCTCCAGGCGATCTACCTCTCGGGATGGCAGGTCGCCGCCGATGGAAACCTCGCCGGCCAAACCTATCCGGATCAGAGCATCTATCCCGTCAACAGCGTTCCAGCGCTCGTCAGGCGGCTGAACAACGCGCTCATGCGCGCCGACCAGATCGATTGGAGCGAGGGGAAGACCGATCGCTCCTGGATGGCTCCCATCGTCGCCGATGCGGAAGCGGGCTTCGGCGGTCCCGTGCATGCCTTCGAGCTCATGAAGGCGATGATCGAGGCTGGCGCGGGCGGCGTGCACTTCGAGGACCAGCTCGCGGCCGAGAAGAAATGCGGCCACATGGGCGGGAAGGTGCTGGTGCCGACGTCACAGTTCATTCGCACGCTCGTCGCCGCGCGCCTCGCGGCGGATGTGATGGGCGTGCCGACGCTGATCATCGCGCGGACGGATGCCCTCTCGGCGACGCTGTTGACGTCCGACGTGGACGAGCGCGACGGCGCGTTCGTGACCGGCAATCGCACGCGGGAAGGGTATCACATCGTGCGGGGTGGCCTCGGCTCGGCCATCGCGCGCGGGCTCGCGTACGCGCCATACGCCGACCTCATCTGGTGCGAGACGTCGACGCCCGACCTCGACGAGGCCAAGCGATTCGCCGAGGGAATCCACGCCGAGTTTCCGGGGAAGATGCTCGCGTACAACTGCTCGCCGTCGTTCAACTGGACGCGGAACCTCGACGCGGCGACGATCGCGAAGTTCCAGCGCGAGCTCTC
>JAICOJ010000171.1 GCA_025930755.1 Gemmatimonadaceae bacterium
CAGCGCACCCAAGGCACTCAGGTAGTCGAGATTGGGTCGGTAGCCGGTGGCGAAGATCACTGCGTCGATCGGCTCTTCAACACCGTCAGCCCAGACAACTCCGCTTGGGATGAAGCGCAGGAACATCGCATGTCGATCCGGCTGATGAGCGGCAATCGCCTCCTCGAGGCATTGCACCCTGACGTCTATTCCCGACTCGTGGACGACCGATTCCTGCGCGCGCGCGGTGGGGTTGCCCTCGAGCTGGCGCGATGTACGCGGACGTACGCACCAGTGTCATTCACCGCACGCCGATACGTTCACCGCCCATTTGTAAGTTCTTAACCGCCAACAACTTGACAGCGCATGTCGTCGAGGTGAATAATCGACTGACGATAGCTATGAGCGACATCGCCCACACTTCCTTCAGGAAGGAGGGTACGATGGAGTTCGACCAGGTCCCTGGGACGAGCCAGCCGGCCCCCGTGCACCTCGCGACTGCTACGGACCGGGCGCTGGACGTGGCTCTCCAGCCGGGCGGAGGCACGCATCGGCATCTCGAGCTCCAGCGCGCGATGCGAGCCCTGTGCGCCGAAGCCCGCCGCCAGGGGGTGCGCGCCGAGGAGCTGATCGTCCTGTTCAAGAAGACGTGGCAGGCCCGCCCCGAGGTGCACACGATGTCGCGCGAGGACACCGGCCGATTCCTCGAGGCCGTCGTCACGATGTGCGTCGAGGAGTACTACGACCCTCGTTAGGACGCGCCGGCTCGTTCGAGCCAGGACCTGAGTCGGGGCGCCAGCGCGCGCACGTCGACCGGCTTCAACAGGACCTCCACGCAGCCCGCACCGAGACAACGCGCCCGGATCTCGGGCTCATCGCGTCCGGTCAGGGCGACGACCACGCTCGACGGCGCACCATCCGCTCGTAATCGCTTCAAGAGGGCGAGCCCGTCACCATCGGGCAGTCGCAGGTCCAGGAGAATGACATCTGGCGGATCCGCCTGGCAGGCGGCGTACGCCTCGCCGATCGTCCCGGCGGTGCTCACGCGAAATTTCGCATCCTCGAGCAGGATTCGCATCGCACTCGTGACGAGTGCGTTGTCCTCGACGATGAGTACGTGGGCCTCGTCCCGCGTCACTCCGCCTTGGCCGGCTGACAGGGAAGGGTGAATCGAAAGCGGCTCCCCTGACCGAGCGCGCTTTCCACCCAGATTCGCCCGTCGTGCAGCTCGACGAACTTCCGGGCGATCGCGAGGCCAAGCCCGGTCCCGTGATGCGCGCGCGATGGCGACGCGTCGACCTGCGCGAACTCCCGGAAGACGAGCTCGTGATGCTCGGGCGCGATGCCGATCCCGGTATCGCCCACCTCGACGAAAATCGTCGGCCGCGGCTCATCGGCCGCCATCGCGGCGTGGATCCACACGCGGCCGCCGGAGGACGTGAAGTCGATCGCGTTGCCGAGCAGGTTGCTCAGGACGTGGTGAATCTTGTCGCGATCGGCGCGTACGCGCGGGAGGTTGCGCGCGACCTCGAGAGTCAGCGTGAGTGCCCGCTTGGCGATCAGTGGACGATTGAGCGTCGTGACCTGCTCGATGAGCGCGTCGATACCGAACTCGGTATGCGACGTCGTGAGCTGGTTGGCCGCGCTGCGCGCGTAGGTCAGGATGTCGCTCACCATGTCGAGCAGCTGCCGGCCGCCGTTGATCATCCCGACGACGCTGTCCCGCTGGCGCGGATTCAGCTCGCCAAGAATGCCATCCCGAAGGATCTCGGCATGCGTGATGATGGCGGTGAGGGGCGTGCGCAGATCATGCGAGATGTTCGCCAGGAACTGCGTCTTCATCGCGTCTTCATTCCGCAGCTCGGCGATCTGACGCGAGAGCTGCAGGTGCTGCTCCTCGTAGAACGCCAGTCTTTCTTCGACGGAGCGCGCTTCGAGCTTGAGCTGGTCGGGCAGCGTGGATTTCATGGCATCCAAATGTTATGGAGAAATGGCACCTGGTGCCATGACATCCCGCTCGTGCTCGATCGAATCCTCGAGCAGTTGCCGGTTGAGCAACGACCAATACCGTCCACCCGCCGCGAACAGCTCGGCGTGGCGCCCCTCTTCGACGATCCGTCCCTCGTCGAGCACGACGATCCAGCTGGCTTCGCGAATGGCACTGATCCGGTGCGAGGCGATGAGTGCCGTCCGACCGCCAAGCGCGTCGCGAAGCCCGCGCAGAATCTCTGCTTCCGTGTGGGAATCGACGGCTGAGAGCGCGTCGTCCAGCAGGACGATTCCCGGCCGTCGGGCGAGGGCTCGCGCCAGTGCCGCACGCTGCTTTTGCCCGCCGGAGAGATTGATACCGCGTTCGCCCAGCAGAGTTTCATATCCGCTCGGGAATTCCGCGATGGTCGCTCCGAGCTGTGCCACGCCGGCCGCCCACTCGGGAGCCGACGGCTCGTCCGTGCCGTACGCGAGATTGGCGCGAATCGTATCACTGAACAGGAAGGTCTCCTGGGGGACGTACCCGATCTCCGCCCGCAGGGCCTCCAGAGACACGTCGCGGATGGACACGCCGTCGATGAGGATCTCCCCCTCCTGCGGGTCATGCAGGCGCGGAATGAGATCGATCAGCGCGCTCTTGCCGCTCCCGGTCGGGCCGACGATCCCGAGCGTTCCACCGGCGGGAAGCGAGAAGGAGATGTCCCGCAGCACCCACCGCGGTGTCTCACCCTCTCTTACGGGGTAATGGAAGCTGACGTTGCGGAACTCGATGGCACGCCCCGCGCGCCCCGCGGGAAGGGTGCGAGGCTCCGGGGGCTGCTCGATCCTCGAGTGCGCGTGAAGGATCTGGTTGAGCCGCGCCATCGAGGCCGCACCCCGCTGAAAGAGATTCGTCACCCAGCCGAGCGCAATGAGCGGCCACGTGAGCATCCCCAGATAGAAGCCGAATGCCACGAGCGACCCGACGGAGATCCGGCCAGCGAGCACGAGTCGTCCGCCATAGCCCAGCACGATGACGCCGCCGAGCCCGGCCAGGAGCGAGAAGCCGGGATTCAACAGGCCCCACAGCCTCACGAGGCGCATGTTGCGGCGCACGTACTCGTCGTTCATCTCGCGCCATCGCTCGATCTCGGGGGTTTCCTGCCGGTAGGCCCGAACGATCCGCGCGCCGGAGATGTTCTCCTGGGCGCGGGTGGTCATGGTCGAGAAGTGCTCCTGCACCGCCTCGAAGCGGTGGTGGATGGCACTGCCCCCCTTCGCCATGAGGACCGGGAGCAAGGCCACCGGAAGCAGGGCGACGAAGGTGAACCAGGGATCGATGCTCAGCATGAACACGAGCGCGAACGCGCCGCCGGCGATCGTGTTGACGAGGTACATGATCGCCGGACCCACCGCCATGCGCACGGCGCTGAGGTCGTTCGTTAGGCGCGCCATGATGTCCCCGGTGCGCATGGACGCGAAAAACGAGGCATCGAGCGAGGACAGATGGCGGAACAGCGCATTGCGGAGATCGTACTCGATGCCTCGCGACACGCCGTTCAGCAGGTCCCGCATCCCGTACCGTGCGGCCCCGCTGACCAGGGCGACGGCGACCATTCCCGCCGCGAGCAGCAGAATTCGCTCGCTCGCTCCCCCTGCCCGCATGCCATCGATCGCTCGGCGCAGCAGCCAGGGGATGACACCCGCGAGGCCGGACGATACGATGACCAGCACGAGCCCGGCGGCGAAGCGTCCCCGATAAGGGCGATAGTAGGGCAGGAGTTGCCAGAGAGCCCTCATGACTGGCACATCCCTTGCCCCGATGTTATGGATGCGCGCGGCACGTCAGCGACGGCCGCCGGCACGTAACGATAGAGATTGCAAGCGTTTAAAGAACGCAGTACGACCCTAGAGGGAGGCAATATGTCGAAATATATCCGGTGGGCTGTCACCCCGCTCGCACTCGCGGCGGTTCTTTCGGTTGGCGCCTGTCGAGACGATGGCGATGACCTTGCGGGCGATACCGCGGCGCTGAACCGCGATCTCGAGCTTGCGAACAGCGACACGTCGCAGCCGCAGCTGAGCGACGTGCCAGCGACGTCGTCGAGTGGTGGAACCGTGAGCCGGCCGAGCACCTCGCGTCCGAGCACGTCGCGTCCCAGCACGACGACACCACGCCCGAGCACGCCGAGCACGACGCCGAGTGGCAATCGCGTCGAGACGGCGCCGAGCGGCAGCGAAGGGCGCGTCGCCTCGATTGGCGCAGGCACGTCGATTTCGCTGACCTCGGGCGCACGGGTCTGCACGAACACGCACAAGCCGGGCGACAAGTTCACGGCGACGGTGGCGAACGCCGTGCAGGGCTCGAACGGTGCGGTGATTCCCGCTGGCGCCACGGCGGTCGTCCAGGTGACGTCGGTTGAGCGCTCCGAGAACGCGAACGATCCGGCGCGGCTTGGCCTGGTCGTGCAGTCGGTGCGCTTCGGCGGCAAGACCTATCCGATCGATGCGACGATTACCAACGTCGCGACCGAGACGGCGCGTGAGTCGACGAAGGGCGACGACGCGAAGAAGGTGATCGGCGGCGCCATCGCCGGCGCGGTGATCGGCCAGATCCTCGGCAAGGACACCAAGTCGACGGTGATCGGCGCGGCGACGGGCGCAGCGGCCGGTACGGCGATCGCCATGGGCACCGGGGACTACGCCGGCTGCATCCCGGCGGGCGGAAACATCACCGTTAGGCTGAATTCGCCGGCGCAGATCCAGGCGGAATAGGGCGGACGAACACCGAACTGCGAACTGCGAACTGCGAGCAAGAACCCTCGGGAAGCTACGAGCTGGACACGGAGCTTCCCGAGGGTTTTTGTTCGCAGTTCGCAGTTCGCAGTTCGCAGTTCAGTACCCGACCGCCCCACCCGACGTCCGAGGATCGTACGCGCCATGCCACCCGCCCCCGGGGGCCCGCATGATCGCCTTTACCAATCCCGCGGCCCGTCCCGCTGACACGGCGTGGCCCATCGCCCGGAGCGAATCGACGACTGCCGGGGTGAGGCCGTCCTGCTCGTAGCGCAACGTATCCGGCCACGCCTGGTGATGGATTCGCGGCGCCGCCAGAGCGTCGGCGAGGCTCATCCCGTGATCGATCACGTTCACGATCACCTGCAGCGTGCTCGAGATGATGCGCGGGCCGCCGCGCCCGCCCAGGACGAGGACCACCGCCCCCGCTGAGTCGAGCACGATCGTGGGCGACATGGCGCTCAGCATGCGCTTCCCCGGCGCGATCGCGTTGCTCTCGCCCTGCACCAGGCCGAAGAGATTGGGCTCCCCCGGGCGCGTCGCGAAGTCGTCCATCTCGTTATTCATGAAGAACCCGGCGCCCGGGATGAACACTCCCGACCCGTACAGCTCGTTGATCGTGGTCGTCGTCGCGACCGCGTTGCCCTCGGCATCGACCACGGAGTAATGGGTGGTATGGTCGCTCGCGCGAGCCGCGCTGTCGAACGCGCCGGTAACCGTCGCGCGCGCCGGATCGATGGTGGCCGCGAGCTCCCGCGCGTATGCATCGCTCGTCAGGCGCAGGAGGGGTATGCTCACGAAATCCGGGTCGCCGAGCTTCGTGTTCCGATCGATGAAGGCGCGACGGAATGCTTCGGCGAGCAGATGTGTGTATCCCGCGCTGCCGAACGGCGGCAGATCGGGGACCGTCTCGAGAATGTTGAGCGTCTCCATCGTCGTCACCCCGCCTGACGAGGATGGCGGCATCGTGATGAGCTGGTATCCGCGGTAGGTCCCTTCCAGCGCCCCGCGCCACGTCGGGCGGTAGTCGCGCAGGTCCTCGTCGGTAATGATACCGCCCCCGCGACGCATTTCCTCCACGAGCAGCCGTGCCGTCTCCCCCTCGTAAAAACCCGACGCGCCGCGCTGGGCGATGCGCCGAAGGGTATTCGCGAGGTCGGGCTGTACCAGCCGGCTCCCGCGCGCGAGCGGAACGCCGTTAGGCACGAAGATCGTGGCTCCGGCGTAGGCCGTGAGGAGGTCACGCGCGTTTTCGATCGAGCGGGCCAGCGCCGAGTCCACCAGGATGCCGGAGTCCGCCAGCCGAATCGCGGGCGCGATCACGTCCGCGAGTGGGAGCACGCCGTACTTGGAGTGCGCTTCCACCATCCCCGCCACCGCACCGGGGACCCCAGACGCGAGGTGCCCCACCAGGCTCGCCTTCGGGATGCTCGCGTACGTCTGCGAATACATGTCCCTCGTGGCCGCACGAGGTGCCCGCTCCCGATAGTCGAGCGCGGCCGTGCGACCATCCGCCATGCGAATGACCATGTACCCGCCGCCACCGAGGTTCCCCGCCTCGGGATACGTGACGGCCAGCGCAAAGCCCACGGCGACCGCTGCGTCGAC
>JAICOJ010000194.1 GCA_025930755.1 Gemmatimonadaceae bacterium
GTGGGCGGTCGTGACCGTCGTCAGGCCAAGCCGGCGTGCGACTCCGGCGAGGAGAACGTCGGGGCGGAACCCGTGGGTGTGGACGATGTCGGGTGCGAGACGCTCGAGCACGCGACGAACGGCAGCGCGTTCAGCGAAGTACGCCCGGGGTGCAACGATGATGCGCTCCACGCGCACATCGGACCGGCGCAGGCGGTCGGCGAGAGGATCGTCGGCGTGGTCCCGACGGATACAGATGACGTGAACTCGGTGCCCCGCGCGACGTTGCACGACGGCGAGCCCCTCGACCACACGTTCCAGCCCACCGTATTCGCCAGGCTCGAACGCGTGGACGATGGTCAGTGGGGAGTGAGCGCGGGTCGCGAGCGCTGGCGCGCCGGAGTCGTCGGTATCGATGATGGGAGTTGCGAGTGGCGGCACGGGCGCGCTGTCGGCAACCGCTATGCCGTATGGGACATCCTGCCAAAGCGCGTGAGGACAACGACTTGAATCGCGACGGATCTCATCCGTATGCCGTCCTGTCGCATCGATTGTTGCGTGCGTGCTCGACTTCCGTGGCCCGGCGTTGCACCTGTGGCGCGGAGCCGCAATCGGAACTCCACATGTTGCATCGCGGCGACAGCCGTGGCACGGGCTCGAGGGGATGGTACGTCGACTAAGCGCTTTGCGGATAGCGACTTGCGCCGTGCCGTGGCGTCCCTTCGAGCGAAGCTCATGATTTGCATTGGGGCCGGGCCATCTCCGGACGCACACCCCTTGGAGGTCTGACTTGTCCAGCTCGCGACCCACCTGGATCCTCGGCATTTCCGCCTATTACCACGATAGTGCCGCCTGTCTTCTGAAGGACGGCGAGATCGTGGCGGCGGCGCAGGAAGAGCGCTTCACTCGCAAGAAGGGCGACTCTGCCTTCCCCACGCAGGCGGTCCAGTTCTGCCTCAAGCGCGGAGGCATTGAGCCCGCGCAGCTCGACTACGTCGCGTTCTACGACAAGCCGCTCCTCAAGTTCGAGCGGATCCTCGAGACGTATCTGAGCATCGCGCCACGCGGCCTTCGCCAGTTCCTCAAGGCCGGCCCGCTGTGGATCAAGGAGAAGCTCTACACCGAGCGCGACCTGCGAAAATCGCTCGGCGGATTCGAGGGGCCGGTCCTGTTCGCCGAGCATCACGAGTCACACGCGGCGAGCGCGTTCTATCCATCGCCGTTCGACGAGGCCGCGGTGCTCACGATCGACGGCGTCGGTGAATGGGCGACCGCCTCGATTGGCGTAGGCCGGGGCAACTCGCTCAACCTCATCCGTGAGCTCAACTGGCCGGACTCCCTCGGCCTGCTCTACAGCGCGTTCACGTACTACACGGGCTTCAAGGTCAACTCGGGCGAGTACAAGGTCATGGGCCTCGCTCCGTACGGCACGCCCAAGTACGTCGATCTCATCTACAAGGAGCTGGTCGACCTCCGCGAGGACGGCTCGTTCCGGCTCAATCAGAAATACTTCAACTACCTCGGCGGTCTCACGATGACCAACGAGGCGTTCAACAAGCTGTTCGGTGGTCCGCCGCGCGTCCCGGAGTCCAAGCTGACGCAGAAGGAGATGGATCTCGCGCGCTCCGTGCAGGTCGTCTGCGAGGAGATCATGCTCCGCATGGCGAAGACGGCGCATCGCCTAACGGGCCTCGACCGTCTCTGCCTCGCCGGCGGTGTCGCGCTCAACTGCGTCGGGAACGGCCGCCTTCTCCGCGAGGGGCCGTTCTCCGAGATCTGGGTCCAGCCCGCCGCCGGCGATGCGGGTGGCGCCCTCGGCGTCGCGCAGCTGGTATGGTATCGGTACCTCGACAAGCCACGCGTCGTCGCCGAGCCGCTCCAGGACGAGACGCCGGAGCCGGTGATGTCGTCGTACGTGCCGTCGATGGACGTCGGCAGCAACGGGGGTGGTGCAGGCGTCGCCGTCAGCGCCGCGCCGAGCCGGACCGCCGTGAAACCGCGTGTGCGTCATCGCCCCGATGCGATGCGCGGCGCGTATCTCGGTCCGGATTATTCGCCGGAGGAGATCGAGACGTATCTGCGCCGCGTCGGCGCGCCCTATCGCCGCCTCGACCGCCAGGAGCTGCTCCGTGAAGTCGCGGCGCTTCTCGGCCAGGAGAAGGTGATCGGCTGGTTCAATGGCCGCATGGAGTTCGGTCCGCGCGCCCTGGGTGCTCGCAGCATCCTCGGCGACCCGCGCAGCCCGGCGATGCAGGCGCAGATGAACCTGAAGATCAAGTTCCGCGAAAGCTTCCGTCCGTTTGCGCCGAGCGTGCTTCGCGAGCGCGTGAACGACTACTTCGAGATGGACTGCGACTCGCCGTACATGCTTCTGGTCGCTCCCGTGAAGGAAGAGCGCCAGATCCCGATGACGGACGAGCAGCAGCGCCTGTGGGGCATCGACCAGCTCAACGTCCGGCGCAGCGACATCCCGGCGATCACGCACATCGATTACTCGGCGCGCGTGCAGACGGTCGATCGCAATACCAGCCCCGAGTACTACGACCTGATTCACGAGTTCGAGCAGCAAACCGGATGCGCGGTGCTCGTCAACACGTCGTTCAACGTGCGAGGCGAGCCGATCGTGTGCACGCCGCACGACGCCTATCAGTGCTTCATGCGCACCCACATCGATCATCTCGTCCTGTGGCCATTCCTGCTCGACAAGACGAGTCAACCTGAATGGAAGGAGACGGAAGATTGGCGCACCCAATTCCAGCTCGACTGACCGCGGCTGAAGGCCGCACGTTCGGCGCGACCGTCGGCACGGCGTTCGTCGTGCTGGCGGCGATCCTCCTGTGGCGCGATCACATGCTGGCGTCGCGCATCACCGGAGTGCTCGGCGGCCTGCTGCTCGTCGCCGCGCTCGTCGCGCCCACGCACCTGGGTGGGGTGCAGCGCGCCTGGATGGCCTTCGGGCTCGCGCTGTCGAAGATCACCTCGCCGATCTTCATGAGCATCGTCTACATCGGCGTGATTACGCCGATCGGGATTCTGCGGCGCAACATCGGACGCGATCCCTTGGTCCCGGTTTCCGGGCCGGATAGATCCGTCTGGGTGGAGCGCCAGCCGAACCCGCCGAAAAAGATGGAACGACTCTTCTGAGGGCACTCACATGGCACAGGCTTCACTGGTTCGCGAACTCTGGGCGTTCATGCGGGAGCGGAAGAAATTCTGGCTCGCGCCAATTCTCGTCGTGCTGCTGATGGTCGGCGCGCTCCTCGTGTTCGCTCAGGGCTCCGCGCTGGCACCGTTCATCTACACGATCTTCTAGGCATGACCGTGCCGGTTACCAGCCGGCCGGGAACGAGGAACGAGGAACGAGGAAATGGCCTGGGCGCTCCGTCCCCAGGCCGACATCCCCACGTCCTCGTTCCTCGTTCCTCGTTCGGCCCTCGTCGGCTGCGTGTCATGCAGGTCACCGAGGACCTGGGCCTCGGCGGTCTGGAGCACGTGGCGGCGACGTTGTGCACGACGCTCGATCCCAACCGGTTCGAGACGTCGGCGCTCTGCCTCAAGGATGGCGGCGCGCTCGCGGACGATCTGACCGCGCGCGGAATTCCCGTCTTTCGGCTTCCGCCGCCACGCGGCCGGGCCGACTACTTCGCCGCGATGAAGATCGCGCGAATCCTTCGTCGCGAGCGGATCGACGTCATCCACACGCACAACACCTCGGCGTTCATCGATGGGGGACTGGCGGCGCTCCTGGCCGGCACCCCGACGCACGTGCATACCGACCACTCGCGGCTCTTCCCCGACAAGCGCCGCTACATGATCGCCGAGTTCGTGATGTCTCACTTCGCGTATCGCGTCGTGGGAGTCTCGGACCACACGGTCGAGGAGCTGCGCCGGTACGAGCGGATTCCACTCTCGAAGCTGACGACGATTCCCAACGGGATCGATGCGCAGGCGTTCGACCGCGACCACGATGGGACAGCAAAACGTCGTGAGCTCGGCATCCCGATGACATCGACGATCATTGGCGCCGCGGTGCGACTCACCGAGCAGAAGGGATTGACGTACCTGCTGCAGGCGATGCCTCGCATCCTGGCCGCGCAGCCGGACACTGTGCTCGTCATCGCCGGCGAAGGTGTTCTCGCCGATTCCCTGCGAGAGCAGGCTCGCTCGCTCGGCGTGCAGGAGCAGGTCCGCTTCATCGGGCCTCGGCGCGACATTCCCGAGCTGCTGGCGATGTTCGACCTGTACGCGCTCCCCTCGGAATGGGAGGGACTGCCGATGATCATCCTCGAGGCGATGGCGTCGGCGTGTCCGATCGTCGCATCCGATGTCGGCGGCGTGCGCATGGCGGTGCGCGATGGCGAGAACGGCTACCTCGTTCCCGCGCGTGACGCGGATGCGCTCGTGCAGCGCATCACGGCGCTTCTCGGCGATGGACGGCGGCGGCGGCAGTTCGGCGAGGTCGGGCGGCGGTTCTTCCGCGAGCGCTTCAGCGCCGAGGCGATGGCCGCGGCCTACGCGCGCCTGTACACCCGCGAAGCAACGGGCTGAGCTGGCGCGACGGCGAATGCGCGCAGGCGCGTCGCGACATACGCCAGCGCAACGCCTGAAAGAATGCCCGCTACCGCCGCGAGGTATTCCACCGGCCGCGTTGGCCCGAGCGCAGTGACAGTGGGAATGATTGCCAGCGCGGTCACGACGGCGCCTGTCGCCAGGATGAGCGCACCACGCGACCGAGCCCAGAACCCCGCGGGCGCACACAGCGCCGCGATCCAGCCGAGCCCCACGAGCGCGCGAAACCACTCCGGGGCCGACTCGACGTAGTACAGCAGCCCCCAACCTCGACTCGCCGTGTTGTGAGTCACGCGGCTCTCACCCCCCATCGCGAGGAGAAATCCATCCCCTTCGCGCGCAACGCGAATCGTGAGCGGCTCCCCGCGCAAGGCACCGGCCAGTCTGAAGTCTGGTTGGTCGAAGCGCCGGTCCAGTGCGCGGAGCCGAGGTCGGACGACGAGCACGCCCCGGTCATCGCCGATGAACATGACCTCGCGTCGGCGCAGGTCGTGAACGGAGAGGATCGGGGCGAGCGAGGGCGGCGTACTCGCGCCGCGCATTTCGATCTGAAGCGTGTCCCCCCGGTTCCAGGCGTCCCGGAACGTCGACCACGGCCA
>JAICOJ010000028.1 GCA_025930755.1 Gemmatimonadaceae bacterium
CAGGGGTGAAACGGGCCCGCCCCGCCCCCCGCGTGCGCCCCACACCATATGCCCCCGCCCCCCACCAGCCCCCGCCATTCCTACCCTGACCCCTGCCTCCTGACTCCTGACCCCTGACTCCTCACTCCCATTCCCGGCATCATCCCGAAGGGTGTTTCGGTCCCGCTTCCGGGTCGTCAGCAAGTGAGACGGCGCACATCACTCAACCGGATAGGACCATGTCAACTCGGATTCTCACCCTCACGACAGCCGTCGTGATCGCGGCGGTCGCTGCGATGCCAGCCCACGCGCAGGGCGGCTTTGAGTTCGGCGGCTTCGGCAGCTACACGCAGTTCGACACGAGCCTCGCGCTCAAGGAGCGCGCCGGTGCTGGCGCGCGCCTCACGCTGATCTCGGGTCACGGCTGGTCGACCTTCATCCTAGAAGCCGAAGGCGGCTACTCGGAGCAGAAGATCGGCCTGTCGACGGTGAAGTACATTCCGGCGCGCGCACGCCTCCTGTACTCCGTACCGTTAGGCTCCACCGCCTCGATCCTCCTCGGCGGCGGCGGCGTTCGCAACGACTACTCCGACGAGACGCAGCACGCGAACGACTGGGGCTACACGGCCCTCGCCGGCCTGCGCGTCAAGCTCGGCAGCTTCATGTCGCTGCGCCTCGACGCGGTCGTCGACTACATCGAGAATCCGGTGAACGAGTCGGATCTCTTCCCGCGCAACATCAACAAGGCGCTCCATGCCGGTCTCCAGTTCCCGCTCTGGCAATCGAAGTACGTGCCGCCGGCGAAGGAGAAGGGCAAGTGGAACGTGACCGAGTCGACGCAGGCGGCTCCGAAGGAGGAGCCGAAGAAGGAAGAGCCGAAGGAAGAGAAGCCCGAGCCTGTCCAGCAGCAGGCGCAGGTTCCGCCGCACGAGCGAGAGCTGAAGATGGCCGAGCCCGATGCGGACCGCGATGCGGTGCCCGACTCGCGCGATCTGTGCGCCGCCACGGCGCCCGGGTCGACGGTCGATGCGCAAGGCTGCCAGGTCTATCGCGACACCGATGATGACGGCGTGACCGACGTTCGCGATCGCTGCCCGGCGACGCCGCACGGCACGCTGATCGACGGATACGGCTGCCCCGCCCGCCCGATGGAGGTCGTGCGCGAGGCTCCGGCGCGTGACAGTGATGGTGACGGCGTCGACGATCACCGTGACAAGTGCCCGGGCACGGCGGCGGGTGTGCATGCCGACGCGTCGGGATGCCCGATCGTGATCCCGAAGCTGGAAGGGCCGCGCACCGTCACCCTGCGTGGCGTGACGTTCATGTCGGGACGCGATGAGCTGTCGTCGTCCTCGCTGGTCGTGCTCGACGAGGTCGCGAAGCAGCTGGTCGCGGTCCCCGAGCTCAAGATCGAGATCGCTGGTCACACCGATTCGAAGGGGACGCGCATTCGCAACATCAGACTCTCGCTCGCTCGCGCCGAAGCGGTGCGTGCGTATCTGGTGATGCAGGGCGTACCCGCCGAGCGTCTCACGGCGCGCGGCTACGGCCCGGACAAGCCGGTTGCGTCGAATGCTGGGCCGAACGGACGGGCGATGAATCGCCGGGTCGAGCTTCGGAGGCTCGACTAGGAGCTAGGAATCAGGGGTCAGGCATCAGGGATGGAAAGGCAAACGGCGGCGCGAAAGCGCCGCCGTTTGCTCATCTGATGAGGCGGCCGCCGCGTAGCGGCGCCGCCTTTCCGCCTCATCGCGTCGCGCCAAACGCGGGCGGAGCTTCGCTGGATCGCTCTCGAACATCCGTGCACCGAAGTAGATCGCATCGCCGTCGATCAGGATGCGAACATCGGTACGCTGCGTGGCCGGCCCGGCGGTGCCCCACGCCGCCTCATCGATCCGTCCGTCGATCGTTATGGTGCCCGGCTCCACCCGCGTGACCTGGGCGATCGGGGCGGGGTGCGTGAGCGCTCCCGCCGCCCCCTGGGTGACCCCCGGCCGCGCGGTGAGAGTAGCTAGCGTCAAGCCGCACACGATGATACGCGATTGGTACATGGCGGCGGACGATGTAAGGAAACGGCGTGGAAGGGCCGGCAGCGGGTATTGGACAGTTGCGTTAAGACGAAAGTTCGGCAAGAGTGTCCGGGAACCACCGCGAACTGCGAGCCGCGACTACGGGCTGAACCCTATCAGGGGCTCCGCCCGTTCTGTAGACGTCGGTTCGCAGTTCGCAGTTCGCAGTTCGCAGTTCGCATTTCGCAGCTCCACGCACATCCCCCGTGCCATGAAGATCTCCGACCTCTCCATCCGCCGGCCGGTCCTCACCAGCATGCTCGCCGTGGCGCTCGTGCTGTTTGGCGTTCTCGGCTACATCAACCTCTCGGTGCGCGAGTATCCCGACGTCGATGCACCGGTGATCTCGGTCTCGACGTTCCTGCGCGGCGCCAACCCGCGCGTCATGGAATCGGCGGTCACCGACATTCTCGAGGAAGAGCTGAGCACGGTGCCGGGGCTGCGCACGCTCACCAGCACGAGCGCGGAGCAGTTCAGCAACATCACCCTCGAGTTCACGCTCGATCGCGACATCGAGACCGTGGCGCAAGACGTTCGCGACAAGGTCTCGCGGGTTCGCGACCGCCTGCCTGACGACATCGAGGAGCCCGTCATCGCCAAGGAGGATGCCGACGCGCAGCCGTTCTACTGGATGGCGCTGACGTCGGACACCTACAACCTGCTTCAGCTGTCCGACATCGGGGACCGTCTGGTCAAGCCGCGACTGCAGACGATCAGCGGCGTCGGCCGCGCGCAGGTCTTCGGCGAGCGCCGCCTGGCCATGCGCGTGTGGGTATCGCCAAGCGAGCTGGCCGCACGTGGGCTGACGGTGCAGGACATCTCGTCGGCGATCCAGAGTCGGAACGTCGAGGTCCCCGCGGGTCGCATCGAGAGCGACCGTCGCGAGTTCACCGTGCGCTCGATGGGCGAGCTCAAGACGCCTGACGAGTTCGGAAACATCGTCGTGGCGAATACCGCGGGCCAGATGATCCGCCTCAAGGATGTCGCGAACGTCGAGCTCGGGCCCGAGGACGATCGCAGCACGCTGCGCTACAACCAGGTCCCGGCGGTCGCGATCGGGGTGATCCGGCAGTCCAAGGCGAACCTCGTCGATGTGGCCGATGGCATCAAGGCGGAGCTGCCCGCCATCCAGGCCGCATTGCCGCCGGGGGTGAAGCTCATCGAGGCGTTCGATGCCTCGGTCTTCGTCAAACGGTCGATCCAGGAAGCCGAAGAGACGCTGCTCATCGCCGGCGCGCTCGTCGTGCTCATCATCTTCATCTTCCTGCGCAATCTACGCGCGACGATCATTCCGGCCCTCGCCATCCCGACGTCGATCGTCGCCACCTTCGGCGTGATGTACTTCCTCGGCTTCTCCATCAACAACCTGACGCTGCTCGCGCTCACCCTCGCGATCGGTATCGTCGTCGATGACGCGATCATTGTGCTCGAGAACGCCTATCGACATCAGGAGGAGCTGAAGGAGTCTCCGGAGACGGCGGCGGTGAACGGGACCCGCGAGATCGCCTTCGCCGTCATCGCGACGACGATTTCGCTGATCGCCGTCTTCACGCCGCTCGCGTTCCTGCAAGGCAACACGGGGCGTCTCTTCAACGAGTTCGGCATCGCCGTGGCCGGCGCCGTCGCCGTCTCGGGCTTCGTGGCGCTGACGCTGACGCCGATGCTGTGCGCGAAGATCCTCCGGGTTCCGCCGCGGCACGGGCCACTGTATCAGCGGCTCGAGCGCGGCTTCGAATCCCTCGCCTCGGGCTACAAGCGCTCGCTGGGCTGGGCGGTCGCGAACCGCCGCATCACCGTCGGCGCCTCGCTGCTCATCATCGTGGGGGCGGTCTTCATCTTCCGCGCGCTCGAGCGCGAGTTCGTTCCGCCCGAGGACCGGGGCTTCTTCTTCACGATCGTGATCGCCCCCGAGGGCTCGTCGCTCGGCTACACCGATAGCTATCAGAAGCAGGTGGAAGCGATCGTGGCGCGCACCAAGGACATCGAGGGCTCGTTCAGCATCGTCGGCGGCTGGGGGCCGGTGAGCCAGGGATTCGTGATCAGTCGGCTCACCGACTGGTCGGAACGCGATCGCTCCGTGCAGGACATCATCGGCGAGGTGCAGCCACAGTTCTTCGGCATCCCGGGCGTCTTCGCGTTCGCGAACAACCCGCCGGCCTTCGGCTGGGGCAGCCCGCTGCAGTTCGTCGTCAGGCACCCCGATTTCGACTCGCTGACCAAGGGGATGGCGGTGCTCACGCAGCGGGCCGCAACCATTCCGGGGCTGATCAACATCGACACCGACCTCAAGATCAACAAGCCGGAGCTCAACGTCACGTTCGATCGCGATCGGGCCGAAGACCTCGGCGTCCCCATCCGCGACGTGGCGGGGACGCTCGGTACGATGCTCGGCGGCGGCCGGGTGAGCACGTTCACGATGAACAACAAGCTGTATGACGTGATGGTGCAGCTCGCTCCCGAGGAGCGGGCGACGCCGAGCGACATGTCGGGGCTGTACGTGCGCGGCAACGACGGCCAGCTCATTCAGCTCAGCGCCGTGGCGCGCGTGAACGAGACGGTCGGACCGCAGGGACTCAACCATTTCAACCGCGTTCGCTCGTTCACCTTGAGCGCCGGTCTCGCCCCCGATTTCACCCTCGGGGCCGCGCTCGATTCGCTCAATCGTGTCGCCCGCGAAGTCCTGCCCGCCGGAAGCACGATCGAGCTCGCCGGCGAATCCCGTGAGCTCGAGGAGAGCGGAAGCGCGCTGTACTTCGCCTTCGCGCTGGCGCTGATCGTGGTCTTCATGGTGCTCGCCTCGCAGTTCGAGTCGCTCGTGCACCCGTTCACGGTGCTGCTGGCGGTCCCGCTCGCGGTGACGGGCGCGCTGGCGACACTGCTCATCGCGGGATCGACGCTCAACCTCTACAGCCAGATCGCGATGGTGCTCCTCATCGGCCTGGTGACGAAAAACTCGATTCTGCTCGTCGAATACGCCAACCAGTTGAAGGAGCGCGGGCTGTCGACGATCGAGGCGATGCTGGAATCGGGTCGCGTCCGGTTGCGCCCGATTCTCATGACGTCGGTCGCGACGATCATGGGGGCGATGCCGATCGCGCTCGGGCTTGGCGCCGGGTCGGCGAGCCGCCGCCCATTAGGCTACGCGATCGTCGGCGGCCTGCTCTTCTCGACGATCCTGACCTTGTTCCTCGTTCCCGCCGTGTACGTGATGATGGATCACGCGCGCGCGCGCGTGCGCTCGAGGAGCGAGGAGCGCGCGCGGCGGAAGCACGTCGAGGAACCGGCTTTGGCGATGGAGGACGCGCGGTGATCGTCGGACTTTCATTGATACTGCAGATCGCCGCGGCGGGAGATTCGCTTCCGCGGGTGACGCTGGCCGACGTGCTCCGGCGATCGGCGCGTCTGGACCCGCAGTACGTCACCGCGCGCGGCGAGGTGGACAATGCCGTGTGGTCACGCCGGGCGGCGTGGTACGCGATCGTGACGCCGCAGGTGCGACTGGCGGGCGATCTCGCACAGTTTTCGACACCGACCTTCGTGCTCGGAGCCGATCAGCCGCAAGGCCGCTCGGTCACGGCCCGGGCCGAGGCGTTCTACGAAGTGTTTAGCGGAGGGCGGAAGTTCGCGGAGCTGAGCGGCAGTCGCGCCCTGCTGACGGCGGCCGAGGCGCTCGAGGTTCGGGAGCGCTTCGATGCCGAGCTGCGGGCCGAGTCCGATTACTACCAGGTGCTCGCTGACCAGGAGCTGACCCGAGTCGCTGGGGAGCGGGTGCGCCGGGCGCGCGAACAACTGGGGGTGGCGCGCGCGCGTGTGATTTCCGGTGCGGCCGTCTCGACCGATTCATTACAGCTGCTGCTCGAGCTCAACCGCGCGCGGGTAGCGGAGTTGCGGCAGGTCGCCGCGCTCCGTGTCGCACGTCTGCAGCTCGGCCGCCGGATCGGGATGGACGGCCCGGTGGACGCCACCCCGCTCGGGGATGCGCGGGCTCCCGAGCTCACCATTTCCCTGGGGGACGCGGTCGCCCAGGCAGCGCAGTCCGGCCCCACCGCCGTGGCGGCGCGCGCGGCGGAAGACGCCGCGGAGGCTCTGGTCAAGGCGCAGCGAGGATCGTATCTTCCCAACCTGACGTTAGGCGCGACCACCGCGACCTACGACACACGTTTCTTTCCTGACGCGACCTCGCGCACTTCGCTCATCTTTTCGGCGACACTGCCGATCTGGAACGGCGGACAGCGCGAAGTCCTCATGTCGCAGGCGCGCGTGACGCGTGAGATCGCTCGCGCGACGCGCCTCGATGCGGAGCGTGCGGTCGCACGTGACGTCACCGAAACGTACGAAGGCTACACCACCGCGCGCGCGACGACGCAGCTCGCGGAGGAGGCGGTTCTGGTCGCCCGGGAGAACTACCGCGTGCAGGACACGCGATATCGCGCGGGTGCGACGACCATCCTCGACCTCATCGAGGCGCAGATTCGCCTGACGGAGGCGGAAGCGGAGTTCGTGCAGTCACGGTATGCGACCCGGTTGGCGCTGGGGCGGTTCGAGGCGCAGCTGGGCAGACGGCTCTTCAACGATGGGGCGCGACAGTGAGAACGGTATTGGGAGTGGCGCTCGCCGCGGTCGTGCTCGCCGCGTGCGGTGGCGGGGAGGAGGCGCAGTCGGCGCAGACGGGCGCGGCAATGGAAACGGCGAACGGCGAGAGCGCCGGAGCGGATAGTAGCGACAAAGGCGCGGAGGGCGCGGGGGGCGCTGAAGGCGCTGGCGGCCCGCCCGCGGGCGGCATGCCCCCGATGCCCGTCGAGGTGGCGGTGGCGAAAAGCGAAACGGTCATCGACGAGATTCAGGCGACGGGAGCGGTCGAGGCGGTGCAGAGCATTGAGCTGCGTCCGGAGGCCGAAGGCCGCCTCGTGCAGATCTACGTGCGCGAAGGGAGCGTCGTCGGGCGCGGCGCGCCGCTGTTCAAGATCGATGACCAGGCCCTGCGGGCGCAGGTCGCTCGTGCCGAGGCCGAGCGTGATCTCGCGCAGCAGGCGTTGACGCGAACACGCCAGCTGCTGCAACAGAACGCGACGAGCGCCAGCGAGCTGGAGCGTGCGGAGGCGACGGCGCGGAGCACGCAGGCATCGCTCGATCTCCTCCAGCTTTCCCTGACACGCACGACGGTGCGAGCCCCCTTCGGCGGCGTCGCCGGCCGACGGCTCGTGTCGTTAGGCGATTACGTGACGCCGCAACGGCCGCTCATCTCGCTTCAGACCTTCGATCCGCAGCGGGCGGTGTTCCAGGTTCCCGAACGCTTCGCGGACCGTGTGCGCAACGGCCAGCGCGTGCAGTTCAACGTCGCCGCGCTGCCCGGCAAGACGTTCACCGGCGTGGTGGACTTCGTCGACCCGGTGGTGCAGCTGCCCGGCCGCACCGTGCTGGTGAAGGCGAGTGTGCCCAATCCGCGCCGCGAGCTGCAGGCGGGTATGTTCATCGAGGCGAGCCTGGCGACGGCGACTCGGCCTAACGCGGTGGTGGTTCCCGAGGATGCCGTGCTGACCTCGCTCAACCAGCGCGTGACGTGGGTCGTGCTGCCCGATAACAAGGTGGACCGGCGTGAGGTCACGATCGGCGTCCGCCGGTCGGGCTTCGTCGAGATCACCGAGGGCGTGAAAGCGGGCGAGAAGGTGGTCGTCGGTGGCGCGGAGCGGTTGCAGCCGGGCGCGCCCGTGATGCCGGTCGAAAGGAAATAGGTCGTTCTCGAGCGAGTGAAAGGCATAACCACAGAGGCACGGAGGACACGAGAACGGCGAACCGCGGCACCAGCAGTTCGCCGTTCTCGTGTCCTCCGTGCCTCTGTGGTTATGCCAGCGCACCTCTCCGGTTCGGAATTCGTAATCCCCCTCGCGGAACATCCGGCCGCCTCGCATTGTCCTACTAGAGACACGAAAACCCCCTCCAGAGGCCAGGCACTCCATGCACGTTCTTCCGTTCGCACTCCTCCTGCTCGCTCAGCAGGGGGCGCAGGGGGCACCGCAGACTGCGCAGCCGAGCCCCATTTCCCGGATAGTCATCGCCCCATCGACGCGCACGGTGCGCGCGGGCGATACCGTGCGGTTCACGGCGCAGGCGTACGACGCGAGTGGGGCGGTGCTTCAGAACGTCAGCGTCCGCTTCGGAGGCGGCGGCTCGGGCGCCATCGACTCGACGGGGACCGTCATCGCGAGCGCCATCGGCAAAATGCCGATCGTCGCGGTGGCGACGCTGCCCGGAGCGAAGCCGTTCGTCGAGCGCCGGGAGATCGAGATCATTCCTGCACCGGCGTCGCGCGTCGACATTCGTGTCGCACCGACGAAGCTCGTCGTCGGCCAGCAGGCACGCGTCGAGGCCGTGGGGTACTCCCCGGCCAATGATCGCGCGATCGAGCCCATTCAGTGGACGTCGAGCGCACCGGCGATCGTGCGCGCCGAGCACGGGCTCGTCACGGCGGTTGCCGCGGGCCGTGCGACCCTGACGGCGACGGCCGGGACGGCGAAGGCGACGGTCACCGTGCACGTCGTGCCGAACACGATTACGTCGCTGACGATCGCGCCGGCGCGTCCCAAGGTCCGCACCGGTGACGTGGTCACGTTCACGGCACGCGCCCGGTCGTCGTCAGGCGACGTCACCGGTCTCACGCCGACCTGGGCGATGCAGGGCAACGGCGTCATCGACGCCGAGGGCGTCTTCGTCGCGTACGAGCCCGGCCCGGTCGTCGTGACGGCGACGTTAGGCAACCGCTCCGCGTCCACGATCGTCGAGGTCGAGGAGCGCGCCATTCGCCGTCCGGTCTCGATCGTCGGGCGTCTCCCGCGCACCGAGTTCACGACGGCGGAAGTCTGGGTGCACCCGAACGGGAAGGTCGCCTACCTCGGCACGCACGGGGGCGGCGATCGCGTGTACACGATCGACATCTCGAATCCGGCCACGCCGACGGTCGTCGACTCGCTGGTGCTGAACACGCGGCTGGTGAACGACGTCATGACGGACAAGGCGGGCACGGTGCTCGTGATGACGCGTGAGGGGGCGGCGGATCGCAAGAACGGGATCGTGATCGCGTCGCTCGAGGATCCGCTGCGTCCCAAGGTCATCTCGGAGTTCACCGAGGGGGTGACGGCCGGCGTGCACTCGGCGTTCGTCTATACGCAGCCGAAGCATGGGACGCACATCTATCTCACGAACGACGGCACCGGTGCCGTGCACGTCATCGACATCAACGATCCGAGGAATCCCAGGGAAGTCGCCCAGTGGCGGACGACGAACCGTCCCGATGCCGGGCGCTATGTCCATGACATCGACGTGCAGGATGGCCTGCTCTACGCGAGCTATTGGGATGACGGACTCGTGATCCTCGACGTGGGGAAGGGGATCAAGGGAGGCTCGCCCGCGAAGCCGACGATCGTGACGCAGTTCAAGTACAATCTCGATTCGCTGTATCGCCAGGTGGAGGCGGAATCGGGACCGGGGTTCACGCGTGGAACGCACACGGCGTGGCGGCACAAGAATTACGTCTTCATCGCCGACGAGGTCTACCGCGCGAGCCCGGTGAAAGGCGCGAAGGACGAGGCCGCCGATCGCATGTACGGCACGTTGCAGGTGATCGACGTCAGCGACATCGAGCAGCCGAAGTCGGTCGCGTGGTACACGCCGGAGAACGGCGGGGTGCATAACGTGTGGGTCGCGGGCGACACGCTCTACATGGGCGCGTACGACGGCGGCTTCCGCGTGTTCGACATTGCGGGGGAGCTCAAGGGCGACCTCCGCGCACAGGGCCGCGAGATCGCGTTCGTGAGCACCGCCGACATGCAGGGCAAGATTCAGAACCAGGCGATGACCTGGGGCGTGGTCGTGAATCCGGCCGACGGGCTCGCCTACGTGAACGATTTCTACAACGGGCTCTGGATCGTGCGGGTCGAGCCCAAGGCGCCACCGGTGCCTTGACGGTGAGGTGGGCGAGGTGGTCAAGGTCGTCGAGGTGATTAAGGCGAGGGGCTCGGGCATTCCGGGCCCCTCGATTGTTCTGTCCGCGGTGACCCTCTTCCTCGGGGCGCCGGCGGAAGCGCAGCGGCCTCCATCTGTCCGATCCCTCGATCCCGCGATTCTCCGGCCGGCCTTCGACCGCGCCGCGCAGCTCCCGAAGCTGCGCAGCCTGCTCATCGCCGTCGACGGAAGCCTCGTCGGCGAGCGGTACTATCGCGGCGCGACCCGCGCGCGCACGGCCAACGTGAAGTCGGTCTCGAAGAGCATCATCTCGGCGCTGATCGGGATCGCGATCGCCGAGGGAAAGCTCGAGGGCGTCGATCAGACGATCGCGGAGTTCTTTCCACGCGACCTGCGTGACAGCGCCTCCGCCGAGAAGGCGCAGATCACGATCGGTGACCTCCTGTCGATGCGGGCCGGTCTCGAGTCCACGAGCTTCGATGGGTACGGCCGATGGGTCACCAGCGCGAACTGGGTACGATCGGCGCTCGCGAGGCCGATGGTCGCGCCGCGCGGCGGTCCCATGATCTACAGCACCGGCAACACGCACCTGCTGTCGGCGATTCTGACGAAGGCGACGGGGATGAGCACGTGGACCTACGCCCGGCTGAAGCTGGGCGTGCCGTTAGGCATCGACATCCCGCGCTGGCCGCGCGACCCGCAGGGTGTCTATTTCGGCGGGAACGACATGCGGCTGACGCCACGGGCGATGGTGGCCGTCGGCGAGCTCTACCGCAACGATGGCCGCGTCGGCCGGCGCCAGGTCATCCCAGCCTGGTGGGTAGACAGCTCGTTCGTCGTGCGAACGCACTCACCGTTCAACGGCCACGGATACGGCTGGGGATGGTGGACGCGCACCGCCATGGACTACCGGGTGAACTTCGCCTGGGGCTACGGGGGCCAGTTCATCTTCATCATCCCGGCGCTGCGGGCAACGGTCGTCATGACGTCCGACGCCGAGGGACGGCGCGAGTGGGGTCACCTCGATGCGCTGCACGACCTGATCGATTCGCACGTGATCCCGGTGCTCGAGAACTATCGGTGCGAGCGGATGAGGGCGTGCTGAAAGGAACGAGGAACGAGGAAGTGACCGAACGAGGAACTGACCAACCGAGGGACGAGGAACGAGGGAGAGGCTCTCCAGGCTCGCGCGCACCGATGCGTGGCTGGCCACTTCCTCGTTCCTCGTTCGGTCAGTTCCTCGTTCTCGTTCGTCGCTGATTGGCGACGATCGCCTTCCACCGAGCGGCGCGCTCTCGAGGTGACAGGGCCAGCGCCTCATCCCACGCCCGGGGGTACGGTCCGCGGCGCCGCTTCTCGACGGCGACTTGCGCGTCGGCGAACTCCTGTCCGTACAGCGACACCCACACGTCGTACAGCCACAGGAACAGCGGGCCGTGCTCCTCGTCGGTCCGGCGAAAGAGCGGTGACTGGAGGCGGTGTCCGAGCTCGTGGATGAGCGTCGCGCGCTTGGTGTCGATGGGATAGCTCGCGCGCAGGCGCATCGGCGTGTCGCCAACGCCTGACGAGCTCACGCCCTCGAACACGATGGCCGTGATCGCCGTGTCGGAAAAGGTGAGTCCCGAGACGTCCTGCATCGTGCGCGCAATGCGGGCGGCGTCAGCGGCCCAGATGCGCTCGTATTCGCCGACGGCGGCCGCGAAGGTCTCCGATGCAGGAACGAACTCGAGGCGGGGGACACGGAGAGGCGCGCCTGGAGAGGTTAGTGGCGCGTTCGAGCTGCAGGCTCCGACGAAAAACAAAACTGCGAGCTGCGAACTGCGAGCTGCGAACTGCGAGCTGCGAACTGCGAACTGCGAACTGCGAATGAACCACCGGCGCGTCCCACGCGACGAATGATTTCCCTTCGCAGTTCGCAGCTCGCAGTTCGCAGCTCGCAGTAGGCAGTTCGTAGCTCTCACTCAAGCTCCTCGACCAACACTGAATTGCCTCGCCATCCCGTGCAGGAAGTGCGGCTTGCCATCGGTCTTGTCGGGAACGAAGCAGATGGCGACGTACTCCCCGGCGGGCAGATCGACCTCGAAGTAATTGGTCGTCCCGGGCTTCATGCTCGCAATGCCACCGACGGCTCTTCCCGGCGGGGGGCCGGACATCTTCGTGATCCACTGCTGCATGTCCGCGAGCGTCTTGCCCGAGTCGAGCTGAATCAACTGGATCTCGTGATCCTGCGCGGCGGGATTGGTCACCTTCACCGTGTGGCGGCCAGCGGTCAGCGGCTTGTCGAAGTTGAAGACGTAATCGTCGAGCACGAGGTTGATGTCGGGCGTTGGCGCCATGGCATTCGTCGTCGCGCCGGTGACGGTGAAGCCGTGCACCATTCCCTTGGCGAAGTGCGGCACCTTGTCCGGCGTATCGACGAAGCAGATGAGCGCGTAGTTCCCCGGCGCCAGATCGACGGTTGCGTTCGCCTCGGCACCCGGATCGGGGACGTTCGGCCCGCCGACGAACGTCACCCACGACGGTGGCGGCCCGGGCGTCTTGAATGCCGCCTGGAGATCCGCGACGGTCTTCCCGTCATCGAGTCGCGCAATCGTGGCGTGGTGAATCTGCTGCCCTGCGCCTTTGAGCACGAACTTCGTGAGCCCGGCTGGAATCTCAGCCGGTGCCTCGAACGCGTAGTCGTTGGCAACGACCGTGACGACGTTGGGCATGGCATGCCCAGCGTGCTCGGCTGCGGAATCGGCGGTGGCGGCCTGGTCGCCGTCACCCGTGGCGCACGCGCCCAGGAGCGCGGCCGCGACGGCGGCGGCGAGTATGGAACGGATGTGCATGGTTGGGTCTAAGGGTTGTTGAGTGGGAAACCGGTGGTTCGACATCATTACGGAGGAGGGTTTCAGGCGGAAAGGTGGGCAGGCTCGTCGAGGATGTCGAGGTGATCGAGGTGCAGTCGTTCGTGTGACCGCCGTCTCCTCGATCACCTTGACGACCTCGACACCCTCGACGCCCTCGCCCTCAGGCACACCCATTGCCCCCGCAGTGTGGGCGTACCCCTTCGGAGCCCTAAATGGACATTCTTACCTGGATCATCGTCGGTCTCGTCGCGGGCGTGCTCGCGTCACTGGTGGTGGGCGGCGGATTCGGAATCATCGCCGACATCGTCATCGGGATCGTAGGCGCGTTCGTGGGCGCCTGGCTATTCCGGGCGCTGGGCGTCAGCAGTCCCTTCGGCGGGATGGCGGGGACGATCTTGATCGCCTTCGTGGGCGCCTGCGTGCTTCTCTTGATTCTGAGGGCCTTCAGGCGGAGCAGCGTCTAAGAGCAGGGTCCTCGGGGTCCTCGGGGTCCTCCGGGTCCTCAGGGTGCGAACCCCTGAGCGCCTCGCACCCTGAGGACCCTGAGGACCCTGAGGACCCTTACTGATACGGCCTCAGATTCCACTCCAGGAACGCCCACACCCGGTTCCAGGAGTCGCGCTGCTCCGGCGTGTCATCACGCTCGAGCGTCTCCCGATTCACCCGCCGCGAAAAGCTGTGGCCGCCCGGCGGATCGACGTAGACTTTCGTCTCTGCCAGCTCGGGCTTCTTCGCGCGTAAGGCGCTGATGATCTGCTCCCCCTCGACGAAGTTGACGTCATCGTCGTTGGTCGCCACGTGCACGAGGAGCGGTACGGTCAGCTTGTCGACGTGATAGAGCGGGGACCGCTCGACGTAAATCTCCCGCTTCTCGAAGGGCAGTCCGCCGATCCGCCGCTGCGTCGCGAAGCTGCGCTGATAGTTGGGACCCTTGTAGGAAAGCCGGAAGATCAGGTTCGTCACCGGTACGATCGCGACGCCCGCCTTGAACGGATGCGAGTCGCGGAAGAGCAGGAGATTCGTGATGTACCCGCCATGGCTCCACCCCATGATGCCGATGCGGGCCGGGTCGACATGCGGCAGGCGCTTCAGGTAGTCGACCGCCGTCAGCACGTCGTCGAGCTCGTACCCGCCATAGTCGATCGCGTTGTGGAAGTCGCGACCGTACCCCGTGCTTCCACGGTACTCCGGCGCGACCACGACGTAGCCGCGTTCCACCGCCTCGCGCACGAATGGCCAGTACATCTCCGACCAGCTTCCGTGCACGCCGCCGTGCACCCATATCAGCGCCGCGTGCCGGCGCGGACCGCGCTTGTTGACCGGCTGAAAGACGTACGCTGGAATGTCCATGTCGCCGACGCTACTGCGGTACGTGACCTTTTGATAATCGACGACACCCCGCGTGCGCGCGCGATAGATGCTGTCGGTGCGTGCCTTGGCAGCCATGTCGCGCGCGAAGTCGCGCGGCGGGTGGTCCTCCCATTTGGCGCTGACATACAGTGATTCGGCGCGAGTCGTGGGACGCGCTCGCTGCCCGTCCTGCGCGGGTGCGATGTTGACGCAGGAGATGAGAACGGCCGTGCCAAGCAGGAATTGGATCCGCATTGAAACCCCAGGGGTCGAGGTGGTCGATGTCGTCGAGGTGATCCAGGTCTTCCTCATTCCTCGTTCCTCGATCATGATGTGTCATCCGTCCCACACAAAGGCAACCCGGTTTCCATGCGTCCCCTAGCGCTGCTCATCGGCCTGCTCGCGGCGTGCACACCCCCCGCGACGGTCCGCACGACCACTCCCACCTACGACCTTCTGCTTACCGGCGGCACCGTCATCGATGGCACCGGAGGCCCCCGGTATCGAGCCGACGTCGCGATCAGCGGGGACCGCATCGCGCTCGTCACCCGAAGCGCTCTGGCGGCCTCGTCGGCCCGGCGGACCATCGATGCCACCGGCCTCATCGTCGCTCCAGGCTTCATCGATCTGCACGCGCACCTCGAGCCACTGCTCCGGATGCCGGACGCCGAGAGCCACGTGCGCCAGGGGGTGACGACGGCACTCGGCGGTCCCGATGGGGGCGGCCCATGGCCTTTCGCCGCCTACCTCGACTCGGCGACCTCGTTAGGCTTGGGGATGAACGTCGGGTTCCTCGTCGGTCACAACACCGTCCGGCGCACCGTCATGCAGCTGGCCAACCGGGACCCCACGCCGGCCGAGCTCGACCAGATGCGCGCCATGGTCGCGCGCGGAATGCACGAAGGGGCGTTTGGCCTCTCGACCGGGCTGCGATATCTCCCGGGCACGTTCGCGAAGACGGATGAGGTCGTCGCGCTGTCCAGGGTGGCCGCCGACTCCGGCGGGATCTACACCTCCCACCTCCGAGAGGAAGGCCTCGGTGTCATCGCAGGAGTCGCCGAGGCGATCGAGATCGGCCGGCGGACGGGGATCACCGTCGTGTTGACGCATCACAAGGTCATCGGCAAGCCCATGTGGGGACAGAGCGTGCGGACCCTGGCGATGGTCGACAGCGCCCGCACCGCCGGCGTCGACGTGCGCATCGATCAGTATCCGTACACGGCGACCTCTACTGGCATTGGAGTGCTCGTTCCGACGTGGGCGCTCGCCGGGGGAGACAGTGCCTTCGAGCGACGACTCACGGACCCGGTGCTCCGGGACAGCATAACGCGCGGCATCGTGCAGCTCCTGCTCACCGATCGTGGTGGTGGCGATCTGTCTCGCGTACAGTTCGCGGGCGTCTCGTGGCAGCGGTCTCTCGAAGGACGCACGCTCCACGACTGGGCGGTCGAGCGAGGACTTCCCCCGACGCCGGAAACGGGCGCACAGCTCGTGATCGACGCGGTGCGCCGCGGCGGCGCGTCGGCGATCTATCACGTGCTCGATGAAGCCGACGTCGAGCGCATCATGCGCCACCCCCAGACGATGATCGCGTCGGATGGACGCCTCTCGAGTCCGGGGAACGGTCACCCGCATCCACGCGCGTACGGGACGTTCCCCCGCATCCTCGGTCGCTACGTTCGCGAGCGTAACGTGCTGACATTGGAGAACGCGATCCACAAGATGACCGGAATGCCCGCGGCCACGCTGCGGCTCCCGGATATCGGCGTCGTGCGCGCCGGTGCCCGTGCCGACCTAACGATCTTCGACGCGGACTCCGTCGTGGACCGCGCGACGTTCCAGGAGCCGCATCAGTATCCGGCGGGCATCCCCTACGTCATCGTCAACGGGACGCTGGCCGTCGACAGCGGCCGTTTCACCGGCGCCCGGGCTGGCCGGGTGCTTCGCAGAGGACGGCAATGATCATCCATGTACTGCTGTTGACGCTGCTGGCGCCGTTACTCGCGGCCTGCGCTGGCGCCCAAACGCCGCGGTCATCCGCGCCGTCAGTCATCGCGCAACGTCCGAGCGTTCGGGCCGCGCTCGACACACTGCGCGTCGCCAACGCCTGGACGCTCGAGGAGCAGGTCTCGATCTGTGAGATCCCGGCGCCGCCGTTCGGCGAGGCAAGGCGCGCCGAGGAGTTCCGTCGACGTCTCGTTGCGCTCGGGCTGAGCGACGCGCGCATCGACGCGGAGGGCAACGTCATCGCCAGACGTCGTGGGGTGGCGCGGCATCCCACGGTCGTGCTTTCAGGACATCTCGACACCGTATTTCCCGAGAGCACGAACGTGAACGTCACGCGTCAGGGAACGCTGTTCAAGGGGCCGGGCATCGGCGACGACTGCCGCGGGCTGGCGATCGTGCTCGCCGTTGCGCGCGCCCTCGCCAGCGCCGGGGTGCAGACGCAGGGCGACATCCTCTTCGTCGGGACGGTTGGCGAGGAGGGTCCCGGCAACCTGCGCGGGGTGCGTCACCTCTTCACGAAGGAGATGAGGGATTCGATCGACTACTTCATCTCCGTCGACGGCACCGGACTGGGCCTGACGAATCGCGCCGTGGGCAGTCATCGCTACCGCGTGTTCTTCGAGGGTCCGGGAGGCCACAGTTACGGGGCCTTTGGGATGCCGAATCCAGCGCATGCCCTGGGACGCGCCATCGCCGGAATCGCCGAGCTGCGTGTGCCGAGCGATCCGAAGACGACGTTCAGTGTGGGAGTCCTCGAGGGAGGGACGTCGGTGAACTCGATTCCCGCTTCGGTCGCCATGGATGTCGATCTTCGCTCGGAGTCGCCCGAGGCGCTCGACTCACTCGATGCCGACTTCCGCGTCGCGCTTCAGCGTGCGCTCGAGGCAGAGCGTGCGCGGTGGCCAGGGTCTCGTGTGCCGCTGCACCTGCGCATCGACACGACGGGCATTCGTCCCGCCGGTGCGCAGCCCGACACGGCGCGCATCGTTCGCGCGGGTCTGGATGCGGCCCGCGCGCTCGGCTTCACGTCCGAGCTCTCCTCCGGCAGCACCGACGCGAATCTGCCAATGAGTCTCGGCGTTCCCGCCATCACGATCGACGGAGGTGGCACGGGCCGAGGTGCGCATTCGCTCGCGGAGGAATACGACGACGGCGAGCGAGGGTGGCTGGGGCCGCAGTGGGCGGCGCTGATCGCGCTCAGCCTGGCCGGGGTCAGGTAGGAAGAACGAGGAACGAGGAACGAGGAAGCGCCAGGAGAGCTCCCGTCGCGCTTCCTCGCTCCTCGTTCCTCGTTCCTCGTTCTTCGTTCTTCGTTTGTCTTGTCAGCTCGCCTTGCGAAGCTCCGCCCCGCCGCTGCCCGAGACGATCGTGATTCGGCGTCCGCCGCCGCCGATCGTACCGCGCAGGCGGCGCGGGTCGAGGCGGCCTTCGACGCGAACCGGGAAATCACTATCGAGGCGGCCGTTCGGGAGGCGCGCGTCGATCTCGCCCTCGAAGTTCGCGGGCAGCGTGACGACGACATCGCCGTTGCCCGTGCGGAACGCCATGTCCGCGGTGCCGGTCAGCGATGACATCCGTGCGTCGATGCTGCCGTTGCCGGTCGACGCGGAGACGGGACCGCTGCGGGTGGTGACACGGATGTCCCCATTGCCACTGCGTGCCTCGACTTCGCCGCCCGCCTCGCTGACCTCGATGTCGCCGTTGCCTGACGAGGCCGAGACCGGGCCACCGCTCGACGCGACACTCACCGCTCCGTTCCCGGAGGCGGCGTGCACCTGGGCCGTCGCGCCGCTGATCAGCACTTCACCATTGCCGGAGAGCGCACGGATCTTCACGCCGCGCGGCAGACGCACTTCGAAGTCGACGCTTCCCTCGCCATCGTGACTCCACTTGCGGGAGGAGCGAATGCCTTCGGCGTCGCACTGAGCGCCCTCGAAGTACGCGCAGATGGTGACGTCATCGCCATTCCGCAGCGTGGTGATGCGAAGGTCGGCGGCATCACCGCCGCTCTTGCGTCCGATGACCTCGACCTCGCTGCCGGAGGCGGCAGTCACGCGAATGTCACCGTGGGTAGAATGCACGCGAAGCCACGCGCCCGATGGCACGCGCTCGCTGAATCTGAAGTCGCGATCCCGGTCCTGCGCCCCCGCGAGAACGGGCATGGCGAGTGCAGTCACGAGGAGGATAACGGCCTGACGCATGGACAACTCCGTGTACGGTCGCAGATATGACAGCGGAAACGAGGCCGAGGTTTGAATCGAGGGGCGGCTTATCACCGGTCGACAGGAGGCATGATGCTGTTAGGGCCCGGTCCACGGCAACTAGGCCGGTTGGGCACCATTTGCCTTCTCGCCCTGGCCTGCACGGCATCGCGCGGGGAGCCGGCTGGAGAAACGCCTGTGGGTAGCGCCGCGCCGTCGCCGTCGTCGCCCTCGATCGCGACCGACCGACAGTCCTACGGCCTTCGGCGCACGGCTGACGCGCTCGAGCTGGACATCGTGACGACGTTCACCAATCGCACCAGCGACACCGTTCGACTGCACCCCTGTGGAAGCACCAGCCAGCCGGCGTTCTCGCTCGAGAAATGGGTGGACGGCGCGTGGAGGCCAGCGTACAGCCAGCCATGTCCGGCGATCCTCATGCTCGATCCCCCGAAGGTCGCTCCCGGCGCTTCTCGCACCGATACCGCGCGCGTGCGCGCGATGCTCGCCGTGAACGCGATGCCGCGCTTCGAGGCCGACCCGATCGCGGGGGAGTACCGCGTGGTCTACGCGCAGGCCTATGCCTCGTGGCGCCCTAACGAGGGTCCAGGAGAGCTCCTCCCGCTGGACCAACGCGTCTCCAACACCTTCCGAATCGAGGACTGACGTCATGAAGCTTGCCTCGATCACCTGAATCGGAGAATCCCATGGCCCAAAACAAAAAGCTCACCTGCGATGCCTGCGGCACCGAGTTCGACTCCCCGGAGCAGCTCGAGCAGCACAACCAGCGTGAGCATGCCCACGCGGCGCAGCCCAAGTCCCCGCTGTCGACGGAAACGTCCTCCCCGCGGCGCGAGGACCGCGTGGCAGGACCGGAATCAGTCGAATGACTGGTGAGCTGCGTCTGAACTAATGAGTGCAGTCGCAGTCAGGGCGAGGGCAACCGTGACCACAATTTTACGGCCACAGTTTAACCGCGGAGAACGCGGAGAGCGCAGAGGACTGCACCCGCGGGAGTCGTTGTCGAAAGGCGCTGTGGTTGACGCTTCTCTGCGCTCTCTGCGGGGAAATTGCCGTTGCCGTGCTGTTTTTTGGCGTCAAAGGATCGGTGTTCCTGCGTATCCAGACGCTCTCGAGGTTGCCGCTCGCAGGTCGCTGCGGCTCCGTGGCCACCCTGCACTCAGGGCCTCAGACGCGGTTCACCAGGTTCGACGCGTTAGCGCTCCCCCGGACCGGATTCGAATTCAGGCGCGTCGACGTGGCGGACGTCACCGAGCTCAATGCGTTCGCCCGTCGCCAGCGCCTTCATCACCTTGAACAGGGCGATGACGCGCGGGGTATTGGATTTCATGTACGTCGCCTCCCGCGCCTCGACCTCGATCAGGAGGATCCGCGGATCGTCGGGCCCGCCATCCCGCTCGCCACCTTCATCACCGAGCCAGGCCTTCCAGTCCTTTTGATAGACCTCATGGATGAGCGCGCGGTCGCTGGTCAGGGTCGCGATCCCGCTCACTGAGACCCATTCGCGAGACTTGTTGTTGTAATAGGCGACGTTCACCTGCGGGTGACGCCGCAGAACGTCCGTCTTGTGTGTCTCCAGGCTGGTCATGAACCACAAGTCGACGCCCTCGCGACGCTTCTGCGTCGCCATGGGGCGCGAGGTCAGTGAGCCGTCGGCCTCGACGGTCGTCAACATTGCGATCTCGATCCCCTCAATGAGCTCATAGAGCTCGTCGAGCTTCTTGTCCGATGAAGCGGAGTCGGCGAGAGGCGTGCGCGACATGGGTATCTCATTGAATTAGGTTGCTGTGGGAAAGGCGATTCCTATGCCAGCTCCAGGCAGTCCAGGTCATCCAGGATGTCGAGGTGATCAAGGCAGGGTCACCTGGATCACCTCGACGACCTCGACAACCTTGCCAACATGATTCTTCCCAGTGTCGGGCTTCTCGCTCTCATCCTCGCCGCCCAGCAAGTGCCGCCTCTTCCCGCGGCCCCTGTGCGCCCGGGTGTGGAGCAGTTTCTTGCTGACGTTCCCGCGCCCCTCCGTGGCAAGCGCGTGGGACTCATCACGAATCACACCGGCGTCGACGCGCGGGGCGTCAGCATCATCGACCGCCTCTTCGCGTCCCCGGATGTGAAGCTCGTCGCCCTCTTCGCTCCCGAGCACGGAATCCGTGGCACCGCCGCCGACGGCGCGAAGATCCCGTCAGGCGTCGATCGAAACACGGGCCTGCCGATCTTCTCCCTCTACGGCGACGTGCGCAGGCCGACCGCACGAATGCTCGCCAACGTCGATGCCCTCCTGTTCGACATGCAGGACGTCGGCGCTCGGCCCTACACGTACATCTCGACGATGGGGTTGGCGATGCGTGCGGCGAAGGAGAAGGGAATCCCGTTCATCGTGCTCGATCGGCCCAATCCCATCGGCGGGCACATCGTCGAAGGCGGCATTCTCGATACCGCATTCCGCTCGTTTACGGGCATGTATCCGATCGCCCTGCGCCACGGCATGACGATCGGCGAGCTGGCGCGGATGTTCAATGATCGGTTTCGCATTGGCGCCGAGCTCGTTGTCGTGCCGATGCTCGGCTGGAAGCGCGAGATGTGGTTCGATGAGACGGGACTGCCCTGGGTGAATCCCTCCCCGAACATTCGCCGCCTGGAGACGGCGATTCATTATCCTGGCACCGTGTTCATCGAGGCGACGAACCTGTCGGAAGCGCGAGGAACCGATCGCCCGCTGGAGCAGGCAGGCGCGCCCTGGCTCCGAGCGCGCGAGGTCGCCGACTCCATGAATGCGATGGCCCTTCCCGGCGTTCGCTTCGAGGCCACTCGCTTCATGTCGGTGCGAGGCACGGCGAAGTACCCCAACGCCTCCATCCCGGCCATTCGGTTCGTCATGACCGATCGCGAGGTCTACCGGCCGGTGCGTACCGTACTGCTCTTCGTCGACCTCGTGAGGCGCATGCATCCGGGCAAGTTTCGATGGCAGGAACGCGGCGCCGGCGTCGATCGCCTGGCGGGCACCGGCGCGCTTCGGAAGGCGATCGCCGAGGGCCGGTTGAATCAGGTGCTCGCCGACTGGGAGGCGCAGTCCAGAGAGTTTCTTTCGATACGGCGAGAATATCTGTTGTACGAGTAGGAACGAGGAACGAGGACGTTGAGCCGTCACGGACTGACCGATCAGCTTCCTCGTTCCTCATTCCTCGTTCCTACTCGTCCTGTACGGTTTTGGTGAGTTGTGCCGGCCCCGGCTGGCCGACTTCACCCATATTTCCCACTTTGTACGGATGCTCGTCCCCCTCCTGTTGTTCGCGCAGCTGCAGACCGCCGCGAACATCGCAACGCCCACCGTCCATTCCGGACGCGATGATCGCACTGCCGTCCGTCCGCCACGCTCCGAGATGGCCGTGTCGATCGACGGCGTGCTCGACGAGCCGGTATGGGCCCAGGCGGTCGTTCTTTCCGGCTTCTCGCAGTTCGCTCCCGTCGACGGCGTAGCCGCCAACGACTCGACGCAGGTTCTCCTGTGGTACTCGCCGACGGCGATCCATTTCGGCGTCCGCGCGTTCGAGGCGCACGGCGGCGTGCATGCCACCCTCGCCGACCGCGACCGCATCTTCGCCGACGATCACATCCAGATCCTCCTCGGCACCTTCGATGACGGTCGTCAGGCGACCGTATTCGCCGTCAACCCGCTCGGCGTACAGGCCGACGGCACACTCGTCGAGCAGGGTGGAACGCGAGCGGGCTCGTTCAGTGCCGCGCAGGTCGCGCGCGAGAGCGCCGACCTCAATCCGGACTTCGTCTTTCAATCGAAGGGACGCGTCACCGCGCAGGGGTACGAGATCGAGATCCGGATCCCGTTCAAGACGCTGCGCTACCAATCACGTCCGGAGCAGCGGTGGGGATTGCACATCCTGCGACGGGTGCAGCACTCCGGCTACGAGGACTCCTGGGTGCCGGCGAAGCGCGACGCGGCCTCGTTCCTCGCGCAGTCCGGCCACATCGAGGGGCTGACCGATCTTCGGCGCGGGCTCGTGCTCGATGTCAATCCGGAAGTGACGGCGCGCACCGTCGGCGCTCGCGCGGCAGATGGGACGTGGACGTCCGATACTGACAATCCCGAAGTCGGTGGGAATGTGCGGTGGGGGATCACCAACAACCTGACGATGAACGGGACGGTCAATCCCGACTTCTCCCAGATCGAGGCCGACGCCGGCCAGCTCGCCTTCGATCCACGCTCGGCGCTCTTCTTCTCCGAGAAGCGACCGTTCTTTCTCGATGGCAGCGAGCAGTTCAGGACGCCGAGCAACCTCATCTACACGCGTCGCATCGTCCAGCCGTTAGGTGCGGTGAAGCTGGCGGGCAAGGTATCGGGAACCGACATCGCGTTTCTGACCGCTGTCGACGACGACCTTCCCACGACCCGCGGCCACCGCCCGCGCTTCGTCATCGGCCGCGTGCAGCGCGACGTGGGCGCGCAGTCGCGCGTGGGGCTCGCGTACACGGACCGCGTCGTCGGCGGCGACTGGAACCGCGTCGCCAACGCCGACGCGCGTGTCGTCTTCGGAAAGATCTACGATGCGCGCGTCCAGTGGGCGCAGAGCTTCAGCCATGAGGGGGGCCGCGAATGGAACGCGCCGCTCTGGGATGCGCGCTTCGCCCGCAACGGACGACGTTTCGGCATTCGCTACAGTCTCAATGCCATCGATCCCGAATTCGTCACGCGCAGCGGATTCATCTCGCGGCCGGGCATCACCAACGCCGGCTTCTCGCACCGCCTCACGACGTTCGGTGCGCGCGGCTCGCTCGTCGAGACCTTCAGCACCGAGCTGAATCTGCTCGGCACCTGGCAGTACGACGTCTTCACGCGCGGCGGCGATGCGCAGGACAAGAAAGCGCACCTCAATACGACCACGACGTTCCGCGGCGGCTGGTCGCTGGGCGCCTCGCTGCTCGTTGAGACATTCGGCTACGATCCCGACCTGTACTCCGGGGTTCTCATCGAAGTACCCAGGCCGCTGGGCGGGGTGGACACGATTCCGTTCACGGGCACCCCGGATCTTCCGAATCTCGACTACGTGCTCACGATCGGCACGCCGGAATGGAAGCGCGGCTCGGCGAGCCTCTTCGTCGTATGGGGCAAGGACGAGAATTTCGACGAGTGGTCCTCCGCCGACATCCTCATTGGAACGCTGGAGGGCGACTGGCGGCCCACCGAGAAGATGCGCGTGAACGCGACGTACAACATGCAGAAGTACAACCGTCGCACCGACGGGAGCACGGTGCGCATCCGTCGCATTCCGCGGCTGAAGCTGGAGTACCAGATCGCGCGCCCGCTGTTCGTGCGACTGGTCGGTGAATACGACGCCGAGGACGTCGACGCGCTGCGGGATGACTCGCGCACCAACGGGGTGCTGCTGATCCCGAATGACGATGGGACGTACTCCCGGTCCCAGCCGTCCTCGGCGAACGTCTTCCGCGGCGATTTCCTCTTCTCGTACCAGCCGCTCCCCGGCACGGTGGTCTTCGCCGGTTACGGAAGCGTCATGGACGAGCCCCTCGCCTTCAAGTTCGGGGAGCTCCAGCGGTGCACGGACGGGTTCTTCGTGAAGGCTTCGTACCTGTTCCGGCTGTGACCTAGGGGTCAGGAATCAGGCATCATGGATCAGGGGGTGTCAGGGTGACGGTTTGAGGAGAACAGCACGCGCAACTCCTGAAACCTCTTCCCTGAAACCCCCTGATCCCTGAGTCCTGACTCCTGACCCCTGGAGGCTGTACGGATTGCGTTAGGGCTATTGCTCTGGACGCGCCGAGCGCCAACCCTTTACAAGTGTCCATCTTTAGACTCCGTCGTTCGTTACGGGCTCAGCCGCGCTCCACGATCACCCTCGCGCTGCTGCTGTTCGCGCTCGTCCTGACCGCGCTGCTCGCGCGGCAGGCGCATGTCGCCGCCAAGTCCCATCGGGAAACGGCGGAGCAGGCGCTCTACGACTATGCCTCCCTCGCCGCCTGGGAGTTCACGCGCTACGCGCGCGCGGACATGCAGGCAACGCTCATGTCGGCATTCGTCCCGTCGCTGCTCCGGCTGCCCGACGGCGATGCGTCGAAGGGAAAGCTCGCCCCGGCGGACCTCGCCGAGTCGGCGATTCGGCGGACGCAGTTCTGCGGGTGTCTGGATTCGACGCGGTTCTTCTTCCGATTCGAGTTCCGGGATTCGACACTGGCGACGAGTGGCATTCCCGTGTCCCGCGAGCTCGCCGCGTGGGTGCGTGACACGATCCGCGGCCACTACACAGCGACGGAGATCGCCGGAGAGCCGGTGCGCACCGTGTATGGATCGGTCGACGGCCGCACCGAGATGTCGATCGTGCTGACGAACGACGCCTATATCACGATCGTCGCACGTGTCGACGGCGCGCTGCGAATGCTCGGCTACGTGCTGACTCGTGACTACGACGGACGTCCGGTCGCGGCGTACGGGTTCGAGAGCGATCCCACGCATTTCACCAAGGCGCTGTTCAGCGAGATCGTGGCCCGCCAGGTCCTGCTGCCTCCGTCCCTGCTGCGCGGGCTACGAAGCGATTCCGTCCTGTCGATCAGCGTTCACGATCCCGCCGGCGACGCGATCTACCGCTCCGCCGCGCGCTTTCCGCCGCGGTATGCGCGGGAGGATACGCTCGGCAGCCGCTTCGGAAATCTGCACGTGCGCGTCGCCATCCGCCCTGAGCTGGCCGGACAGCTCGTCGTCGGCGGCTTGCCGCGCTCGCGCATGCCGATGCTGCTCGCGCTGTTCATTCTCACGTCCGGCCTGCTGCTGATCGCGCTTCTCAATCTCCGCCGGCAGCAGGAGCTGGCGCGACTGCGCACGAACTTCGTGTCGAGCGTCTCGCACGAGCTGCGCACGCCGCTGGCGCAGATCCGCCTGTTCGCGGAGCTCCTCACGATGGACAAGCTTCGCTCCGACGATGAGCGCCGTCGCTCGGCGCGCATCATCGATCAGGAGGCTCGGCGCCTGACGTACCTGGTGGAGAACGTGCTCAACTTCGCGAGATCGGAGCGCCGCGCGAACCGGCTGCGGCTGGAGGACACGGAGGTCGCTCGCGAGATCCGCGACGTGCTCGATACCTTCGCGCCGCTCACGCGCGCGAAGGACGTCACGCTGCACGCCGAGCTCACCGACGGCCTGGTGGCGAGCGTCGACCGCGCGGCGCTGCATCAGATCCTGTTGAACCTGCTGGACAATGCGGTGAAGTACGGGCCCGCCGGGCAGACGATCACGGTGCGTGCGCGGGCGGCGGCCGATCGCCTGCTCATCGAGGTCATCGACGAGGGCGCCGGAATCCCCGCTGAAGAGCGCGAGCGAATCTGGGAGCCATACCACCGGCTCGAGCGCGACGCCAAGGCGGTCGCCGGCAGCGGCATCGGTCTCGCCGTCGCGCGCGAGCTGGTCGATCTGCATGGAGGTCGCGCGTGGGTCGAGGATGCTCGCCCGCGCGGTGCGCGATTCATCGTCGCGCTGCCTCTCGCTGGTGCGGGCGCCCTTGGGCAGACGACGACGTCACGTGAACGCGCGCCCGCTGAACCCGTGTCCATCTGACCCATGACGCAGATCCTCATCGTCGAAGACAACGCGGACCTGGCGTTCGGACTCAGCACGAGCCTCGAGGTGGAGGGGTATGAGGTTGCCGTCGCCAACGACGGACCGACGGGGCTCACCGCCGCGCGCGATCGCAACCCCGACGTCATCATTCTCGACCTGATGCTCCCGGGGCTCGACGGGTATCGCGTGCTCCGGACGCTGCGCGAGGAGGGTCGGGAGATGCCGGTGCTCATCCTCACGGCGCGTGGGGAGGAGGCTGACAAGGTGCTCGGCTTCCGACTTGGCGCCGACGATTACGTGACGAAGCCCGTCGGCGTGCTGGAGCTGCTGGCGCGCGTGAATGCGCTGCTGCGCCGCGCGCGGGCGCCGGAGAAGAAGGAAACGGCGAACGAGAAGTTCGGGAGTGTGGAGATCATTCCGTCGTCGCGCACCGTGCTTCGCAACGGCTCGCAGGTGGCGCTGACGCCCAAGGAGTTCGACCTTCTGCTCGCTCTGGTGCGCCGGCGTGGTGCGGTCGCCTCACGATTCGAGCTGCTCAAGGAAGTGTGGGGACACCGGACCGCCGTCATGACACGCACCGTGGATATCCACATCCGCGAGCTCCGCCGCAAGCTCGAGGACAACCCCGCCGAGCCGAGACACATCCTGACCGTGTGGAAGGCGGGGTATCGGCTGGAGGCGTAAGGGCGAAAGGCTGCGTACTGCGGACTGCGTGCTGCGTACTTGCGCCTGTTTGGTTTTGGTACGCAGTACGCAGTGCGCAGTACTTTCTTTACATCTCCGTCATGCGATGAAGCAAACCCTCGATCACTCTCGTAGTGTCGAACACGAGGAAACCAGAGAGTGAGTCATGGCCATCGCATTCACGGAGTACTCGTTGCGACGTGCGAACGGCGAGTTATCCAATGCAAGTCGTCAGCCCGGCGCGGCGTCGGTGCTGCCCTTCGCGTCCTCGCTCGATCGAGCCTCACAGGCTCCACTCGTCAGGTTCGCGCTCACGCTCAACGAGCTCGAGCTGCACCGCGTCGTTCAGCTGCTCCAGCGGGGCGGAGTCGATATCTCGCGCGCGAACGTCGAGGAAGTCGGCGAGGCCGCCAGCGCCGAGTCGCCGCGTGAGGATGACGCCACCAGTCTGAGCTTCGGCGCGATCGAGGTGAACCTCGCCGCCCGCACCGTTCGCCGTGAGGGCGTAGACGTTCACCTCGCCCCCAAGGAGTTCGACCTGCTGGTGGCACTCCTTCGCCGCGAAGGCGCGGCGGCCTCACGGGAAGAGCTGGCGCGCGAAGTATGGGGAAGTGAGGTCGCTGCCTCGGGCCGAACCATCGACACGCACGTGTGTGCGCTGCGGCGGAAGCTCGAAGCCGATCAGCGGAGACCGAGGCACATTCGCGTGGTCTCGAAGGTGGGGTATAGGCTCGAGCGGTAGCTCAGCGCGGCACGGTCGTACGGCAATGACACAGATAAGGGCGAACGGCCGTAGTCGCTTTTCGCCCTTCTCTGTGTCTCTATGCCTCTGTGGTTACGCAGTGCGGCCGTTCTGCGTTGCTTATTGGCGCACCTCGACGAGGACGCTGTGCCCGTGCCCATCATCGACCAGCGGGATCGCGTCACCTTCGATGCGTCGGCCGTCGACGGTCACGCCGGGAGCGTCCCCTGACATCTTCACCTCGATCGTGTACCGACTCGCCCCATACCGGTATTCGATCGTGAATCCGGGCCAGCCACTCGGGACACAGGGCTCGAGGCGCAGCGTGTCCCCGGTCTTGCGGAACCCGAGGATGGCCTCGAGCGCGACACGGTACATCCAGCTCGCCGAGCCCGTGTACCAGGTCCATCCGCCGCGGCCGATGTGTCCCTCCGCCGTGTACACGTCGGCGGCCACGACGTACGGCTCCACCTTGTAGGTGGCGACGCCGGTCGCATCCCCCGTGTGGGAGAGCGGATTGATCATCTGCCAGAGCGCGAGGGCCCGCTCGTCGTTGCCCATCATCGCGGTGGCCAGCACCACCCACAGCGCGGCGTGGGTGTATTGGGCCCCGTTTTCGCGCACCCCCGGCAAATAGCCCTTGATGTAGCCGGGATCGTTCGGCGTCTTGTCGAACGCCGGCGTCAGCAGCCTGATGATCCCGTGGTGGTTGTCGACGAGGTGCCTTTCGAGCGACGACATGGCGGTGCGCGCGCGCTCGGGATCGGCGGCGCCGGAGATCACGCCCCACGTTTGCGCCAGCGAATCGATCTTGCACTCATCGTTCGCGTGGGATCCGAGTGGCGTTCCATCATCGAAGTACGCCCGGCGATACCACTCACCGTCCCATGACGTTCCCTCGACGGCGGCGACGTACTCGTTCGCGGTCGTCTCCAGCCATTCCCACACGCCCGCATGACCGCGGTCGCGCGCGTACCTGGCGAACGACCGCATGATCGTGGCGAGGAACCAGCCCATCCACACGCTTTCGCCCTTGCCCTCGATCCCCACCCGGTTCATGCCGTCGTTCCAGTCGCCGATGCCGATCAAGGGCAGGCCGTGATCACCCTTGGTCGCGGCGCGACGAAGCGCTCGCAAACAGTGCTCGTAGACCGTGGCGCGCTCCGCCGAGATCCCCGGCAGATCGAACACCTCGTGCTCGTCAGGCGCCAGCGGCCGCATCTCGAGGAAAGGAACGCTCTCGTCCAGCACGCTCGCATCGCCGGTGACGCGCACGTAGTGATCGACGACGAGCGGGAGCCAGGCGAGATCGTCGGAGAAGCGGGTTCGAATCCCGCGTCCCTCGGGCGGATGCCACCAGTGCTGCACGTCGCCCTCGACGAACTGCCGCGACGCGGCACGCAGAATGTGCGCGCGCGCGATCGCCGGCTCGGCGTAGACGAGGGCCATCACGTCCTGTAGCTGATCGCGGAATCCATACGCACCGCTCGATTGGTAGACGGCCGAGCGTCCCCAGATACGGCAGGCGAGCGCCTGATACAGGAGCCACCGATTCACCATGACATCCAGTCCGGGATCGGGTGTCTTGACGACGACCGCCGACAGCAGGCGGTCCCACGACGCGAGCTGTCGGTCGAGCTCGGCCGCGGCCTGTTGGACGGATCGGTGCCGGCCGAGCAGGTCACGAACGGCCGCCTCGCCGTGATCGGCGCCAAGCAGCGCGATGATCTCACGCGTCTCGCCCGGTTTGAGATCGACCACGCATTGCAGCGCCGCGCACGGATCGATGGCCGCCCCGGCCGTCTCGTGGAGCAGCGCCCCCGCCTCCCGCAGCGCCGCCGGGTCGCTCGCGTCGCCATGACGCCCGAGGAACTCGCGCCGATCGGCCGTCCACGTGTGCACGCGCTCGCTCAGCGCCGCGAACGCCACCATCCCCGCGAACGGCGCATCGGTCATATTGCGCGCGAGTATGGCGCCCAGCTTCCGGTCGTAATCGGTCACCACCTGGTGCTGCGTGTGCTCGCGCTGGACGCCGAGCGTCCACTCGGCGAAGTAGGTGACCGTTAGGCGCTTCTTCTTGCGCGTGCGGTTCGTCAGTCGGAGCCGCGTGATCTTCACCGGGTCACGCTCTGCCACGCCGACGTGCAGCATGGATTCCACCTCGCGATGCACGTGCTGGAAGGTGCTGAAGCCGGCGCCGTGCGTCACCACGTACTCCGTCTCGTGGCGAATCGGCGTGGGGGTCGGGGTCCAGAGGGCCCCGCTGTCTTCCTCGCGGATGTAGAGCACCTCGCCCGGCGGATCGGTCACCGGATCGTTGTACCACGGCGTGAGGCGGAAGTACTGCGAGTTGTCGACCCATGCGAAGCCGGCGCCGGCCTCGGTGATACAGCATCCGGCGCGCTCATTGGCGATCACGTTCGCCCAGGGCGCCGGCGGCAAGGCATCACCGCGCAAGGTCATGCGGTAATTTCCCGTCGCGTCGAACTGGTGCTCGACCGCCGTGGGTGCCTGTATGGCCTTCTGGGCCGGGCGTATCGCGTAGGCCGCCCGCTCCAATCGTGCGACGGACGGCTCGCGCAGCCCCGTCTCCGGCAAGTCGAGCACGCTGTCGAGCCGGGTACCGTCGCACCGCACGTGGACGCGCGCGACCGCGCGCACGACGGCCCAGTCCTCCTCGCTGATGATATCGCGCCGACGAATGTGAACGCCGCCCCCGCGGTCGACGAGCCCCGCTTCGGCGGAGGACATCACGGTCGTCGTGATAGCCTCGTTCAGCTCCTGGAGGTATGACGCGGGTCGCGTGTTGACCAGGAGCAGGTCGAACGTCATTCCCTTGAGCCTGAGGTACTGGTGCGCGTCCAGCAGCTGCCTGACGGTCGGCAATCCCTCCGGCGCCTCGATCATGGCGAGCAGGATCGGCCAGTCCCCCGAGAGTCCCATCGCCCACAGCGACTGGAGCGCGGGCTTCGATGAGGTGACAGTGGGCGGCGAGGGACGGAGCGCGGGATGCCCATGCAGGAGATGGCCGGCCAGCTCCTGGTACAAGGCGGCATCGGACGGCGTGATGCCGAGGTCGCGCAGCTCGACCTGGGTACGTGTCCAGGAAAGGTCGAGCGCGCGCTGCGCCGCGTAGGGCTCATCGTAGCGATCCACCAGCTCGATGGCGCGTTCGCGACTCTCCGCCATGAGGGTCGTGAACGCCACCCGTGCCGAGCCACCGGCGGGTATCGTCACCCGCACGCGCAGCGCGAACACCGGATCGAGTACCGCACCGGTGGTGTTCGACAACGGCCCCGGTGTGTCGAGCGCAACGGGCGCGCGCGGCGTGCGACCTCGGCCAAGGAATCGTGCGCGATCGGTTTCACACGTGATCGCGGAGCGCAGGTGCGATTCCACCGCGAGGACGTGCGCCCCCCAAAGCGTCTTCTCGGTGGAGCCTCTCGGACGACGGCTCGCCAGGATCGCGGAGTGCTCGGGGAGCCACTCCGTCTGGACGAACAGATTCGTGAACGCCGGGTGAGCGCGGTCGCCGTCGATCGATCCGATGACGACTTCGGAGTAGCTGGTGACCTCGACCTGCCGCTCCTCACCGGAGCGATTGGTGACGATGACACGACGGACTTCGGCGCCGTCGTCAGGCACGACGGCGATCTCGGTCGTCGTCTCCAGATCGCCATCCTGGCGGTGGAACATCACACGGTCGAGCGCGAAGACCGCGCTGTAGCTGTCAGCGGGGGCGGCGAGCGGCTGGTGTCCCACCGACCAGGCGAGATCGGAGGTGAGATCGCGCACGTAGCAGAACTGTCCGTAGTGATCGCGCGTTCCGTCGTTGCGCCACCGCGTGACCGCCAGACCGTTCGCGCGCGAGTAGCCGCAGCCGGCTGCGGTGACCATGATCGCGTACGGTGCGTTGCCGAGCAGCGCGATACGCGGCTGCGGCGTGTCGGGCGACGTGAACTCGCGCACCGCGGGGCGCTCGGATTCCCCCGGTGTTCGCACGCCCTCCGACTGCGGCTGCTGCGCCTCCTGCCACACGAATCGCCGGGGAATGCGCTCGAAGAGCAGGAGCTCGGCGGCGCGCACCATCGGGTCGCGATGGAAGCGCTGCTGCCACCGCAGCTGCGTCAGCATGTTCGTCAACGAGGCGAGCCCCATTCCCAGATGGTGCGCCATGAATGCGCGGACGACACCAAATCGGGAGCCTTCGGGTCGCGTCCAGTCGAGCGCATCCCGGAAGCCGAAGCTGCCGAGCGCACCAAGCTCTTCGAGAGCCGCCGCGTTACGCAGCGCGGCATGCGGCTCCACGTGCATCGCCAGCAGCGTGGCGTACGGGGCGACGACGAGATCCTTCGCGAGTCCGCGCTTGAGCGCGAGATCGGGCACGCCGAAGGCGCGGTACTGATACGTGCCCGCCCGGTCCCGCAGGTTGTACGCCGATTCGGAGATTCCCCACGGGACACCGCGCTCGTGCGCATATGTCATGTGGCGGCGCACCGCTCCCTGATACGTCTGGTCGAGCAAGGTGAACGGATACGACCGCATGACGAGGAGCGGCATGAGATACTCGAACATGCTGCCGCTCCACGACACGAGCGCCGTCGCTCCGGACCGTTGCGTGAGGGTGCGTCCGAGCCGGAACCAGTGCTCCACCGGGACGTCGTCCTTCGCGATGGCGATGAAGCTCGCCAGGCGAGCCTCCGACGCCAGCAGATCGTAGAAGGAGTTGTCGAGACCGCCGCGCGACACATCGTACCCGATCGAGAAGAGCTTGCGACGGCTGTCGAAGAGAAAGCGGAAGTCCATCTCCATCGCGTAGTCGTGGGCGCGATTGGCCAACACCGCGAGGCGGCCCGTCTGCTCGGAGAGGATGGTGGAGTCCGCTGCCAGCGTCCCGATCGGCGCTCCCATCGATGACGGCTTCGCGCCGACCGCCGCCAGCTCGGCACGGTGTCGCTCGGCGAGCGCCGTCGCCCAGTCGAGCCACGCGACCGCCTTCGCGAGTGTCTCGCGCGCGGCGCCGGCGCGTCGAAGCGCATCGGCGGTCTCGCGTGTCTCTCTGACGACGCGCTCCAGCAGCGGTACTGGATCGGCCGTCGCCGCTTCTCTCGCGATGGTCGCGCGCAGCGTCCGGGCCCACCGAGTGGCATCCGTCACCGCCCGCCACGCCACCGGGTCTCCGACGCGTCCCGCGGACAGGGGCTCCTTGGCGGCATCCTCGGCGAGGGCCAACGCCGCCTGCAA
>JAICOJ010000261.1 GCA_025930755.1 Gemmatimonadaceae bacterium
CCCGACCCGCGCCCGCCCCACTGCAAGCGATACAGCTCGTCGAGGTCGAGATGTCGGAAGACCTCGTCGATCGGGATGTCCCGCAGGACACGCGTGCCCCAGAACGGCGGGGCCGGAATCGGGTTGTCCGCCGCCACATCGCTGCGCCGGTCCTCGACGTCGCCCGCCTTCTGGTCCTTCCCGACCTGCGTATGAAGGAACACGTCTTCACGGGCCTCGTCGATCACGCGCCTCACGAGACCGGGGCGACGCTCCTCATCGACGATCGATTCGACGGTCGACAGTCCCTCGAATGCATCCTTGCAGTAGAAGACGCCCGGCTCGTAGGCGCGCTCGCCGTCGACGAACAGCGCTCGTCGTCCGAAGCGGCGGTTGATCGCGGCGCCGCCGATCAGCACCGGGAACCTGAGGCCTCGCTTGTCGAGCTCCTTCACGCACAGCGGCATCTGCTTCGATGTCGACACGAGGAGCGCCGACAATCCGATCGCATCGGCACCGACCTCGACCGCCTTGTCGATGATCGTGTTGACGGGAACCTGCTTGCCGAGGTCGAAGACGGTGTAGCCGTTGTTGGAGAGGATCGTGTTGACGAGCGACTTCCCGATGTCGTGCACGTCGCCATACACCGTCGCCAGCACGACCTTGCCTTTGGTGTAGCCTTCCTTGCGCTCGAGGAACTGCTCGAGGTGCTTCACCGCCTTTTTCATGACTTCGGCGGACTGCAGCACGAAAGGCAGGATCAGCTCGCCGGCGCCGAACTTGTCGCCGACCTCCTTCATCGCCGGCAAGAGCACGTCGTTGAGGACGCGCACCGGATTCTCGCGCACGCCCGCCTTGTCGAGCGCGTCCTCGATGCCTTCCTTCTTGCGGTGCAGCACCTGCCAGTGGACCCGCTCGTCAGGCGCCATCGTCGCTGTGGGGTCGGCGGCGGCTTCCTGCGTGCCGGTGCGCTTGCCGGCGACATCGAAGTGCGAGATGAAGCGCTGGAGCGCATCGGCTCGCCGGTTGAACACGAGATCGTCGGCCAGCTCGCGCTCCTCCGCCGAAATTTCGGCGTAGGGGGTGACGTGCGCGGGATTGACGATCGCGGCGTCGAGCCCCGCCGTCACGCAGTGATGCAGGAAAACGGAGTTCAGCACCGACCGGGCCTCGAGCGAGAGCCCGAAGCTCACGTTGGAGACACCGAGGATGCACAGGACGCCCGGCAGCTCGCGCTTGATAAGGCGAATGCCCTCGATCGTCTCGGTGGCCGAGTCGATCCATTCGGCATCGCCGGTGGCGAGGGTGAAGGTGAGGGCGTCGAAGATGAGATCCTCCGGGGCGAGCCCGTACTCATCGACGGCGATGTCGTGGATCTTCCGGGCGATCTCGAGCTTGCGCTGGCGCGTCTTCGCCATGCCGATCTCGTCGATCGTGAGCGCGACGACCGCGGCGCCATATTTCTTCACCAGCGGCAGCACCGCCTCGATGCGCGCGCGCCCGTTCTCCATGTTGATGGAGTTGACGATCGCCCGCCCGGGCACGCGCTGGAGCGCCGCCTCGATGACGTTGGCTTCCGTCGAATCGATCATGAGCGGCGTCTCGACGGTCGACGAGAGCAGCTTGACGACCTTCGCCATCTGCTCCGCTTCGTCGGCACGCTCGGTGAGCGCCACGCACACGTCGAGCACGTGCGCCCCGGAGTCGACCTGGTCGCGCGCGACGGCGACGATCCCTTCGTAGTCATCCGCGAGCAGCAGCCGCTTCACCTTGCGCGACCCCTGCGAGTTGACGCGCTCGCCGACCAGGAGCGGTGGTGGGTCCTGGTGGAGGGTGATCGCGCGCATCGCGGAGGAGACACGGGGGACGTGACTGCGGACTGCGGATGGCGAGTCAAAACCAATCCGCAATCCGCGGGAGCCCTCCGGGCAGCGCGCAATCCGCAATCGGATCCCGCGTGTTTCCTCCGCCATGCGGGCAATCACTCTCCATCAAGACCCACCCCCCCTGCTCGTCGGGGAGCGCGTCAATTCGCAGGGGTCGCGCAAGGTGAAGCGGCTGCTGCTCGCCGA
>JAICOJ010000106.1 GCA_025930755.1 Gemmatimonadaceae bacterium
CAGCAAAGCTGCCGCGCTCATCTGATCAGGCCGCAGGCGCGAAGCGCCGCGGCCCTTTCCACCCCTGACCCCTGACTCCTGACCCCTGACCCCTGTCCTGCCTCCCCGTCCTACCGCGCCCGGGGTAGATTTCGACCCTCATGAGCGCAACTCCGCGCGTCCCGCCGGTGCCGGCGGTCCTCCGCCTTGTCCAGATGGCGGTGCTTGGCCGCTGGCGCGCGACCGGCGAAGACCTCTATCGAGAGGTTGCGAGGGTCACGGAGGCGGCGCCGAAGAAGGAGATTGTCGTCTCCGGATGCGGCGACGGCGTCACCGCGGAGTGGCTGGCGCTGCGAACCGCGGCATCCGTCACCGGCGTGGATCCCGATCTGGATGCCATCGAAGGGGCGGAGACACGTGCGCGAGCGTTGGCCAACGCACCTCAATTGCACTATCAGGGCGCCCCGCTCGACGATCTGCCCTACGAGACCGCCGTGTTCGACATCGCCATCGGCGAGCCCGCGCTCTCCTCGTCGGGCGATCCCGCGCGTGCGGTCGCCGAGCTGGTGCGCGTGACCAAGCCGATGGGGCCCGTCGTCCTTCTCCAGCCGACATGGAGCTCCGACATTTCCGTTGGCGCGCGGGAGTTGCTGATCGAGCGGCTCGGCCTGCGCCCCTTTCTTCTCGTGGAGTGGAAGCAGATGCTGCGCGACGCCGGCGTCGTCGATGTACAGGTGCAGGATTGGACGACGGGCTCCGCCTCGGGCGCGCGCTGGACCGGCGCGAGCGCCGCGTACGCCCCCGTGCTCAACTGGCGTCAGAAGATGCAGATCCTCGGACGCGCATGGCGCGTGTGGGGCTGGCGTGAGGCCCGCAGCGCCGTGGAGCGTGAAACGACGTTGCTCCGCGAGCTGTCGCGCGAGCGCGCGATTGGATTTCAGCTGATCAAGGGTGTGAAATGGCCACACGCGAGGTCGGCATGACGGTGGCGAACGCCGCGCCGGTGACGGCGGTGGAGGGGAAGGTCCCGCGCAGCTGGCTTCGCGACGCCGACGGCACGATGCGACGCGACCTCGGCCCCCGTGAGCTCGCCGAGGTGGTCCGCTCGGGCACCGGACAGCTCTGGGTCGATGTCGATTCCAGAAACCGGCACCAGCTGGCGGTTCTCGAGAAGGTATTCGGGTTCCACCCACTCGCCATCGAGGACACTCTCAATCCGGAGTCGCGCGTCAAGCTCGAGGAATACGACGGCTACCTCTTCATGATCGTCCGCGGCGTGTGCTTCGAGGATGAGACGCCCGACCCGTACGATCTCGAGACGTTCAACCTGTATTTCTTCCTCGGGCCGAACTACCTCGTCACGGTTCACGGCGAGCGCGCGCGGAGCATCATGATCGTCGCCGAGGTCCTCGAGCGAAGCCCGGACGTTCTCGGCCGCGGCGCGCAGCGGCTGTTGCATTTGATCATGGACACCGCCGTCGATGAGTACTTCCCGCTGCTCGAGCGGATCGATGGGATGGTCGAGCAATTCGAGGATCGTGTCTTCGTCAGCTTTCAGCGGGACACGCTGCAGGACATCCTGCAGGTCAAGCGCCTGATTCTGTCGTTGCGGCGTCACCTCTTTCCCCAGCGCGAGGTATTCAACCTGCTCACGAACCGTCCGAACGCCTTGTTGTCGCACGAGACCCAGATCTACTTCCGCGACGTGTATGACCACGTGCTGCGCATCAACGACGGGCTCGAGACGCAGCGCGATCTCCTCGGCGGCACGATGGAAGCCTACCTCACGCAGGTCTCCAACCGTCTCGGCATGGTCACCAAGGGCCTCTCGGTCATCGCGACGCTCAGCGTGCCGTTCGTCGTCGTCAGCGGGATGTGGGGGATGAACTTTCAGCACATTCCCCTGTCGGACAGCCCGTTAGGCTTCTGGTTGATGCTCGCGCTTCAGCTCGCCATCGGGGGCGTGCTGCTCTTCCTGCTCATCTGGCGGAAATGGCTGTAGCCGGTCTACGTCTCTATGGAGTCGCGGCGCTCGCTCATGCCGACGATCGTCCACTGGTCGACAGCACCTCGGTGGTCGCGGTCCGCGACATCGGCGCCATCGTGCGTCCGTCGTCGTATACCATCCCGCCCCTCGACGACAACGAGATGGCGGACTGCCAGCGCGTGGTCGAAGCGGTCTTCCGGGCCCAGACGATCCTGCCGGCCCCCTGCGGAACGGTCTTCAAGTCCGAGGAGCACGTGCGCCGCTGGCTCGAGCTGAACTACGTCTCCCTGGTCGAGGGCATTCACTTCGTCGACGGCCGATGCGAGGCTCGCGTGCACGTCTCCGACCTTCCGGGGGATGACGCCGATGCCAGCGACCCCGACCACATGTCTCTGGCAACGGAGTGCTTTCGCACATTGCGCAAGTTCGCGGTTGCCGCCTTGCCCATCCGCCCCGAGGAGGGCCGGATTCTGAGCGGCGCGTACCTTCTCGACCGCCCCGAGTACCCGGATTTCGAGGAGCGCGTCCGGGAGCAGGCGCGTCGAGCCGCGGGACTTCGATTCCGTACCACGGGCCCCTGGCCGCCGTACGATTTCGTGCGGATGGATTTCGGGGCATAGATGTTCTGCCCGGAATGCGGCACGTGGAATCGTGCCTCGATCGCGAAGTGCACGCGATGCCAGGCGGATCTTCCCGATCTCCCCGAGGCGCCCGGCGCCAAGCCTGACGACGAGCTCGACACGATCCGTCGCGCGACCGGCGGTCGGTACCGGGTGTACCGCCGCCTCGGAACGGGCGGGATGGCGAACGTTTACTACGCGCAGCATGCCGTGCTGGAGCGACCGCTGGTGATCAAGGCGCTCCTTCCGCATCTCGCGCGCGATGCCGAGATGCGCGAACGCTTCAAGCGCGAGGCGGAGGCATCGTCGCAGCTGTCGCACCCGCACATCTGCTCGATCATGGACTACGGCGAGGTGGACAACGTCGTCTACCTGGTGATGCCATATCTGGCGAACGGATCGCTCGCCGACGTCGTCGTGCGCGACGGAACCGTCCCGGTACCGCGCTCCGCCGCCGTGTGCGCGCAGGTGGCGGTCGCGCTCGATTACGCCCACCGCCATGGCATCGTGCACCGCGACGTCAAGCCCGACAACATCCTCTTCGACGAGGACGGCAACGCGCTCATCACGGACTTCGGGATCGCGACGGCACGCTTCCACGCACGGCTGACCGGGACGGGGCGGGCGATGGGCACCCCTCACTACATGTCGCCCGAACAGGCAATGGGCCGGATGGTCGACGGTCGAAGCGACCTCTACGCCGTCGGCGTGATGCTGTACGAGATGCTGGTCGGCTTCCCGCCGTTCGATGGTGCGGATTCCTATTCCATCGGCTACAAGCACGTCCACGAGCAGCCGGCGTCTCCGGACGTCGTCGACTCGCGCGTCCCCGCCGCCATGGCTCACATCGTCATGCGGTGCCTGGCGAAAGCGGCCGGCGAGCGCTACCAGCGCGGCAACGACCTGGCCGACGCACTCATCGCGTTTCTCGGTGCCACGGGGGCAGCCGATGAGCAGCGGTCCGCCTGGATTCCGCGCCGCACCGGCGCGACACCGTCGAACGTGCGGTCATGAAGATCTCGCACGAGATCCTCACGCTTCGCACGACGCATCCATTCACGATCGCGCGGGGTGGCTCGAGCGAGTTTCCCGTCGTGTGGGTGCGCGTCACCGACTCCGACGGGAACGACGGGTGGGGTGAGGCATCGCCGAGCAAGTTCTACGGTGAGACCGCGGAAACTGTCGTGGCCGTTCTCCCGCGACTCGCCGCCGCCATCGACGGCATCAACCCGTGGTCGCTCGAAGAGATAGAGCATCAGCTCGATCTCGCGATTCGCTTCAACGGCGCGGCGAAGAGCGCGATCAGCGCCGCCCTGCACGACCTCGCCGCGAAGCGGCTCAACGTTCCGCTCTGGAAGATGTGGGGGCTGGATCCGACGCGCGCGCCGCGCTCGAGCTTCACGATCGGCATTGGCGATGCGGCCGACATCAAGCGAAAGGTCGCCGAGGCCGCCGAGTATCCGATTCTCAAGGTAAAGCTGGGGTCGGATCACGATGAGGAGATTCTGCGCACCGTTCGCGAGGCCGCGCCGGACAAAGTGCTGCGAGTCGACGCCAATGCCGGCTGGACGCCGAAGCACGCACTCCGGATGATGGAGGTGCTGGTGCGTCACGGCGTGGAGTTCGTCGAGCAGCCGCTGCCGGCCCACGACATCGCGGGGCTGCGGTTCGTGCGGGAGCGCGCGCCCTTGCCGATCATCGCCGACGAATCCTGCGTCACCAGCGCCGACATCCCCCGTCTCGTCGGGGCCGTCGATGGCATCAACATCAAGCTGGCCAAGTGCGGAGGGTTGCGGGAAGCGCTTCGCATGATCGCGGCCGCGCGCACACATGGCATGCTCGTCATGTGCGGCTGCATGATCGAGACGAGTCTCGGCATTACCGCGGCTGCCCACCTGGCACCGCTGCTCGACTACGCGGATCTCGACGGCGCCGCGCTCGTCGCCAACGATCCATTCATCGGCGCGTCGATTGCGGGCGGCCGGATCGCGCTGCGCGATGCGCCGGGGCTGGGCGTCACGAAAGCATGACCGCACCTCGCTTCGTCGAGGTCGCGCTCCCGCTCCCCGTCTTTCAGACATTCACGTACGCGGTCGATCACGAGCCGGCCCATCCCCTGGTCCCCGGCACGCGCGTGATCGTTCCCGTGCGGAAGCGTCGCGCCGTCGGGATCTGCCTGGGCACGGTGGATCAGACGGGGGTGAAGAGTCCGCGTCCCATCCTCGACGTTCCCGACGCCGATCCGATCTTCGCCGAGCGTATGCTCGCCCTGTGTCGATGGATCGCCGACTACTACGTCGTTCCCCTCGGCCTCGTCCTGCGGTCGGCGATGCCATCCGCGCTCGCTGGTGCGACGCGACCGACGCCCGAGCAGCGCACCGAGCGCATCGCGGTCCTGACGCGGCGCCTTCCCTCGCTCGAGCTGCGCGACAAGACCTTTGGCCGCGCCGTCAAGCAGCGCGCCCTGTACGAGCTGCTCGAGTCTTTGGGCGGACGCAGCCCCGCGACGCACCTCATGGAGCACCTCGGCGTCTCGCGCGGCGTCCTCGATGCTCTGGTCGAAAAACAGCTGCTGACGCTCCAGGAGTCCGTGGTCCAGCGCGATCCGTTCGCGCTCCGCCGGCCACTCGCGCCGGAGCGACACGTGCCCTCCGCGCCGCAGCGCGTCGCGATCGATGCTCTGATGGCTGCCAGGCCCGGCGAGGTCTTTCTTCTTCACGGCGTGACCGGCAGTGGGAAGACACTCGTATACATCGAGCTGCTTCGAGAGATCGTGGATCGTCGGAACCAGACCGCGATCGTGCTCGTGCCCGAGATCGCGCTGACTCCCCAGACGGTCGATCGCTTCCGCGCGGTGTTCGGGGATCGGATCGCCGTCCTGCACTCCGCGCTGAGCGACGGCGAGCGCTACGACGCATGGCTCGCGCTCAAGCGTGGTGAAAAGCGGATCGCGGTCGGCGCCCGCTCAGCGATCTTCGCCCCCCTCGACACCCTCGGGGCGGTGATCGTCGACGAGGAGCACGAGGGGAGCTACAAGAACGGGGAGACGCCGCGATATCATGCGCGCGAAGTATCCGTCGTTCGCGCGCGGGACGAAGGCGCGATCGTCGTCCTCGGGAGCGCGACCCCGAGCCTGGAGAGCTGGCACAACGCCGACGGGGGGAAGTACCGCCTGCTCACCCTCCCCGAGCGGGTGGGGGCGGGGCGAATGCCTAACGTCAGCGTGGTCGACCTGCGCAAAAAGAAGCCGGAGGCGGCGACCGAGTTTTCCAGTGTCGTCAGCGACAGCCTGGAGCGTGCGCTCCACGAGCGGCTCGAGCGCGAAGAACAAAGCATCCTGCTGTTGAACCGGCGTGGCTACGCGTCGTTCGTGCAGTGTGCCGACTGTGGGTACGTCGTCTCGTGTCCCAACTGCAGCATCACCCTCACCTATCATCGCGCCCCCGAGCGGCTCATTTGCCATTACTGTCTGTATCAGACGCCGCTCGTCACGCGATGCGTTCGCTGCGGCGGGAGCACCGTCCGTCAGCGCGGCCTGGGCACCCAGCAGGTGGAACGGCTCCTGGGCGAGCGCTGGCCGGCGGCGCGCATCGCACGCATGGACGTGGATACGACGAGCGGCAAATGGGCGCACGCCGAGATTCTCGACCGGGTCGGACGTGGGGAGGTCGACATCCTGCTCGGCACCCAGATGATCGCGAAGGGGCTCGATTTTCCGAACGTCACGCTGGTTGGTGTGGTCGACGCTGACGTGGGGATCAATCTTCCCGACTTCCGCGCATCGGAGCGCAGCTTTCAGCTGCTGAGCCAGGTCGCCGGCCGCGCGGGCCGCGGGCCGAAGGGCGGGTCGGTGATCATTCAGACACGCATCCCGACGCATCACGCCGTGCGATGTGCCATTACGCACGACTACGCCTCCTTCGTGGCGGAGGAGCTCCCGGCGCGCCGGAATCCGTCGTATCCGCCCTATACGCGCCTCGTCAACGTCATCGTCAGTAGCCTCGCCGAGGAGCCCGCGGCCGAGGTTGCGATCGCGGCGGCAGACTGGCTGCGACAGTTGATCATCAGCGCGCCTGATCTCCCGGTGACGGTGGTCGGTGCCGCCCCATGTCCGATCGATCGGATCAAGCGGCGCTGGCGGTGGCACTTCCTGTTGAAGTCGGATCACCCCGGGTCGCTGACCCGAGTGCTGCGCTACTTCCTCGAGCGCTTCGACGTCCCGACCGCCTACGACATGCGGGTGGTCATCGATCGGGATCCGGTTTCGCTGCTTTAGCAGTTGGGACTGCGGACTGCGGACTGCGGACTGCGAGCTGCGAACTGCGAGCTGGCTCGCTGGCACACCAGGGGTTCTCGAGTAGGTTCAGTTCGCAGTTCGCAGTTCGCAGCTCGCAGCTCGCAGTTCGCAATTCGCAGTTCGCAGTCCGCATGTCTATCCGCAATCCCGGAACCTCATGCCCCGCCCCTACATTCTCTCCGAGTCGACGTACCGCACCGTGTCCTCCACCCGGTACGAGGTCGCGATCCTTCCATGGGGCGCGACGGAGGCGCATAACTACCACCTGCCGTACGGCACCGACAACGTGCAATGCGACCGGCTCGCAGCTGAGGCGGCTCGCATCGCGTGGGAACGTGGAGCGAAGGTCATCGTGCTGCCGACTGTTCCCTTCGGCGTCAACACCGGCCAGCTCGACATTCCGCTCACGATCAACATGAACCCATCGACGCAGATCGCGGTGCTGCGTGACGTCGTCGATGCACTCGCGGGCCAGGGGATCCGCAAGCTCGTTGTCCTGAACGGACATGGTGGCAACGATTTCCGGCAGATGATTCGCGAGCTCTCGCCGCGGACGCCGATATTCATCTCGGCGATCGAGTGGTGGAAGATCGTCGATCCCGCCGGGTACTTCGAAAAGTCGGGTGACCACGCCGGCGAGCTCGAGACCAGTGTGATGATGCACGTCGCGCCGGATCTGGTTCGACCGCTCGGCGAGGCAGGTCCGGGAGCCGCCAAGCGGCCGCGTCCGGTCGGAATGCGTGAGGGGTGGGCATGGGCACCTCGCGCCTGGACCAGGGTGACCGTCGACACGGGGATCGGCGACCCCTCGCGAGCATCGGCCGAGAAGGGCGCGCGCTATACGCAGGCGGTCGTTGGCCGCGTCGCCGAGTTCCTCGTGGAGCTCGCGGCCGTGGATCCGAAGGATCTCTACGAATGATGGTTGAATCCCCCCGCCGCGCGAAGCCATCTTTCGTACGCGTCCTCGCGAGCCTTCCGAGATTGCAATGAGCCCCTACGGTTTCCGTGCCCTCGTTTTCACACCCTGATTTCACGGCGCCCCGCTTTGCACAGTCGTCCGATGCCCGGTTTGCGCCGGCACCCGCGGACGGCGTGCTGCCCGATGGATTCTTCTCGACCACCAACCTGCCCACCTATGTGAAGGTCGACGGGACGTGGCGCATGCCGCGCGAGCCGCGCATGGACGCGGCGCTCGTGCGCGACAAGGCGGGCGAAGTCTGGGTGCGCGAGGGACGGCGCGTGAAGAAGGGCGACCCAGTCGCCGTCGGCGTGCGTGAGGACGGCGGCGAGGGGATCTACGTGCATGCTGGTGCCTTCCTCGGCGACGCTGTGGGGGGAGAGTTCAAGTTCATGACCAGCGAAGTCTCGCGCGAGAAGCCCATCGACTACGGGTTGATGGCGCGCATTCTCGTCGAGGAGCGGGATCGCGGTGGGTACCCGGTGTGGGTCACCGGGCCCGCGCTCGTCCATTCGCGCGCGCGCACCGACATGGTCTGGTTCATCGCGAATGGATTCGTCGGCGCGCTCCTGGCGGGAAACGCGGTCGCCGTCCATGACATCGAGGCGTCGATCTTTGGGACCACGCTCGGCATGACGGGGAGCGGCGAAGCGACGACCGGCGGACATGGCCTGCACATGCGGGCGATCAACAAGGTGCGCGCCGCCGGCTCGATCGCCGCGGCGGTGGAGCAGGGGATCATCACGGACGGCATCATGCACGCATGCGTCGTCCACAACGTCCCCTTCGTGCTCACCGGGTCGATACGCGATGACGGTCCGCTGCCGGGCGTAATCACCGACAATCTCGAGGCGCAGGATGCCATGCGCTTGCATGCGATCCGCGCGACGATGGCCATCCTCATCGCGACGGCGCTGCACGCCATCGCGACCGGCAACATGCTGCCCGCCTTCGTCACCGAGCAGGACGGTTCCCTGCGCGAGCTGCCGACGATCTGCGTCGATTCCTCGGAGTTCGTCGTCAGCAAGCTCAAGGATCGCGGCACGCACCAGGCATTCGGCGTCGTCACCAATGCGCAGGACTTCATGCACATTCTGAGGCTGTACGTCGAGCGCGAGATCGCGGGGCGTGCCGCGCTGAAGACGGATACGCAGTCAGCGGCCACGCGATGACCGACGACACACGGCGCCGGTTCCTGCTCGCGATCGCCGACCAGGTCGCGCCCGAGCGCGTGGAGGAGGTGCGCGTCTTTCGCCCCATCCGGCAGAGCGGCCAGGAGACGGGGGTCGCCGTCGTGGCCGTGGAGCCGGAGGTGCACGCCGAGGATGTCGAATCACCCGCGGTCACGCGTCACATCGTCTATTCCGCGCGGTATCGACTCGTCCTCAAGGGGCCCGATCGCGGCCGATGGGAAACCACGGTGACCGCGGAGGCCGATGCGCCGCTCACGGCGGTGGAGGCGGTCGTGCGCGGGGTGCTGCGGCGCGCGGGCGAGGACGACGAGCCTGAGCGGCTCACCGGCGAATCGTTTCGGCAGGCGCTGGTCGTGGAGCCGTGGACTGCGCCTCGGCCATAGAATCGTTTCTCGCGTACCTGCGCGATCACAACCTGCCCGTCACCGCGCAGCGGCAAGCCATTGCCGAGGTCGTGTTGTGCAGTGACCGTCACGTGTCCGCCGACGACATCGAGCGCGAGCTCTGGGCGCGCGGCGCGGCGGTGGGCACCGCGACGATTTACCGCACGCTCGACGTCATGGTCCGGTCGGGCCTCGTCGTCGAGCGCGACTTCGGCGAGGGGTTTCGGCGCTTCGAACCGGCGCGCGATGAGCCGAACCACGAGCACGTGATCTGCACCGTGTGCGGCCGGGTGGTGGAGTTTCGCGACGAGCGCCTGGATCGGATGACGATGCTGATCGCGGAGCAGCACGATTTCGTGCGCTCGCGGCACAAGCTCGTCATCGAGGGGGTCTGTGGCGTGTGCAGAGGAACGAGGAACGAGGAACGAGGAAGCGCGATCTAGCCTCACACGGCGACGCTGCGGGCTGGTGCGTCCTCGTTCCTCGTTCCTCCTTCCTGCTTCGCCCACTTCATCATGACGACCCGATGAATGTCCCTCGCGTCCTCGATGCGCTCGGTCGAGACATCGACCTGGGCGGGGGTCACCAGGAAGGGCCAGACCTGGTCGCCGCCGGCGGAGCCGTGTGCGCCCACCTGGTCGTCGAAGGAAATGATGTCGTAGCCGTCGTACGCCCCGAAGATGACGATGTCCCCGGCGTTGCCCTGCCTGACGAGCGAGGCGACTGCGCGAAGGACGCACGGCTCCATCCCGTATCGCTCCATGGGATTGGCGCCTTCGAGCACCTCGAGCTGCTCGCCGACGATCATCGCGCGACCTGTGGGAGTCTGCACGTGCACACCGTCCTTCAGGCGTGCGAAGAGGATACCGATGCCCGGATGCGCCAGCAGCGACGCGTAGAGATGCGCCCGTCCCCGGTCGCGCGCGATTTCCGGCAGTGTGAGCGGCGTGTCGGAGTCGGCGAAGTAGACGTGCGCGAGCGATGAGCTGAACGTGACCACGACCTCATGGCGCTGGCTGACCCAATACTTCTGGGGCCAGAGCAGCTCCCGCACCCCGTAGCGGCTCCGCAACCAGTCGCGAACACCGCGAAGCACACGACCGGTGCGCACGTGCTTCTCGTCCGCGGCCGCAGCCGCCTCGTCGACGATCTGCGCGCCGACGTCGACGTATTCATCGGGCGGGGCGACGCTCATGAGGCTGGACAGCGGCGTAATCCCAAGCTCCCTGGCCTCCCCCTCGAGCATGCGCTGCACGGTCGTGCCCAGCGATTCGCCAAAACGCACGCGATAGCTCGAGGCGGGCGTCATGCCGTGATCCGACAGGATGACGAGGTCGTACGGCCGCGAGCTGACCGCGCCGATCATGCGGTAGATCTCCTTGATGCGCGCATCCGTGCGGCGCAGATCGGCGAGCGACACCCGGCTCGAGGGACCAAAGTGGTGACCGAGCTCATCGTATTGCATGAAGGTGCTGTAGATGACCGGCACGCCGAGGTAGATGTCGAGCATGATCGCCATCGTCTGCAGCTCGCGGACGACGACGTTCGTGAAGACGCGCAGGAAGGGAAAAATCCCCTCGGCATGCGTGGCCTTGCCGGCGAGCTCGTGTCGCAATCGCTCGACCTCCTCCCGCAGCCATTCGGCCACCGATTGAAGTCCCATGCGAGCGACGCGAACCGGGTGGACGAGGATCAGCAGCGCCATGCGGAGACCGCCGAGGCGCCGGAAGATCGATGATCTTTCGCGCGTCGCGATCGTGAACGCCACCGTGTCGGCGTCGCCATCGAGCAGATTCACGTAGCTCGACCCGCCCGCGAGCGCCCCCGGCGAATGAATGCGATCGCGAATATATTGCACGCCGTCCAGCGCGTTGCAGGTGATGATGCGGCGCGCCTTGCGGTCATAGAAGCGAAAGGCGGGGATGAGGTCATTCTCACCGTGGAAGATCCCCGCCTGACAGTACGGAGTCGCCGATGGAAGGCCGGAAAACCACCGGCGCAGGTGAAAGCCTTCCTCATCCAGGAGCCTCGCAATCGTCGGACAGTAGCCGAGGTCGAGGGCGCGCCGCAGGTCGGAGTAGGCGAGCGCATCGATCTGGAGCGCGACGAGCCCGCGCCGTTCATCGCGTGGTCGTCGCTCGCGACGGAAGGCACCGTATTTGAGCGAGTAGTACCATCGGAGCACCCGGCCCATGCGCTTGCGGCGCCGGCGCTCCACCCTTGGAGCCTGCATGGAAGAAACAGCCTCGCTGGGCATCGTCATCGCGTTTACCGCCGGGTTGCTGAGCTTTCTGTCGCCGTGCGTTCTGCCGCTCATTCCGAGCTACGTGACGTTTATCACCGGATTGAGCCTGGAGGAAGTGCAGAAGACGCGCCGCCTCGCGCTCATCCACTCGCTGCTGTTCATCCTCGGCTTCACGCTCATCTTCCTCGCGCTTGGTGCAACCGCCACCGTGCTGGGCCGGGCGCTCCTCGTGTATCGCGAGTGGATCACCCGCGTCGGCGGCGTCCTCGTCATCATCTTCGGCCTCTACCTGCTCGGCGCGTTCAATATCGCTGCCTTCGCGCGGGAGCGCCGCGTGCATCTGGCCGACAAGCCGATCGGATATCTCGGGACGGTGCTTGTGGGGATCGCCTTCGGGGCTGGGTGGACACCGTGCATCGGCCCCATTCTCGGTTCCATACTCATCTACACCTCGAGCTCGGCCGATCTCGGTCGCGGGCTGGGCCTGCTGACGGCGTATTCGATGGGGCTCGCCGTGCCGTTTCTCGCGGCGTCGCTCGCCATCAATCATTTCATCTCGTTCTTCACGCGCGTGCGGCGGCACATGATGTGGGTGAGTCGGGCCGGCGGCGTGCTGCTCATCCTCGTCGGCGTGCTGCTGCTCACGGACTATTTCACGGTGCTCGCGGGATACTTGCAGCGCCTGACGCCGGACGCGATCCGGAACCGCATTTGAGCTCCCACCTAACGCGCGCCTGATCGACGGGTCGGTTGTGGGGGAGAGGCCGGCGGCCGCATACTGTGCGAAGCACGCCACGCATTCACCGCACGCTGATACGCTCGCCGCCCATTTGTAAGTTCTTAACCGCCAACAACTTGACAGCGCATGTCGTCGAGGTGAATAATCGACTGACGATAGCTGTGAGCGACATCGCCCACACTTCCTTCAGGAAGGAG